>JBKPDU010000146.1:0-7867 GCA_046728055.1 Actinomycetota bacterium | reverse complement strand
GAGCAGCCGGAGGGCCGCCAGGGCGTGGGCCGCGTCCGGCTCTCCCTGGAGGCCCCGGAGATTCTCCCTGATCTTCCGCTCCTCTTGCTGGAGCTCGTCGACCACCTCCTTCACGAGCAGCGGGTCGATCCCGGCAGGACGCGATCACGCTTGCCGACGCCGCGAAGCATCACCCCGACGTCGACCTCCGAGTTGCTCACGGGAACTGGACACCCGACTCGCCGCCCTTGCACCCGATCAGTGCCGGCCACCAGTACTCGATCCCCGACAGGCACGGGCGG
Source organism: Actinomycetota bacterium (assembly GCA_046728055.1). Taxonomy (GTDB): domain Bacteria; phylum Actinomycetota; class UBA4738; order UBA4738; family HRBIN12; genus AC-69. The sequence goes on along the minus strand of JBKPDU010000146.1, from coordinate 7,586 downwards.
ACGCGGGTCCAGGGCGAGAACATCAGATCGTCAGCGCGCTCGTCCTCGAACGGGCACGGATCCTGTAGCACCTGGAAGGACAGGGTCGTCCGAGTCCTCGACCACCGGTACACGCCCCGGGTGCCCGAGCAGTTCGGATCGTTGAAGAACGCGACTCGGTCACCGTGGACCTCGTAGTGACCGAAGGCCCTGAACCCAGACATCTGGTGCTCCATCCACCATCGTCCCCGGTACAGAAGGAAGGTCTCGACCCCGGGGTCCACCCGGAATGCCGGGCACCGGCGGCAATGGAGCGGCAGGCCCCAGCGCGGCCCGCCCACCTCGTCGAGCGAAACGATCCGCAGGTAGTAGCCGTCGATCGCGGTGACCTCGAGGGGCGGCGCGGGGTCGTAGTCGAACGGCTCGAGCAGTTCGGTGAACGGCTGCCTGGGTGTCGCCGCGTGGTACCGCAGGTAGGTAGACGCCGTCACCGGACTCGGGGTCGGGGACGTCTCATCCGGGATGGCGGTTTCTGGGCCAGTCGAGCGGCCGGTGGCGAGGCCCGCGAGGAATGAGACAGCGGCGACGACGCCCACCACGGCGATCAAAGGTCGTTTCAGAGCAGCACGACGAGGCTGGCCCGTCATGTCGATTGGTTTCTCAGCCGCTCGAGTCCGTCGAGTAACAGATCTAGCGCGAACTCGAACTCGAACTGATCGTCGCATCCCGGACCGACGACGGACGCGTCGTCGTGGGTGATTGCTAGGACGAGCTCGTAGATGGAGGGGTACGCTTCGGACATCGCCCCCCACATCTCCGCCTCCGTCGACGGGTCGGTGTCAGCGCGGTCGTTGAACAGTTCCTGGGAGAACCCCAACAGCCGGCTGCCCATCGCGTGCATCGCGTGGTGAGTCAGGTCGATCGAGAAACCCCCAGCCCGGAACATCCCGATCATCGAGTCCATGTACGCGAGCACCGTGGGCGTCGGATTGGTCCGTGACTCCATGACCCGGGACGCCCACGGGTGGCGGAGGAGCGCTCGACGGGCCGAGAGGATCCGCTGGCGGACCGCGGTCTTCCAGTCGAGGTCGGGATCGGGCGGATCGATCTCGCCGACCACGACATCGAGCATGCCGTCGAGTAACTCGTCCTTGTTGGCCACGTGCTTGTACAGGGCCATCGGCACGACGAGGAGCTCCTGGGCGAGCCGGCGCATGCTGAGGGACTCCACACCAGCCTCGTCCGCCAGCGCGACGGCGGCGAGCAGGACCTTCTCCCTGCTCAGGTGCTCACGTGGCCCCGCTTCGACCTCGCTCTTCACGGCCATCACCACCTCCTGCCAAGGGCCCGTCCGGGACGGGCTCCATAAGGGCCTTGACAAGTGTACGACGTACACCTAGGGTAGCGCCAGGAAGGTGTACGGCGTACACCGGCCAGGTCGTCTGGCTGCTGGTGAAGGGGATGCGGGTCGTGGAAGACCGCACGCCCGCCCCCGTGTTGGGATAAGGAGCAGAAGGAGGGAACGGCGATGAAGGCTATCGTGCAGGACAGGTACGGCTCGGCCGACGTGCTGGAGTTCCGAGACATCGATGACCCGGTGGTCGGGGAGAAGGATGTGCTCGTTCGGGTGCACGCGGCGGGCTGCGGCCCGGACGTGTGGCACGTGATGACCGGGCAGCCGTACTTCGCGCGCTTGATGCTTGGTTTCCGCAGGCCGAAGGTCAGTGTCAGAGGTTGGGACGTCGCGGGGACGATCGAGGCAGTCGGGGCATCGGTCACGGGCTTCGAACCCGGCGACGAGGTGATGGGCATTGGCCCGGGGTCCTTCGCGGAGCTCGCGATCGCCCCACCCGGCAAGCTGGTCCCGAAGCCGGCCAGGCTGAGTTTCGAGGATGCCGCGGCCGTTCCCGTTTCCGGTCTCACGGCCCTCCAGGCAATCCGCGACGTGGGGAAGGTGCAACCGGGGCAGACCGTGCTGGTGATCGGCGCGGCCGGAGGCGTCGGAACGCTCACCGTGCAGATCGCCAAGGCATTCGGCGCGGAAGTCACCGGCGTGTGCAGCACGACGAAGATGGACCTGGTCCGGTCGATCGGCGCGGACGAGGTGATGGACTACACGCGCGAGGACTTCACAGATGGATCGCGGCGCTGGGACGTGATCGTCGACACCGCGGGCCGTCGTCCCTTGTCACAACTACGCCGGGCCCTGACCCCGAAGGGGACCCTCGTGATCGTCGGTGGGGACGGAGGTGGACGCTGGACCGGAGGCTTCTTCCGGGGGATGCTCCGGGCGCCCCTGTTGTCCCTGTTCGTGGGTCAGAGGATGCGAGGGCTGAACTCGAACGAGAACCAGAAGGACCTCCTCGCCCTCAAGGAGCTCATCGAGGCCGGCAAGGTCACGCCGGTCGTCGATCGGATCTACCCGCTGGGCGATACCCCCGAGGCCATCCGGTACCTGGAGAAAGGGCATCCCCGGGGCAAGGTGGTCATCCAGGTGCAGGGATAGCGAACCAGGCCCTCACCGCTGATCGAGCTCGGCGACCAACCGCTTAGGGGCGACGAGCCGATAGCTCTCCTCGACCAAGTCGGTGAGTACGCCCACAGGCGGAAGCTTGGTCCGGAACGTGAGGGAAACCCATCCGCTCTTTCCCAGTCCGTATCCGGCCGGCTCGGCACCTGGAATAGCCAGGGCCTGCTCGTGTGAGTCTCGGAGCTTGACCGTCATCCCCGGCCACATCGGGCTGTCCTCGTTTCCGAGGAACACGAACACCTTCTTGTTCACCTTTACCACGATCTCGTCCCAGGGATGATCCTCGTACGCGCCCGGAAGACCCAGAGCGAAGTCAAGAACCCGTCGATGCGCGCGCTTCGGATCGGCCACGGCGCTCCAGTGTATGTGGAGGTGAGTAGCCTGAATCCGGTCGATTGGCGGTTGACGACCGAGGGGGCCGCATGCGGGATGCGATACGGATCGAGCCGTTCACCGTGGCCGTTGACGAGACGGTGCTCTCCGACCTGCGTGAGCGCATCAGGCGTACTCGGTGGCCGGATCGTATCGCCGCCCCGGGGTGGGATGCGGGAGTCGATCCCGAATACCTTCGATCGTTGTTGGCCACATGGGCCGACGACTTCGACTGGCGCAAGGAGGAACGAGAGCTGAACCGCCTCTCACACTTCCGCGCGCGGATCGGTGAGGTATCGGTGCATTTCGTGCACGAGCGCGGCATCGGACCGGCGCCGTTACCCCTGGTGCTGACACACGGCTTCCCCAGCTCGTTCATCGAACACCTCGACGTGTTGCCGCTGCTGACCGACCCTGCCGCCCACGGCGGCCGCGCCGAGGACGCGTTCGACGTGGTCATCACGTCCCTGCCCGGATATGGGTTCTCGGACCCGCTCGGCGAGACCGTGCTCGAGGGAACCATCGCCGACCTCTGGTGGAGGCTGATGCGTGAGGGGCTCGGCTATGAGCGGTTCGGTGCGCACGGCAGTGACGTCGGCTCGGGCGTCACCATCCAGCTCGGCCTTCGCCATCCCGAGGATCTCGTCGGAATCCACCTGAGCACCTTCTACCTCTATCCTCCCCCGGAGCCATGGCCGTCCGTGGTGCGCGAGTTCATCGAAGCGCAGAAGCGAGAGCGGGCAGACGACACCGCGTACTCGCGCATGCAGAGAACGAGGCCGCAGACGGTCGCCTATGGACTCACCGACTCGCCGGCCGGGCTCGCTGCCTGGATCCTGGACAATTTCCGGACGTTGAGCGACTGTGGGGGCGAACTCGAGTCCCGGTTCACCCGCGACCAGCTCCTGACGAACCTCACGATCTATTGGGTCACCGCCAGCATCGGTTCTTCGATGCGCGGCTACTACGACTTCGCGCACTTCGAGACTCCGCCACCCCCTGGAACGAGGGTTCAGGTGCCATCGGGATTCGCCGTGTTCGCCGACAGCTATCGCCCCAACACGGCGCGCCCTCCGCGGGAGCTCGCCGAGCACTTCTTCAACATCACCCGGTGGACTCATATGCCGCGGGGTGGCCACTTCGCCGCTCTCGAGGAACCAGAGCTCCTCGCCCACGACATACGTGAGTTCTTCAGGCCGCTTCGAGGCCCGCGTTGACCCGTGAACTTCTGACAGGCGTGACTACGGCTGAACGGGCGGTTGCACGGGGCCTCCGACCACCTCGTGCGTGGTCCGAACGACCACGTTGTTCGCCGCCTGGCCCTGGAGCCAGTCGAGCAGCGAGTCGAAGTCGGCCGGGGTGATCGAGTAGGCGTCGCAACCGTCGCATACGTGGTGGAACACGAGCTGCACCCAGCCGCCGCCATGGGCCACCGCCCCCGTCACGTAGCCCTCGATCGTCTCGAGGGTCGTGCCCTGCTTCGGGTTGGGGGGCGTGCGGGTGGCGAAGGCGTCGGCCGGAGGGATGGTCTCGGCGAAGACCGACATCCCGTCCACGCCCGAGACCCCGCGGCCGCTGTTGTAGCCGCAATCCCTCACCACCTGCTTGGTGCCCTCGTCGAACGTCCCGAACGGGTACGCGAAGGAGGTCGGCTGGAACCCATGGTCGAGCAGGTTGTTTCGGTCCTGGCAGACCTCGAGCCTCGCGTCGGCGGTCTTCAGGGGCTTCAGGTTGACGTGGGTGAGCGTGTGTCCGGCGATCTCGTTCCCGGCGGCCGCCAGATCCTGAAGCTGCGTCCAGGTCATGTGCGCGGAGTCTCCGACGACGCCGGTGTTCACATAGAACGTCGCGTGCATCCCGTGTTCATTCAGCGTGGCCAGCGCGCCGTATTGATCGGCCACGCCGTCGTCGAACTGGATCGTCACCACGGTCTGGGGGAGTGGCGGTGGCGGAGGCGGCGGCGGGGTTGGCACCGTTTGCCACGCGAAGGCGAGAGGAGACGTGGCCGACAGGTCGACGGCCGGCTCCACGGTCGAGAACGATTCGACGTCGTCCCTGAACCTCGCCTTGCCCGAGTTGAACTCCGCGAACGGGTCACTGTCGTCGGGCGGGCAGTTCCTCATCCCAGTCTGGAACCCGGTGAAGAGCGTGCCGTTGGGACCTTCGACCACTGCGCCCTCCAGAGTGGGGGGCGAGCCGTCGAGGGATCCCACCAGGTTCGCCACCTGATGGTGGAGACAGTGTGGGAACGTGGTGCCGTCGCCGACGATGAACGACGACCCCCAAGCGTTGGCGCCGAGGATGTTGGCCAGCCAGCGGCCGCTCCACTCCGCGTACGCGCTGGACCCCGTGAGCTGTGCGTATTCGCTCGCCATGACGGAGAGCCCGGTGCCGTGAGAGGCGGTGTCCCAGGTCGCCCAGGGGAAACCGAACTCGAACGGATCGGTCGCGGCCTGCGCGATCGCGTTGTCCAGGGCCTTCTTCAGGTCGGCGACGAGTTCGGCCTGGGTGACCTCCAGTCCGGTCGGGTTGCCGGCCTGGTCGATCGCCTTGTGGAGCTCGTAGTGCGCCAGCCCGCTGACATCGTAGAGATTGAGGGTGTCCTCAGCGTCGTCCGGGCCGGTGATGTAGGCCTTGGCCCAGTGGGCGGCTTGCTGGAGATAGAAGCCGGGATCAGTGTGCGGCAGTCCGGCCGGCAGGCCACCGCTCGCCACGGCCATGTAGAGCTCCACCGCGCCGAGCTCCAGATCGCTCCGCCACTCGGTTTCCGGGTAGAAGCTGAACGGGAGATACGTGAGCAAGTTCCCCTTTGGGGTCGTGTCGGCCAGATCGAAGATGTGCTGCCCCGCGAGGAGGCACCTGTTCGCGAACGTCGGATCGCTCAGCTTGTAGATCTGGAAGCACAGGCCGAACGCCGCAGCCATTCGCCCAGCGAGGTTTGGGCTGATGAGCGACCCGGGCGGACCTGCGCGGAACACCGGCCGATTGCGGATGTATCGGTAGAGGGGGTCGGTCCCCCCGTAGGTGTCATCCTCCTGGGGCAGGCGCCAGATGTCGTGGTCCCCGACGGCATTGGCATTTCCAGTTCCGATCCCCACCTGGAAATAGAAGGTCTTCGTCTCGTCGTCCCACATTCGAAGGAGCCAGTCCGTCCCGAACTTCGCCTCCGCCGTGAAGTCCGACGTCGCCGAGCCGGCTCCCATCAGCGCCGGGAAGTCGCGAACTCCGGTGAGCAGCATGTCCGTCGTGTAGCTGAGGGTCTGCACGCCCTTGATGTAGTCGCCGGCGTCCCACCATCCACCCGAGGCGTCGATCCGGACGCCGAGCGGATCGAGATCGCCAGAGAAGCGCCCGCTCGGGTTGACGTGGGGCGCGAGATACGTCATCGCGTTCTGGTCGTTGAGATGCGCGGGGGCGGAGCGCAGGGGTCCGGCGATGAAGTCGGGGCCGTCACGATCGGTCTGGAAGAAGGAGAGCGCGTTCGCGAGCGCCTCGTCGTAGACGTTCTGCCCGGTGTCTATCTCGAAGGTCGGGGAGGACGCGGAGACCGGCCCGCTCACCGCTATCGAGTAGGTCCCCGGCGCGGTGACGGATCCAAAGTCGAGCGCGTACACGAACGGGAAGGTGCGACTCCACGAGCCGAGCAGCGGCCCAATTGGTCCTGAGAAGACGGCGATGCCAGTCCCATCCTTGACCTCGAACGTGGCGTTCGTTGCCGCATCGGTCGACATCAGGTAGGCCCTCTTCGCGGACGCTGCCGGGTAACCGACCTGGTTGACACGGACGAACGCGGGACCGGGAGTCGAGTGAGCTGGTGGGGTCAGGACCATGATCGCAGTAGCGAGCGCAATGGCAGACACGAGCAGGCGTCGCCGAATTGGTGGGGTGAGTGGCACTGCTCTCTCCTTCGGTCTGGGTTCCGGGAGGCCTTGGGCTGGGGCTCACCTCCTCCCAAATGATTAGGAAAGTTTCCTAACCGAGTCGAGCGGTTCATTCTAGGCAGCGGCCCTGACAGGGGTCAAGCCCGCCTCCGACTCGACATCAGCTGCTAAATCTGCCGTGGGAGGGGTGGGCCGGCGGAGTTCATCGACAACGCGGTATGGTGCAGCGGTCCAGGAGTGGGCATGGGCGTTGAGCGAGAAGAAGCGCGCCGATGGGTTCGGCGGAAGCGGCGGTTCTACACGATCCTGGTGGTCTACCTGGCTCTCAGCGTGCTCTGGTTCGCCATCGACGTGTTCACGGGCACGGATGACTGGTGGTTCTACTGGCCGATGCTTGGCGCCGGCGTCCTCGTCGCGATCATTGGCATCGCCATGTTTGGTTTCACCGGGCTCTTCGGCAGCGACTGGGAACGTCGCGAGGTGGACAAATACCTCCAAGAGCACGGCGGAGAGAAGAACGGGGGCGGAGCCCCAGGATAGACGGACGCGCGAGATCCGGCCGGAATGATCCAAGATCAGACAGCGCCCCTTGGGCGGGTCTACGTTCGGGAACCGCGACCTGACGATCTGACGAGGTGGCGCGACTACGGGTGGCTGGCGGCCCCCGATCCTTCCCGCGCCGAGCACGAGCATATGCGTTCCGCGCCGAGCTCGAGACGGCAGGAGCGGATGTCGTTGTGGGGGAGGCCATGGTCCCGGGCGACCCCGATGCGATCTACACCTACGACCCCGTGCTCCTGATCGACGACGGCGCGATCCTGCTC
>JBKPDU010000145.1:0-15483 GCA_046728055.1 Actinomycetota bacterium | reverse complement strand
CGAGGAATCGAACGCACCTACACGGCCGAAGACGTGATCGCGTTGGCAGGATGGGCTACGCGTTCCAATTCGTGACGCTGGCCGGATTCCACGCGCTGAACGCTTCCATGTTCGCGCTGGCGCGCGGCTACAGGGAGTCCGGGATGTCCGCCTACGTCGAGCTCCAGGACCGGGAGTTCGAGCTCGAAGCGGAGGGCTACACGGCCACCCGCCACCAGGCCGAGGTGGGGGACGGGGTACTTCGACCGCGTGTCGAGAGCGATCGGGGGAGACTCGTCGACCATGGCCCTCCCCGGTTCCACCGAAGCGGCTCAGTTCGAGGTGGGGGCGGCCGCCTCGGGCTGACGCCGTCCCACCTCGACTCGCCCGGGCGGTAGGCTCGGGTGGCGGAGGTGAGGGCATGGCGGACGGAACGAGGTTGTCGGGCCGAAGGGTCGCGGTGCTCCTGGCGGAGGGGTTCGAGGACCTCGAGTTCTGGGTGACGCTCATGCGCCTGCGCGAAGAGGCGGCGGACGTCACGGTGGTCGGGATCGCGGGCGGCCAGACCGTCCGGGGGAAGCACGCCCTGGAGGCGACCAGCGATGTCGCGGCGAAGGACGTCTCCGCCGACGACTTCGACGCGATCGTCGTGCCCGGCGGGTGGGCTCCGGACAAGCTCCGCCGGTACGAGGAGGTCACCAGCCTGGTGGCCAAGGCATACGGCCAGGGCAAGATCGTCGGGCTGATCTGCCACGCCGGTCTGGTCGGCATCTCAGCCGGCATCGTCGGCGGGCATCGGGCCACCGGGAGCCTCGGCATCAAGGACGATCTGGTGAACGCGGGCGCCACGTGGGTGGACGAGCCGGCATTCCGCGACGGCGCCATCGTGTGGGGGCGCGTCGTCGATGACATCCCGGCGTTCTGCCGCGAGCTCGTCGCGGCCATCGAAGAACGGACTTCGTGAAGTACCTGAACGAGCCGCCGGCATCGGCGGAGCTCGTCGTCATCGGCGGCGGGGTGATCGGGGCGGCCACGGCGTTCTTTGCCGCGAGGGCGGGAATGAAGCCCCTCCTGGTGGAAGCGCGGCCGGCCCTCTGCACGCTGACCACACCGGTCGCGGCCGGGGCCTTCCGCCTCCAATTCGACGACCTGGAGGAGCTGACGCTCGTCCGTGAGTCGGCGGAGCTGTTCCTGAACTTCCGTGAGGTCACCGGCCAGGACACGTACGACATCGATGTCCGCCAGCAGGGCTACCTGTGGCTCACCACCGACGATCGCAACGCCGAACGCCAGCGCGTGCTCGTGGCCAAGCTGCATGAATGGGGCCAGGACGACGTCGAACTGCTCCCGGGCGACGAGGTGCGCGACCGATTCCCATACGTCGGGGAGAACGTCGTCCAGGCGAGGTGGCGCGCCGGGGACGGGTTCCTGAACACGACGCAGCTCACATTCGGCCTGGTCCATGGTTCGGGAGCCGATGTGATGGTCGACTGCGCGGTGACGGGCTTCGTCGCATCGGGTGGCAGGCTCACCGCGGTCCGAACGACCAAAGGGGTCGTTCCCACCGACGTCGCGGTGATCGCTGCCGGGCCTTTGTCGGGACCACTTGCCAGGACCGAGGGGTTCGGGCTCCCGATCGTCACGGTCCGCCGTCAGAAGCTGATCCTTCCGGAGGTGCCCGAGGTGCCGCCGGACGCGCCGATGACGATCGACGAGGACACCGGGGTCCACTGGCGCCCCGCTTTGGCGGGCGCGTGGCTCCTGTTCACCGACCCGGCCACGCCGGAGAGCCCTCCGGCGGACACCGTCCCGGTGGACCCGGCCTTCGCCTTCCAGCTTCTCGATCCGACCAGTCCGTACTCGGTGGCGAGGGTGGTTCCCTTCTGGCGAGACGTGTGGGATCGGGGGGCCGTCCCCTGGCTCCTTCAGGCGGGGCAGTACACGGTGACGCCGGACCATCGACCGCTGATCGGCTCGTTGTTGATCGATGGACTCTGGGTGAACACCGGATACAGCGGGCACGGCATCATGCTCGGCCCGGCGGGGAGCCGGCTGCTGGTCGATCTGCTCACGGGGAAGGTCGGTGAGAACCCGTTCGCCCCGGGACGGGCCTTCGAGCCACGAGAACCCCCTACGCTCTGAGTCGGTACAGTCGGCGCATGCTGCACGGAGCGATCGCCGCGTCGGTGACCCCGCTTGCGGACGCCGGTTCGCGGCTCGACGAGGACGCCATCGGCGCGCTCGTCCCGTTCCTCGCCGCCGGAGGGATCGACGGCCTCCTTGCCTGCGGTACGACCGGCGAGGGGGTCCTCCTCTCGCTCGAGGAGCGGAAGCGCGCCGCGGAGCTGTTCATCGCCGCCCGCCCGCCCGGGTTCGCCCTGGCCGTGCACTGCGGGGCGCAGACCACCGCCGACACGGTCACGCTGGCAGGCCACGCGGGCGCGGCCGGAGCGGACGCCGTTGCCGTGATCGCGCCTCCGTACTTCCCGCTCGACGACCGGAGCCTGGTCGAACACTTCTGCGCCGCCGCGAACGCCTGCGCGCCGCTCCCGTTCTACGTGTACGAGTTCGCGGCTCGCAGCGGGTACGCCATCCCGACCTCGGTGATCGAGCGGCTCCGCGACGCCGCGCCGAACCTGGCCGGGATGAAGGTGTCCGATACACCGTTCGAGGCCGTCGAGCCGTACCTGCTCGACGGCCTCGACGTGTTCATCGGATCCGAGCCGTTGGTGCAGGAGGGATTGGAACGCGGGGCGACCGGTGCCGTTTCAGGCCTGGCCGCGGCCTTCCCCGAGCTGATCGCGGCCCTGGTGCACGAGCGAAGCCGTGACGCGCATCGCGCGGTGATCCGGTTCCGCGAGGTCCTGGACCGGATCCCGTTCCATGCCGCGCTCAAGGCCATCCTGGCCGAACGCGGCGTGCCGGTGCGCCAGGGCGTCCGGGCTCCTCTCCGACAGCTCACCCCGGGGGAGAGAACGCAGGCGATCCGATTACTCGCTGCGGCGCCCGCTTAACCCGCAGACCTCAGGGTCAGGATCGCCCGCAACGACAGGAGAGCCCCGACGACGAAGATCACGGTCGCAAGGTAGATCAGGCCGAGGTGACCGAGCGTGTCGAAGTGGTTCGGGTAGTGGGCGGGCAGCGCCACCGCCAAGCCGAGCACCGGAGAGGCCACTGCGCCGACCCACGCCCACAGTTCCCTGCGCCGAACGCCAAACGTCACGAGGAACAGCACGGCCAACCCGGTGGCCGCGATGAACCCGGATACCGCGATGTGCAAGTGACTGATGTACTCGAAAAGGGAAGGACTGAAGGATTGGATCTCGTCCCTCCCCATGTTCACCTCGTTCGGCCCGATCCCGAGCTCCAGGAAACTGCTCGTGAAGTTGCGGATGAAGAAGATCACCGCATACCCGATGAATCCGGCGGCCGCCACCCCCATCAGCCAACTTCCGACGCGAAGCGACCCCTCCGCTGTCGCTCGGCGAGCCCGTCCCATCTCCACCGTGGCCATCATTCCCACCTCCCTTTCCTCATTCCGTCGCGATCTCCAAGCTCGCCCCCACCGTCTGTTGTGCCGGCATGAGGCAGAGCGATTCGGTGCATCCCTGATAGCTCAGTCGAGCGACGACCTCGACTGACCCGGGCGAAGCGCCCGAGGACACCTCCAGGGGTGCCGACAGCTCGAAGCTCCCCTGGTACACCCGCAGAACGGTGGGGCTCCAGTCGAAGACCTTGTCCTCGCCATCGGGATAGGCCACGTCGCCCGGTGCGATCCCCTCTGGGGCCTCCACCCCCAGCACCGTGGCGATCAGCCACGGCTCAGTGGGGTCGTGGGATTCGACATGGCACCCCTCGGGCACAGTCACTTCCACCACCAGGCGTCCGCGGTCACCGGGCCGGAGTCTCGCCGGCTCCACCCTGGCCGACAGGGAGAGCCAGCTCCCCAGGTCCAGCTCCGGCGCGATCACGACTCGACCCCCAGGAAACCATCGAGGAACTCCCGTACGTGGGAGGCCTTCGCGTCGAACCGTTCCATGTTGAGGAAGTCGCGGTAGCGGACCACGCCGTCCCCATCCAGGACGAAGTGCGCGTTGATGATGGCGACCTCGGGTGGAAGCCCTTCCTTGAAGGGAGCGAACCGCATCGACACCTCCCCGTCGCCGTCGTGAAGCACGGGGAAGGTCCATGCGTACCGCTCCACGAACGGTTCCATGATGCGGGCGTTCTCCTTCACGTCGATGCAGATCACCTGGAGGTTGCGGCTCCGGTAGTGCTGCCAGATCTCCTGCTCCAGATAGGGCGCTTCGGCGCCGCAGTATGGACACCAGGTTGCGGTGAAGAAGATCAGGACCGGTCTTCCCCGGTAGTCGGACAGCCGCGCCGTCCCCCCGCCCAGGGTGGGCAGCTCGAAGTCCGGAACGATCTCCCCTAGTTCGTAGGACCCCACCAACGTCGCCGTTTCGCCCACCGGCCCTCCGTTCACTCGCATGGGTTGCCGACACCGGAGAAGACGCCGGCCCGCGATCCTCGCATTGCGTTTCTGGGCGGATGCAATAACTTCGGCTCCGCCATCGTCTTGAAACAGGACGGCGACGGTGGGGAAGTGGGTGAGGAGGAGGCTCGAACGGTCGAACGGGTCTCGAAGGACGCCTTCGAGAAACTGGCCCGTGAGCAGCTGCCGCGGTTGTACTCCGTGGCTCGTCAACTCACGGACGCGGGCGCGGAGGACCTGGTGCAGGAATGCCTCCTTCGCGCCTACCGGGCCTTCGGCACCCTTTCGGCTCCGGAAGCGGGCAGTGCATGGATGCGAGCGATCCTGGTGAACGCCTACCGAGACCGGCTCCGGAAGGAATCGAGGGCCGTGCAGGAAGTGAACGTGGAGGACGTCGACGACTTCTCCCTGTATCGGACCATCGCCGAGGAGGACCCGTTCCCCTATTCGGACAGCTTGCACCTGGACATCCTGCAGGCGTTCGGGAAGGAGGACGTGCACGCGGTGCTGATGCGGCTGCCCGACATCTACCGGGCGCCCCTGGTCCTCCGGTACATGCAAGGGTTCGCAACCAAGGAGATCGCCCGGATGCTGGGAGCCCCACTCGGCACGGTCCTTGCTCGGCTCCACCGGGGGAGGAAGGTGTTCGAGAAGGAGCTGTGGCTCTACGCCTCCGAGACCGGATTGTTGGCAAAGGAGGTCACCCCGTGAGCAAGGGCGAACGCATGATCCCCTGCTCGGATGCGGTCCGGCAGCTCTGGGACTACCTGGACCGGACCCTCGCGCCGAAGGATCAAGCCAAGGTCGAGCAGCACCTGGCGTTTTGCCGGCGTTGCTGCGGGGAGCTCGAGTTCGCCAGGGAGCTGCGAACCTTCCTCGCCTCGAATGATGTGGAGGAGATCCCGCCCGAGGTCCGCACGCGCCTCGAACGATTCATCGAGGAACTGTAAGGAGGGCCGGCCGTGTCCCAGGACATGCTGTTCCAGGACCAGATCAGGGATGTCGTTCGCTCCGTCTACGAGCAGACCACTGCCGGCGGTGGCGAACGGGTCGCCCGAAACCTGTACGACGACGAGGAACTCGCCGAGGTCCCGGCCGGGGCCATCGCCTGGGCGCTGGGCGTGGGGAACCCGATCCGCCATGCGGGCCTTCGTCCCAGCGAAACCGTGCTCGACCTGGGGTGCGGCGGCGGCATCGACACGATTCTCGCGGCCAGGCGTGTCGGCCCCGCGGGACGAGCCATTGGCATCGACCTCCTGGACGAAATGGTCGATCGAGCCCTGGGCAATGCCCGCGAGGCGGGCGTGGATGGTTGGACCGAATTCCGCCATGGCGAGATGGAGGACCTCCCGTTCCCCGACGAGAGCATCGACGTGGTCGTCTCCAACGGCGTCATCAACCTCTCGCCCCGGAAGTCCCGCGTGCTCGCGGAAGTGTTCCGGGTGTTGAGGCCGGGAGGGCGGATGTGTGTGGCCGACCTCACCGTCGAGGAAGACCTGCCTCCAGAGATCCTGACCAGCGATTCCGCCTGGGCCGGGTGAGTGTCCGGCGCCATGGCGGAGCGTGTCTTCGCCCGGAAGATGGAGAAGGCGGGGTTCCGCGAGATCTCGATCGGCGAACGGACGCCCTTCGGGATCCACAGCGCGGCCTTGTATCCACTGTTCACGAAGGAGATCATCGATCTCATGCGCGAGCTGCTCCCCGCCGAGCGCCAGGATCGGGTCGCGATCAGCGTCATCGCCACAGCCCACAAGCCGTAGCCGTAGGCATCTCTCTTCCCTCGCGCGCGAAATCGCGGTGCCCTCCCCCGGCCATGGCCGCGGAGGTCTGTCCCGGGGCATAATCCCGCGGGAAGGTCGCACCGAGGAGGTCGCCATGGCCGAACCGAACTGGGAGCGGTACGGGGCGGGAGCCGGGTTGGGGGCGGCCATCCTCCTGGTGATCCAGGAGTTCTTCACCCCCCTGTACCCCCGCTTCGACGATCCCCCCCTCGATGTCGCCCGGTACTCCGCAGAGAACGCTTCAGCCATCCGGGTGCAGATCCTTTTCACGGGACTGGCGGGGGTGCTGTTCCTGTGGTTCCTGGGCAGCCTGCGTGCCCACCTCCGCCATTCCGAGGGGGACCCCGGGCGGATCTCCGCGGTGGCCTTCGGCTCGGGGATCGCGGCGGTGGGGCCAATCGCCGTGGGCGTGCTGGCCATGGCCACCGCGGCGCATGTCGCCGACGCCTTTTCCGGCGGAGGGTGGGTTGCCTACGGTGGCCTCCAGCAGACCGTTCAGGTCCCCGGCCTGGCTGCCGTTGTGCCGCTCCATGACATGCGGCTCCTTTCCTACGCCCTCACCTGGTTCGCCGTGGCACCCCTCCTGGCGGCGACGGCCGTCGTTTCGGCCCGCCATGGCACGTTCCCGGCGTGGTACACGAACGCGAGCTACGCGGTCTTCGTCCTCGCCCTCGGCACCGGCCTCTCCGTCCTGATCGACACGGGCCTGTTCGCTCCCGGCGGCGTCTACGACCTCATCCTGTTCGCCCTGTTCGTCGTGTGGCTGGGTGTCACCAGTTGGCTGATCATGCAGGCGTACGCGCCTCGCCCGACACAACCCCCTACCACCCAGGAGACACCCACCGCGACAACGCTGGAGACTCCACCCGCCACCACACTGGAGACTCCACCCACACAGGGGACTCCGCCCGCTCCCTGACCGGCGGGGCGGTCAGGAGGAGTGCCGGGCCGAGGCCTCCTGCTTCTGGCGCTCCTCCTCCTGGAGGACGCGGCGAAGGACCTTCCCGATCAGGGTCTCGGGGAGCGAGTCGCGGAACTCGACGTGCTTGGGCACGCGGTAGCCGGTCAGGCCCTGCGAGGAGTCCCGGGCCCACCGGATGATCTCCTCTGCGGTCGCCTGCTCGCCGGGACGGAGGACCACGAAGGCCTTGACCGCCTCGCCGGTCTCCGAGTCGGGGATCCCGACCACGCTGACCTTGAGGATCTTGGGGTGATGGAACAGCACGTCCTCGACTTCAGTCGGGTACACATTGAACCCTGAGACAATGATCATCTCCTTGATCCGATCCACGATCCGGAAGTACCCATCCGGGTCCATGATCGCGACGTCGCCCGTGTGCAGCCATCCGGTCCGGATGGTGAGGGCGGTCTCCTCCGGACGGTTCCAGTACCCCAGCATGACCTGCGGTCCTCGGACGCAGAGTTCGCCGCGCTCTCCGGATCCCACATCCCGATCCGGGTCGTCCAGGTTGACGATCCTGCAGTCGGTGTCGGGGATGGGAAGCCCGATCGTCCCCGGGCGGGCCCCGCCGACGACCGGGTTCGCGTGCGTCACGGGTGATGCCTCCGTCAGGCCGTAGCCCTCGACCAGGTTCGCGCCGCCGGTCACCTCGTGGAACCTCTCGGCTACAGCTTGCGGCAGCGGCGCCGCGCCGGACACGCATGCCTTGATCGACCGAAGGTCGAACTTGCGCGTCTCGGGCGCGTCGTTCAACTGCATGTACAGCCGAGGCACGCCGGGGAACAGCGACGGCTTCTCCTTGGCCAGCTGCTTCAGCACCATGTGGAGCTCGAACCGAGGCACCAGGACGAGCATCGCTCCGTTCAGGACGCCGAGATTCAGCTCCGTGGTCATCCCGTAGGAATGGAAGAACGGAAGGACGCACATCACCGCATCCTCTCCGGGGACGATCGTGGGGAACCACGCCGTGGCTTGCGTCGCGTTCGCCACCAGGTTGAAGTGCGAGAGCATCGCCCCCTTCGACAATCCGGTGGTCCCCCCCGTGTAGATGAACCCGGCAGGGTCACGCCTGGGGTCGACCGTGGCCACCGGAGGGATCGGCCCGGGCTGCTTCATCAACGCGGCCCACCATTTCACGAGGGCGCTCTTGCGGACCGGTGGCCAGGGCTTGCCCTCGTGCCTCGCCTCGCGGCGGAACTTGAGCGGCGCGAGCTGCTTCAGCGGGAAGGGCATGTAATCGGTGACCTTCGTGACGATGACGTCGCGGATGCCGGTGGAGGCGAACACCGGGGCGAAGTTGGGGTAGAGCTGGTCCAGCACCACGACGACCTGGATCCCCGCGTCCCTCAGCTGGTGCTCCATCTCCCGCCGCGTGTACAGGGGGTTGTTGCCCACCACGATGGCGCCGATCCGGGCGATGGCGTAGTACGCGATGACGTACTGCGGCGAGTTCGGAAGGATCAACCCCACCCGGTCGCCCTTCCGCAGACCGAGGCTGGCCAGAACACCCGAGAATCGCTCCACCTCGTGTAGCAGGAACTCATAGGACATGTGCCTGCCGAACCAGGCCATCGAGGGTCGGTGGGGGAACCTCCTGGCCGAGCCCTCGAGCATGGAGAACACGGAGACTTCCGGGTAGGGCTCGAGCGTGTGGGGAACGGCGGTCGGGTAGCTCGTGAACCACGGGCGGTGGTCGGTCACCGGCGCATCATTCCAGAACCGGCCCCTTCTGCTCAATGCGAGGCTACGTGGCCTCCCGTTCGATACGCTCGCCGCCGTGGCGGGCTGGGTGGACGAGGTGCGGGAGGCGGCCCAGCGAGCGCAGCCGCGGATCGAGGGCGAGATCCGCGTCGCCGGTCTGCGTGAGCCCGTCGAGGTGATCCGGGACCGCTGGGGGGTTCCACACATCTACGCCGCCAGCGTCGACGACCTGTTCCTGGTCCAGGGGTTCGTCGTCGCATCCGAGCGGTTGTTCCAGATCGACTCGGCCCTTCGGCTGGCGAACGGCCGCCTGGCTACCATGTTCGGAGAGCTTGTGGTGTCGACGGACCGGTTCGCTCGGACCGTGGGGTGGAATCGTGCGGGCGCGACCATCGCCGCGCGCCACGACGAGCCGTCGCGGCGGATCACATCTGCATACCGGGCCGGCGCGCGGGCATGGCTCGAAGTGATGACGGCGAAACCGGCCGAGTACGTCGTCCTGGAGCTGGAACCGGACCTTCCCGACGACGAGGGGTACTGGACGTCCGCGGCGGTCCTCATGGCCTGGGGCCTCTCCGGCAATTGGGACAACGAGCTGCTTCGGGCGGACATCGCCGACCGCCTGGGATGGGACGCCGTGCTCGACCTGTTCCCCGACCTGCCATCCGAGGGACCGTCCGTGATCGCCGGTACTCGCCCTCATCCCACCGCTCTGGACCTGCTCAGGGACGCGCCTCGTCGGCCTCCCGCCCAGGGCTCGAACAACTGGGTCGTGTCCGGGTCGCGGACGGCCACGGGCAAGCCGCTGCTGGCCAACGACCCGCACCTGGCCACGCAGATGCCCTCGATCTGGTTCGAGGTGCACCTGTCGGCCCCCGGATACGAGGCATCCGGCGTGGCCCTGCCGTTCTCCCCGGGCGTCCTGATCGGGCGCACCGCCCATCACGCATGGGGGTTCACCAATGTCGGCGGAGACACGCAGGACCTCTACCTCGAACGGATCTCCGAGGACGGCCGCGCTGCCCTGTACCAGGGCGAATGGGAGCCGCTGACGATCCATCGCGAGGAGATCCTGGTCCGAGGGCGCGACGAACCGGAGATGCTCGAGGTTCGGGAGACCCGTCACGGCCCCCTCCTCGATTCGTACCTGGTGGGCAGGGCAAACCCCATGGTGATCGAGGGCGGGATCCACGACGCGTACGCGCTTCGGTGGACGGGCCTCGAGCACGCGGTCATGCCGTCAGCCGTGTTCGGGATGGCCGGGGCGGGAAGCTTCGAGGAGTTCCGCCAGGCCGTGCGGACCTGGGAATGCCCCGGCCAGAACGTCGTCTACGCCGACGTGGAAGGGACGATCGGCTACCAGTGCACCGGTCTGTATCCGGTTCGCCGAACGGGTGATGGAACGCTTCCTGTTCCCGGCTGGACCGCCGAGTACGAGTGGGAGGGGTTCGTGGAGTTCGAGGAGCTCCCATGGAACGTCGATCCCGAGGAGGGCTTCCTGGCAACGGCCAACAACCGGTTCCACGGCGACGCATACCCTCACCTCATCGGCCGAGACTTCCTCCCCCCGTTCCGGGTCAGGCGCATCGTCGAGCTCCTGACCTCGACGGAGCGGCACACGCGAGCGACGTTCTCGGCCATCCAGCTCGACACGGTGTCCGCCCCGGCTCGAGAGAACGCACGGCGGCTCGTCGATGTGGAACCGGCGAACGACCGGCAGAAGGAGGCCATCGCCCATCTCCAGGACTGGAACGGCGATCTCGCCGCCGGATCGGTGGCCGCCTGCATCTACCAGGTGTGGTTGAAGCACCTCGCCAGGCAGGTGCTCCTTCCGAAGCTGGGACCGGAGCTGTACACGCACTACTACGGTCGGCGCGACGGGCCCAACGGCTTCCAGTTCCAGGCGCTCCCCAACCTGCTGGCGAACCCGACGGCCAGATGGCTCGGCGTGAACGGGCGCGAAGCCCTCGACGACGTCCTCCGACGTGCACTAGACGACGCGATCGATGAACTCACGGAGCGGCTCGGCCACGACATGGACGCCTGGCGGTGGGGGGAGGTGCACCGGGCCGTGTTCGCCGGGCCACTCGCCCTGATCCCCGACCTGGCCGAGCTGTTCACCGGCGGTGTGGTCGAAGTTGGCGGGGACGAACAGACGATCTGTCAGGGCGCGTTCGAGCCCGATCACTCCTACGACGTCGCGGTGCTGGCCTCCTGGCGCCAGATCGTGGATCTCTCGGACGCCGATGCCGCGGTGGGCGTCCACACGACCGGCCAATCCGGACACCCGGGGTCGGCACACTGGAACGACCTCATACCTCTGTGGGCCACGGGCCGACTTCATCCGATGCCGTTCACGAAGGCGGCAGTGGAAGCCGACGCCGAGGCAACCCTCACTCTCCTGCCGCGGTCTCAGCCCACCCCAGACGCTGGCGCCGCGGTAACCTAGCCCAACGATGCCGGAGTCCCGAGGCCGACAGAAGCAGCGACGCCGTCCGTACGTGCCGCCGCCCCAGAAGAAGAAGCCCAAACCCAGCCCCCGCTGGTTCGGTGTCCTGATCCTCGGGCTGATGGGCGTCGGCGTGGCCATGATCGTCCTGAACTACATGGGCCTTCTGCCCGGCACGGAGTTTGGGGCCCGGAACCTCTATCTGTGGCTCGGGCTGGGGCTCATCGCCCTGGGCTTCGGCGGCGCGACCCAGTGGCGCTGACCAGGGCACGCCCTGGTTTTCGAATCACAGGCGTGTGATCATCCACACCGTCATCCACAGATGGGGAAAACCTCAGCCGGGGGCCCGGTCCCCGGCGGCGGGCCGTCGAACCACTTCCATCGGCTCACCGCAGTGCCTTGGGATCTGAAGCTCCCCCAGACGGGTCACCCGGAACTCCGTCCCGCACTCCCGGCACACCAGGAAGACCTCCAGCTCCTCGACGTCCTCGACCGCCGGGTTCTGCCTGGGTCCGGGACCGGAGGCGGCGCGGAGCACCTTGATCCCGACCCAGGCGATGGCCAGCGCCATCAGGATCGCCGTCAGCACGACCCACCAGCTCACGGGACGCGCTCCAGCACCGCGGCGTTGGCCATCCCTCCGCCCTCGCACATGACCTGGAGCCCGTACCGACCCTCCCGCCGCTCCAGCTCGGCGACCAGGTCGGCCATGAGCCTCGCCCCGCTCGCCCCCACCGGATGACCCACCGCGATGGCGCCGCCGTTCGGGTTAACGTGCTCGTCGAACCAGACTGACGGGATCTCGAGCTCTCGCTGCCACGCCAGCACGACCGAGGCGAACGCCTCGTTGACCTCCACCACGTCGACCTCCTCGAGCGCCAACCCGGCCCGGTCGAGCGCTCGACGGGTGGCCGGGATCGGTCCGGTCAGCATGAGCACCGGGTCGTCCCCCACCACGGCGAAGGAAACGAGCCGAGCGCGCGGGCGAAGCCCGAGCTCCTCTGCCGCCTCGGTCGAGGCCACCAGCACGGCGGCGGCACCGTCGGAGATCTGCGAGGAGTTCCCGGCCGTGACGCTCCATCCGAGCCGGCCGGGGAACATCTCCTCGAAGGCCGGGGATCGGAACGCCGGCTCCAGGGACCGCATCCGATCCCTGTCGGGCTCCGATCGGACGCCCTCGTCCCGGTCGAGCACCTCACCTCCGCCGTCGGGCTTCACCGTGACCAGATGCTCCCGGAACCACCCCTCGCGCGAGGCCCGCGCGGCATGCTCGTGCGAGCGGAACCCGAAGTCGTCCTGCTCCTCCCGTGAGATCCGCCATTTCGACGCGATCAGCTCAGCGGAGATGCCTTGTGGCACCAGCTTGCCTTCGTACCTGTCCGAGAGCGAGGGGGGGAACGGGTTGCCGCCCGCCATCGACGAGCCGAGCGGCACGCGGGTCATGTGCTCCAGGCCCGAGGCGACGACGAGGTCGCAGGACCCGGCCATGACCCCCTGCGCGGCGAAATGGATCGCCTGCTGCGAGGAGCCGCACTGCCGATCAACCGTGGTGGAGGGGACGCCTTCCGGCAGTCCGGCGGCGAGCCATGCGTTGCGGGCCACGTTGAGGGACTGGTCGCCAACCTGCGACACGCATCCCGCGATGTGATCGTCCACGAGTACGGCGTCGAGGCCCGTCCGGTCGACCATGTCCCGGAGGACGGCCGACAGCAGGTCCACCGGATGGACGTAGGCGTAGGCACCGCCTCGCCTGCCGATGGGGGTTCGGATGGCCTCGACGATGACCGCCTCGCGCACGGCGCCTCCTCAGGTCGCGCCCTCCGAGTGTACGCATGGCGGGTCGAATCCCGAGCCCCGGGCGCATGACACAATCTGGTGCCGGGTCGACGACTGGAGGAGGAATGGGGGCGTACGAGGCAGTCCGAGGGTTCTTCGAGGCGGCCGCGGACCGCCTGGCGCTCGACGTCTCGATGCGCGCCCTGCTCGACACCCATCGGCGGTCCACCGTCGTGCAGGTCCGGGTCCCGATGGATGACGGCGCGCTCGCCACGTTCGAGGGGTACCGGATCCAGCACAACAATGCGCGGGGCCCGTACAAGGGAGGCCTTCGCTATCACCAGACCGTGAGCCTTGACGAGATCAAGTGCTTCTCCGCCCTCATGACCTGGAAGTGCGCGCTCCTCGACATCCCGTTCGGCGGCGGCAAGGGAGGCGTGGCCGTGGACCCCAAGACGCTGTCGCGGGGGGAACTCGAGCGGCTGTCGCGGTCGTTCATCAGGGAGATCGCCCCGGTGATCGGGCCGTACACCGACATCCCCGCCCCGGACGTGAACACCGGGGCCCGCGAGATGGGATGGATGTACGACGAGTACAGCCGGATGTACGGGGACACCCCGGCCATCCTCACCGGCAAGCCCATCGCCCTCGGGGGCTCCCTGGGACGCGAGCAGGCCACCGGACGCGGCGGGTTCCTGTGCCTGGATCGCATCGCCCACCATCGGGGGTGGACCCGGGAGAAGATCCGCATCGCGGTGGAGGGATACGGCAACGCGGCGTCCTGGTTCTCCATTTTCGCCAGCGCCGCGGGATACCGGGTCGTCGCCGTGTCCGACAGCAAGGGCGCCATCCACAATCCCGAAGGCCTCGATCCCAAGGCCGTGCTGAAGCACAAGCAGGTCACCTCGAGTGTCATCGACTACAAGCAGGCCGATACGATCGCCGGCGACGACCTGCTCGCGCTGGACTGCGAGGTCCTGGTCCCCGCGGCGATGGAGGAACACATCCGCCACGACAATGCCGATGCAGTGCGGGCGAACCTGATCCTGGAGGTCGCCAACTATCCCACGACGCCGAAGGCGGACGAGATCCTGAAGGCCAAGGGCGCGACCGTGATCCCCGACATCGTGGCCAGCGCGGGGGGCGTGGTGGTCTCCTACATCGAGTGGGTGCAGAACCTGGAGCGAGAGCGGTGGAGCGAGGACCGGGTGAACGGACGGTTGGCCGAGCTCATGTACGCGGCCACCGACAGCGTCCTCGGACGCGCCCACGAGAAGGGCGTCACCCATCGCCAGGCCGCATACGAGATCGCCGTCCACCGCGTCGCCGAGGCTGAGCGCCTGCGTGGCGACTGGTGAGCGCGCAGCGGCCGAAAACTCGCGTCAGGGCTTGAGGTGGCGAAGCAGGAACTCGAGCTTCGCGCCGACCTGTCGGACCTCCTCGTCCAGCACGAAGGACACGTGGCCCGCGTCGAACCGGTAAACCTCCACGTCGCCTCCGCTGGAACGCACCCCCTCGACCCAGTGCATCGCCTGCTCCGGCGGACATCGGGTGTCGTGTTCGCCGATCATCACGAGCGTCGGTGCCTTCACCTGGTCCACGTACGTCATGGGTGATCGCTCCCGGACCAGGTCGGGGACCTCGTGGACGGTGCCGCCCAGCAGCGAGCGATCGTACGCCTGGAGCGATGGGGCGGAGTCGTCGTATGAGGCCGCGTAGTCGCCGACGGGGACGCCGGCGATCCCGCACGCCCATCGCTCGGGATGCACGCCGAGCGCCAGCAGCGTGACGTAGCCTCCCCAGGACCACCCGCCGATAGCCGCCCGCTCCGGGTCGGCGATCCCCTGCTCGATCAGGTGGTCGAGGCCGGCCACCGTGTCCTGCAGCTCCGGGAAGCCGATGTTGCCGATGATGGCGTCCCGCCACACGCGGCCGTACCCGGTGGAGCCTCGGTAGTTCACCATGGCCACGGCGATGCCGTGGTCGACGAATGCCTGCACCTCCGGGGCCCATGCATCCATGTACAGCCAGTCGGGGCCTCCGTGGACCTTCATCAGGATGGGGAACGGGCCCGTCCCCCGCGGCGTGGCCACGAAACCGTGAGCCCGGTCGCCCACCGGGTTCACGGCGTGGAACGAGCGGTATGGCCGGCCGCCGGGTGCTCGATCCCCTTCCGGAGCGAGCACCTCGCGGCCGGCCTGGTCGATCAGCCGAGAGGCGGCATCGCCACTCGAGACGCGGAGCCACACCGTCCCGTCCGGCCGGACGCCGGCGCCGTGGACCTCACCTTCGGGGTGCGCGATCTCCGAAAGATCTCCCGAAGCCAGGTCGTATCGGAGCG
>JBKPDU010000144.1:0-5289 GCA_046728055.1 Actinomycetota bacterium | reverse complement strand
CTCCCGTGGAGGTCACCACCGACCAGTACCGGGTCTACCCCGGGTGATCGATGAGCTGCTGCCGGCGGCCTTCCACGAGACGGAGGTCTATGCGAACAACCCGCTGGAGGCTGACCACGGACGGCTCAAAGCACGACTTCGACCGATGCGCGGATTGAAGCGAGACCGCACCGCGAGTGTCATTGTCGCCGGCCATGCCTTCGTCCAGAACGTCCGCAGGGGCTTCTACGACCTCGGAACCGACGTTCCGCCAGACTCCCGCCTGGCTGCCGCGTTCGCCGAGCTGGCTCCCGTGATCTGATACCAGCCGGGACGAATGGGTCCACCGGGCCAGCTCTAACGCCAACGCAACAGTGCCGTTCGGGCCTTCCGTCGTTGTCACCGAGGCGTCCGTCGAGCAGGCCACGGCGGTCCCGGGCGAGAAGCGCAAGCGATGACATGATGGGGGGCCGGGGGATGTCACTCGGCCCCTCATCACCCAAGAAGACGAGCGCCTGCTTGAGCTGATCTGACGGCGCAGGATGGACTGCTCGGGCTCGCGGCCACGGCCTATCTACCGTCAATCAGTCTTGGACGTTGCCCTGTGCGGAGTGTCGCTCAAGACCGATCGAACCCGTTGGGAGCTCAGCCGCCGACCGGGTAGGTGGTCCCGTCCGGGAGGAGCACCCAGAGCTCGATGTCCGGGAGCATGAGGTCCGTGACCATCAGCATCCCCCCTGGGCCGGGGCCGAGAAAGGGCTCGTCCGGTTGACCTCCCAAGAGTTCGAACCCTGCATCGCTCAGAATCTCGACGAGCGGGCGCACATCCTCGGTCGTCACTTCTCCGCCTGGCGACGTGGAGAAGGAATTGAGCTGAGCAGGTTCCGACAAGGGCCTGGGCCCCGCTCAACAGCGTGTTCCTGTGGCATCCCTGAGTAGATGACATCACCTGAACGCTGATCAACAGTCAGGAGACCTTCATCCGATCGCGTGAACAAGTAACTCACGCTCAGAACTCCAACCTGATCGTTACTGAAATATGTGCACCCCTCACGGAGGGAGGCCTCACCGCCACGATGACGCACGGTGCCTCCTGATCGCCTACGCCATCCACGCGTCGATGCGCTGCTCCACTTCACGAAGACGAAGCGCTGGGGCCTTCATCATCGAGAGCGCGACATGGCTCGGGAGGAAGAGCTTGCGGTCGAGCCACTCGGCGAGCGCGCGGGTCGCCACAGCGAACAGCAAGTACATCAGCATCCCGAACAGGACTGAGATCACGTTCTTCTCGCGCCTCTTCGGCGCGAACACGTCGGTGCCCTTCATCAAGTGGCAACTTCCGCACGGCGGTCTTAAGACCGATGTTATCTCCCGATGGGACGCAGATCCCTACGTCGAGGGTATGGGCGATTGGGGCAACACTTTCCGGGTCATGAACGCGGACGGGAGCGGCGTTCGGGTGGTGTTCGACCCGGAGTTCTCGCATGTCGACAATCTCGCGTGGTCTTTGGACGGCTCACGCCTTGCATTCAACGGCACGGTGGTGGGATCTGGATCGTCGGTCTACGTGCTCGCTCGAGCGGAAGAGCCAGCGAGTAGTACCGACACGAGGATTCCGAGCGGCAGGGTTCCCCAGTAGCTGAGTCCAAGGCCGGGACCGACGTTGCCAAGGAACAGCATCAGCAGCCACGTGGCTGGGAAGGTCGCTAGGAGGAATACCACGAACGCGGTCAGCAGCATGCGGATCATCTCTCCTCCCTTCAGTGGATACACTACGCCCGCATCGGCGTCGTCCGACGGAGTATGCCCGCCCAGGCCGCTGCCGCAGCCGAGTTGGGGGCCGAAGGGGTCAGGCTCACGGCGGCAGGCGCAGCTCGGAGACGAGGAACGGGACGACGCGATGCTCGATCACGACTGCGATCGGGGCCCACGATAGCTTCCCCGGCCCCTCATGCCCGCCGAGCCCACCCAGTCGCCTGAGAGGCCACCGCCTCCTTGAGGGTACGGAGCGTCCCGCGGTGGCCCCGCGGCGGTTCCGCGAAAAGCAGGGAAGCGTCCAGCAACGAGGGGGTGGTCATGAGATCGATCTTCCAGGTCAGCTGGCAAGTTGGTCCTATCCCTGCTGGTAGCGAAAGAGGCTGGATCAGATTCCTAAACCGCGTGCGGAGGTTCGATTCCTCCCGGGGGCACTACCCAAAGTCCCAGTTCAGCGGGCATTTTCCGCTCGGCTGAACAGTCCTCCCTGAAGGGGGAGGGTCAGTGTCACCGTTCCCGCCAGCTGTTCCGACCGTACCTGAGGACTCACCTGGAACATCGACGCAGGTTGGGTTGCGATGCGTAGCTACGAGCTCCGGTGCCCCCACCATCTCCGCCTCAGCTTCCGCTCGGGGTCCCGTCCTCACTCCGCGTCTGGTGCCCGGCGGCCGGGGCGCGACCGCGTCCGTAGGATTGATCGGATGGACGTCACCCTGCGGGAGATGACGCTCGAAGACGTGTCGATCCTGTTCGAGCATCAGCGCGATCCGGTCGCGGCGGGGATGGCCGCGTTCCCGTCTCGGGACTGGGACGCCTTCGTCGCGCACGACGCGAAGCTGCGGGTCGATCCCACGGTGATCCGGCGCACGATCGTCGCCGACGGCGAGGTGGTCGGCGGCATCGGCGTCTTCGGCGAGGACGAGCGCGAAGTCTGGTACTGGATCGATTGGGCGGCGTGGGGGAAGGGCATCGCGTCCGCGGCGCTGGCCGCGCTGCTCGCCCAGGTGCAGGAGCGGCCGCTCACGGCGCACGTCGCCGAGCACAACGTCGGCTCGATGCGGGTGCTCGAACGGAACGGGTTCGTCGAGACCGGCCGGGAGCAGGAGGAAGACGTCGTCATGGTCGGGTTCCGGCTGGACTAGGGTTCCGGGCACCCTCGGCAAGCATGCTCTAAACACGCGCCCAGGGCGAACGCCACCACGAAGAGGAACGACACGTGGGCTCCGTCCACGAGCAGCACGACGGAAAGAGCTACGAGGAGGAGCGCACGTGACGCGTCGGTGGCGATCATGACGGGCGACGGTCAATCCGGTCCACAAGCGCCCCTGAAAGGAGACCGAAGAGCAGCGCAGGGAGACCGGAGGCGGCAGCCACGAGGGCGACGGTGCGAGGATCGTCCGTCCACGACGCCGCCAGCAGCGGGAGGGCAGCGATCCTCACGCCGTCGCCGAGATTCGAGATCGCGCTCGGCGACCACAGCTTCGAGAAGTCGCGTCCGAGCGAAGGCACGTGGCAGCTATCCCGACAGCGGCTCCCCTCGCACTCCAGACACCTTCTCTGCCCTTGGAGGGAGACAGAGCGCGCCCATCTCTTCGATCTCCCACGCGCCATCAGACGGACGAGCTCGCTGCGCCGCAGCGAGTTCCCTGACAGCACATTCGGCCGAGCATCCAGCACGTCCTCGACGCCCTCACCGGCGCCGCTATGTTCGTTCACAACGCCCGCCTGGACAAGCTGGCGGCGAGCCAGCTCGGCCGCGCGCTCCACTCCGACATGTTCAGCCGGGCTGCCGGCCCTGGTCCCGTCAACAGCGCCCGGTACGTCTTCCTCGACCCGGGCGCCCGGGAGTTCTACGCCGACTGGGACGGTGCCGCTAGCGACGTCGTCGCCGTGCTGCGCTCGGCAGCCGGCCGTGACCCGTATGACCGCGACCTCTCAGACCTGGTCGGCGAGCTCTCCACCCGAAGCGCCGAGTTCGGTACCCGCTGGGGCCCGCCCACACATTCGCTTTCAGGACAACGGCACCAAGGACCTCCACCACCCCGTCGTCGGCGAGCTCATCCTCACTACAGCCGTATGGAGGTCTCGGCCGACGCGGCCTGATGCTCACGGTCTGGAGTCGAACCGTTCTGAGCGATCGGCCACCTCCCCCATCAGGTCTCGAGGAGCCTGACTCGAACGAACCCGAGCACGCGCTCGAACGCCTCCCGAGCCTGTGCCGTCCCAACCTGCTCGAACAGGTGTCCGCACCTCGGAACGGTCACCAGTTCAGCTTCTACCCCGACCGCCCAGAGCGCCTCCACCATGGCGACCGACTCTTGATACGGAACGTCCCTGTCGCGGTCCCCGTGAAGGAGGAGCGCGGGCGGAAACGCGCCCGATACGTGCCGAACCGGGCAAAAGGCGTCGAGCGCGTCGCGATCGGCGACCGGATCGAGCCCGCTCACCTCGCGCGGCCACGTCCCCCGCTGGCGACAGTAGCGATAGAATCGCCAGCGCTCCTCGCCGTCTGCCTCGCTCACCTCCCCGTCATCCAGGCCTTCACGAGCGAGGTCGTCGGGGACCAGCGGGCTGCGAAGATGCAACGGGTTCGGTTGCGTGTACCAATCGCCCATGACGTCGCCGTAACCGGAGAAGGAGACGAGCGCCCGGGGTCGTGGCTGCACCTTCCCCGCAATCAAGAAGGCGAGGTAGGCACCGCCCGAGTGCCCGACGATCGCGATACGCGCAGGGTCGATCCCCAGTTCATCAGCATTCCCGGCCGCCCACGAGTACGCATCGTGGACATCTCCCACGATGTGGGGCAGAAGGGTCTCTGGGGCGAGTCGGTAGTCGATCGCCAGCACGGCGAGGCCGAGCTCCAGATACGCGTTTCGGTGACGAGGAAGAAGATCCCTGCGTGATCCTCCTACGAGGCCTCCGCCATGGATCCAGAACACGAACGGGAACCGCCCCTCACCCACCGGGCGATACAGGTCGGCGCGGATCTCGCAAGACCCGACCACCTTGTACGTCGACGTCCGTCGTTCGTGCCGAGGGCGACGTCCTCGTCGTGCCGGCGCCCGCTTGACCTTGCCCGTGGTCCGTCTTGTCGTCACGGCTTGCAATGTACGGGGTCATTCCAGGGCATTCCAGCGAAGTGGACTCCTCGACCACGACGTCTCAGGTTCGGTTCCTGCCGGCGGCACCGAAGAGAGTTATCGGGGAGTGGTCCCGGGGCTACCGGTCACTCCCCAGTCTCCCCCTCGCCTCTCAGACGGAGCACATGGGTCTGGGAACCTGGGCGGGCAGCCGGTCGGGTACGGCGGCTGGCACCACCAGGGTGGCAGCCGGGCTTGGGTCTTCGGTGCTCGCGGCTGTGGCTGTGGATCGACAGGCCCAAGGCGCCGGAACGGATCACGGGAATATCCTAAGTTCTTCGGAGGAACAGGATGAGTGATACGAGCACCGGAAACGGCAAGGTGGTCGTGAACAGGTCGATGTCGCTTGACGGCTTCATCGCCGGTCCCGGCCACGCGATGAACTGGATCTTCGACTTCGTGGCGCCAGACGAGT
>JBKPDU010000143.1:0-9754 GCA_046728055.1 Actinomycetota bacterium | reverse complement strand
GTGCGGGAGCGGCTGCTGGAGCCGGCGAAGCCGCACCCTCGCCGTGGGCAGCCCGGTGGGCGCGGACGCCGGCGGCGCGCGCGCGCCCCTCGGCCACGCGCCGGTCCGTGCCCTTGCCCAGCTCCTCGGCCAGGACCCGCTCGTAGGTCTCCTGGTCGAGCTCGACTTCCTCTCGTCGCGCCATCTCGTCTCCTAGAGCGGTCCGGAGATCCCGCCGTCCTTGCGGATTCTCCAGAAGTGCACGGACAGGAAGAGCACCAGCACGAACGGCAGGGCCAGCACGTGCAGCACGTACCACCGGAGCAGCGTCTGCGGTCCGACCACCACCCCGCCGAGCAGGACGAAGTTCGCCTGTTTCGCCACAAAGGGGGAGTACCCGGCCAGGCTCGTACCGACCGTGATGGCCCAGATCGCCAGCTGGTCCCAGGGAAGCAGGTAGCCGGTGAACGAAAGACCCAGCGTCAGGAACAGCAGGATCACGCCGATCACCCAGTTGAACTCGCGTGGCGGCTTGTACGCGCCCGTATAGAAGACCCGGGCCATGTGCAGGGTCACGGTGAACACCATGAGGTGGGCGCCCCATCGGTGAAGGTTGCGCACCAGGTCGCCGAAGAACACCGACGTGCGGATGCTCTGCATGTCGCCGTACGCGACGGCCCCGCCGATGTCCGCCATGGGGCGGTAGAAGAACATCAGGAAGATGCCGGTCACGGTGAGCAGGATGAACAGGAAGAACGACAGGCCGCCGAGGCAGAACGTGTACGTCAGCTTCAGCCCATGACGCTTCATCTTCACCGGGTGGAGGTGGTAGAGGACGTTGTTCATCGTGGCCAGGGCGCGGTCCCTGGACGTGTCCTTGTAGCCCCTGCGGAAGAAGGACCCGGGCCGGAACATCGACTTCCAGACCTCGGTCTCGCGGACGCGGTCGAGGACCTCGCCCGGCGACGGCGGCTTCAGCTTCACGCCGGCCTTCCCCCCTCCTTCCGGCCTATCCGGGCTCGGCCTTCTGCGACAGGGGAACGGAGGCCATGGTGCGCCTGCCGCCGCCCGTGTCCTCCGGCAGCCTGGCGTAGTAGAGCACGTCCGTGGGGCATCGTTCGACGCAGACCGAGCAGCGAGTGCAGGCGTTGTCGTCGACGACGAAGACCGCGTTGGCGCTCCTGACCTCGGCCTCGACGGGTTCGAGCTCGGCGTCCTCCACGATCCCCGGCGACAGCATGAAGATGCAGTTCCAGGGGCAGACGTCCTCGCACGCGCGACACAAGATGCAGTTGTCGGGGTCGAGCATGAGGTGCTTGGGAGACCTGACCCCCTGTGAGAGCCAGGCCGGGTCGACGGTCTCCACGACGTAATCCGTGTGGACGTCGACCTCGGTCTTCGTGAACGGCATCGGCCTCCTCGAGCCTCCTACGTCGCCTCAGTCATCGGTACCCACCGCCGGGCCGTTCGGTTGACACCCCTCGGAGCCGCTTCCGCCAGTTCTGCATGATCACCGCGGCCACCACGATGGTCAGCAGGGGCCCACTGGTCAGGCCGAGTGCGATTCCGTCGCGGATCTCCAGCGCCCAGCTCCCGCCGCCGGAGGGTCCCGCCCAGCCGAGCACCTGCTCGGCGTAGTACATCCAGAACGACGGAACGACGACGGCGAAGATGAGGATGAAGAACCACAGCCCGACACAGAAGATCACTGCCGTGGTCCAGGTCCACTCGAAGGCCTTGACGGTCGGCTCGACCCGCTGCTTCAGCTCGACCAACCTCTCCGGAACCCTCATCCGCAACCCGTCCTCGCCTGCGGCCGGCTGATTATAGCCAGGACCCTTTGGCGCATCGTTTCCGGTCAGTCATCATCCTACCGGCCTTGTGAATCCCTTCACAAGAGCCTCACCGGCTAAGCTGCCGAGGCGTCGCCATGGCTGCAGCGCTCGCGGTCGCGGATCTCGTGCAACGGGGGCTGGCCTCGTGGTGGGCGCCGGCCCTGGCGTTCCTGGCCGGCATGGTCTCCTTCGCCTCGCCGTGCGTCTTCCCCCTGGTCCCCGGGTACCTGTCGTTCGTCTCGGGCGGCCAGGCCAAGGAGCAACGTCCGGTCGTCCCCATCCTGTTGTTCATCCTGGGGTTCGCGGCGGTGTTCACGGCGCTGGGCGCCTTCGCCGGCGGCGCCGTCACCCGGTTCCTGAAGTCGGAGCTGGTCCTTCGGATCTCCGGCGTGGTCATCGTGGCGTTCGGCCTGCTGATGGTGCTCTACGCGTTTCGGGTCGGATGGCCGGGCCTGTACGCGGAGCGGCGGCCACTGATGTCGCGGGTGAAGCCGGGGCCCGGCTGGGCGTTCCCCCTGGGAGTGGCGTTCGGCATGGGATGGACCCCGTGCATCGGCCCCGTCCTCACCGGCATCTTCCTGATCGCCGCGGCCCAGGGCGGGGCGGCTCGGGGGGCGTTCCTGTTGTTCGTGTACTCGCTGGGCCTGGGGCTCCCGTTCTTCCTCCTCGGCCTGGGGGTCCGCCGGCTCATGGGCGCCCTGGCCTTCGTTCGGCGGAACTACCACTGGTTCGCCGGGATCTCCGGGGTCCTCATGATCGCCATCGGCCTGCTCATCGCGACCAACCTGTGGACGAGGATCCTCGCCCCGGTCTTCGACCTCATCGGCAGGTTCAGCCCGCCGATCTGAGCCACGTCCTGCGCAGACCCTTCCCATAGAATCGGTCCTCCGGCATGCCGTCCACCGCCACCTCCGCTCGTCGGATGACCCTTCGCCAGTCGGTCGTCCTGGTGTGGAGGACCCTGCGGTCGATGCGAACCGCGCTCGTGCTGCTCCTGCTCCTGGGAGCGGCCGCGGTGGTCGGCTCGCTCGTCCCACAAGTGGGGACGTCGAACGCGCGGATCGTCTCGATGTTCCGGGATCATCCATTGCGGGCCGACATCTACGACAAGCTCGGACTGTTCGACGTGTTCGGATCGTGGTGGTTCACGCTCATCTACGTGCTCCTCCTGATCTCGCTGGCCGCATGCCTGCTCCCGCGGACCCGAGCCCTGATCCGGAACATCGGTTCACGCCCCCAGCCCTCGCGAGAGCTCGACGGGATGCGTCACTACGCTGTGCGTTCAGTGGCCGCTGAGCCGGAACGAGCGATCGCCGATGCCCGGCGGGTGCTTCGACGGCGCTTCTTCCGGGTCACCCGGTCCAACGGCGGCGGCCCGGTCGCCCTGGCCGCGGACAAGGGCCTGGCTCGGGAGGGTGGCAGCCTCCTGTTCCACTGGTCGTTCTTCCTGATCTTGGTGGGGATCGTGTGGGGCAAGGGCACCGGCTTCACCGGGCAGGCCGTGATCGTCGAGGGCCAGACGTGGACGGAGGCGGCGGCGAACTACGACGGGCGGCTCCATGAGGGTCGGTTCGTCGACGAAGGCGATCACAGCGGCGTGCGGATCCACGTCGACGAGTTCACCGCGACGTATCGGATCCCGTCGGGGATCCCCCAGGACTTCGTGACGCACGCCGAGCTGTCCGACGCGAACGGCGCCGAGGCGAGGACCGTCGACATCCGGGTGAACCACCCAGCCGAGATCGATGGGGTGAAGTTCTACCAGTTCGGATACGGGTGGGCGCCCGTCGTTGATGTCCGGCACGACGGCGTGCCGATCGCGTCCGGGCCGGTGGTCTGCACGCAACGCTCACCCCCGGAGGGCGTGACCCCGCTCCAGCTGCCGTGGAACTGCGTGGTGAAGCTCCCCACGCTCACGCCGCAGGTGGGCATCCGCTTCGTGTTGTGGCCGGACAGCCGCAGCCTGTACGCGCTGCTTCGGACGGGCAGGGCCATGCCGATGCTCACCGAGTTCTCCCCGGTGATGGCGTACACGGCCTACCGGGGCGACCTTCGAGCCGACCTCGCGCAGAACGCCACGGTGCTCGACACTCTGGGCATGCGACGGTGGAAGCAGGGCGTGATCGGAGCCGGCGAGACGAAGGACCTCGGCTCCGGGCTCACGATCTCGTTCCCCGACCTTCGTCAATACACGGTGCTCGAGGTCAAGCGAGACCGGGGGCTGTGGATGGTGTTCCTCGCCGCCCTCCTCATCTTGATAGGGTTGCTGCCAGCCTTGTACAGCTCCCGGCGAAAGCTCTGGGTGACGGCGGAGCCGGACGGGCGAGGGAGCATCTTGAAGGTCGGAGGCTTCGCCCTCCAGCGAAGGAGTCAGTTCGAGGAGGAGTTCGCCAAGCTGGTGAACGAGCTTACGGGGACGTCCCGGGATAGGGTGGGCGCGCTGTGAGCACCGACCAGTGGTCGCGGCTGTCCACCGACGCGTTCAACGTCGCGCTGTTCGCCTACATCGCCGGGATGATCGGCTACTTCTACCATCTCGCCTTCCGCCGGCAGCTGGCCTGGCGCGCTGCCAGGGCGGCGGCGTTCGTCGGGCTGTCGGCGCATGTCGTGTCCGTCGTGGCACGAGGCATCGCCGCGGGCCGCGTGCCCTGGGGAAACATGTACGAGTACTCGTCACTGCTCGCGCTGCTGGTGGTGGCGGGTTACCTGTTCGTCGTGGAAGGGGTGTTCAAGGTCCGTGTCCTCGGCGGGTTCGTACTGGCTTTCTCCGTGCTCACGATGGCCATCGCCGTGATGTTCCTCTACGTGGGACCAGGCCCGCTCGTGCCGGCGCTGAATTCCTACTGGATCAAGATCCACGTGGTGGCCGCGATCACCGGTTCGTCGCTGTTCGCGCTGGGATCGATCGTGACCATCCTGTATCTGGTCAAGGACCGCAAGGAACGACGGACGGGAGTGGTCCCGATCATGGGCGGCTCGGTGGATCTCGACGATGCACCGCCGCACTTCGAATCAGGGGCCGACGAGCCGGTGGGCGGGACGGTCCGGCGAGGCATCCTCCCTTCTGCATCGGTGCTGGACCGGGTGGCTTACCGGACCATCGCCTTCGCCTTTCCCATCTGGACGTTCGCCGTCATCGCCGGGGCCATCTGGGCGGAGCAGGCCTGGGGGCGGTACTGGGGATGGGACCCCAAGGAGACGTGGTCGTTCATCACGTGGGTCGTCTTCGCCGGCTATCTCCACGCGCGGGCGACGTCGGGATGGCGCGGCCGGCGGGCCGCGGTGATCGCGCTCGTCGGGTTCGCGTCGCTGCTCGTCACGTATTACGTGGTGAACCTGTGGATAGTCGGCCTCCACTCCTACGCCGGGGTCTGATGCCGCTGCCGAGGCTCCCCGGGAGGCTGCCCAGGACGCTCCTGGGGGCGGGCGCCCTGCTGGCGCTGGTGATCCTGGCGGCGGCCTGTGCCCCCGACGCTACGCAGGACTCCTTGAAGCCTGCCGGACCGTACGCGGAGACGATCGACGACCTGTTCCGGCCGGTGTTCTGGATCGCGGTTGGGGTGTTCGTGGTCGTCGAGGGCATGCTCGTGTACCTGACCGTGCGGTACCGGCATCGCAGGGGACGCCGGGAGATCCCACCCCAGGTCCATGGGAACCAGCGTCTGGAGATCGCGTGGACGATCGTGCCGGCCATCATCCTCGTCGGGGTGGCCGTCCCCACGATCTCGGGCATCTACGCCCTGGCGGCGAAGCCCGCAGGCGCGCTGGAGGTCAACGTCATCGGTCACCAGTGGTGGTGGGAGTTCGAGTACCCGGGACTCGACGTGACGACGGCAAACGTGCTGCACATCCCCGTGGGCGAGCCGGTGTACCTGTCGCTGTGCGCGGCGGGGGCTGGGTACGAAGAGCAGCCGGCGCCAAGCGGATGCCTAAAGACGGCGACCAACGTCGGCGACAGCGTGATCCACTCGTTCTGGGTTCCGCGGCTGGGGGGCAAGCAGGACGTGGTGCCGGGGCGGATCAATCACCTGCTCATCCAAGCCGACCGGCCAGGTGTGTACAGCGGCCAGTGCGCCGAGTTCTGCGGCCTGTCCCACGCCGACATGCGGTTCAGGGTTATCGCCCAGCCCCCGGCCGAGTACGAGGAATGGGTTCGAGAGCAACAGGCCGATGCGGTGACCCCGCAGCAGGGATCACTGGCGGCCACCGGCCTGAACGAGTTCCTGAACGGGCAGTGCATCGCGTGTCACGCCATCCAGGGGACGGACGCCGCGGGAATCGGCGGTCCGAACCTCACCCACTTTGCGAGTCGGGACTGCTTCGCGGGATGCATCTTCGACGTGACCCGGGCGAACCTTGCGAGGTGGCTGAAGGACCCGTCCGCGGTGAAGGGCGGTGTCCCCGGCGGCGCCAGCATGCCCGACTACGACCTGACCGATGAGCAGATCGATGCGCTGATCGCCTACCTGATGACCCTGGAGTAATGGAGGATGGGCCGCGATGGCCAGCGTGAGCGTTCCGGCTGAGGGAGCGAGGGGCGGCGTGTTTCGCCGTCCCACCGCGACCACCGGGTTCTGGAGCTGGATCACCACCGTCGACCACAAGCGGATCGGGATCCTGTACGGCATCACCGCGTTCGCGTTCTTCCTCATCGGGGGGATCGAGGCGCTGTTCATCCGGCTCCAGCTCGCGCAGCCGGACGGGAAGATCCTGTCCGCGTCCACCTACAACGAGTTCTTCACCATGCACGGCGTGACGATGATCTTCCTGGTCGTCATGCCGCTGTCGGCGGCCTTCTTCAACTACCTCATCCCCCTGCAGATCGGTGCCCGCGACGTCGCGTTCCCGAGGCTGAACGCGTTCACGTACTGGGCGTTCCTGGCAGGAGGGCTGTTCATCTACTCCGGGTTCTTCCTGGGCGGCGCGCCGAACGGCGGATGGTTCGGCTACGCGCCGCTCTCCACCGTGGAGCCGGGCAACAACATGTTGTTCTACTCGCTCGGCCTGCTCATGACCGGCATCGCCTCGACCGCATCGGCGATGAACCTGGCCGTCACGATCATCAACATGCGAGCCCCGGGCATGACGATGTTCCGGATGCCGGTGTTCATGTGGATGGCCTTGGTGGTGCAGCTCCTGCTGGCCTTCGCCCTGCCGATCATCACCGTGGGCCTGTTCCAGATGCTGTTCGACCGACGATTCGGGACCCACTTCTTCGATCCGGCCGCCGGGGGCGACCCGGTGCTGTGGCAGCACATGTTCTGGCTGTTCGGACACCCCGAGGTCTACATCCTGGTGTTGCCGGCCATGGGCATCGTCTCCGAGGTGCTGCCGGTCTTCGCCCGCAAGCCGCTCTTCGGTTACCAGTTCGTGGTGTTCTCGGGCATCGCCATCGGGTTCATCGGGTTCGGCGTATGGGCCCACCACATGTTCGCCGTGGGCCTGGGTCCCGTGGCCAACACGGCGTTCGGCATCTCCACGATGATCATCGCGGTCCCCACGGGGGTGAAGATCTTCAACTGGCTGGGCACACTGTGGAAGGGCGACATCCGGTTCACCACGCCCATGCTGTTCTCGATCGCGTTCATCGCGCAGTTCGTGGTTGGCGGGCTCTCGGGAGTGACCCATGCGGTCGTCCCGGCCGATTATCAGCAGACCGACACGTACTACATCGTGGCCCACTTCCACTACGTGCTGTTCGGGGGGGCCATCTTTGGGCTGTTCTCCGGGATCTACTACTGGTGGCCCAAGGTCTTCGGTCGCATGCTGAACGAGCGCGCCGGCAAGCTCAATTTCTGGCTGATGGTGATCGGGTTCAACCTGACCTTCGGCCCGATGCACATCCTGGGGCTCCAAGGGATGCCCCGGCGGATCCAGACCTACCCCGCGACGCTCGGGCTCGGCGTGTGGAATCTCGTGGCGACGATCGGGGCATTCGTCATCGCCCTGAGCGTGCTGGTCTTCCTGCTGAGCGCCATCGCCAGCTTCCGCCGGCCGAAGGACGCCACGGCCGACCCGTGGGACGCTCGCACGCTCGAGTGGTCGGTCTCCTCGCCACCGCCGCCGTACAACTTCGAGGAGATCCCGGTGGTGCATTCGCTCGACGATCTATGGCATCGCAAGTACGCGGAGCGCGAGGGCGGCATGGTCGTCCCGGTGCCGGCCGGCGGAGCGGGGACGGACAGCTCTCACGGATCGGAACGGGCCGGCCGGGAGGGCAGCGCACTTGGCCACGGGGACGGCGCCCACGGGAACGGCGGCCACGCGATCCACCTCCCGGGCCAGTCGTACTTCCCGTTCGTGGCCGCGCTGGGCCTGCCGCTGATCGGCTACGGCGTGATCTTCCACCTGTGGATGGCGGTGGCCGGGGCGGTCGTCCTGCTGGCCGGCGTGTACGGCTGGGCCATCGAGCCCTCGTCGGAGTAGGGGACAGCGGTGGCGGTCCACACATTCGAGAGCGAGCACGAGGCCACCAGCACCGGTCTGCCGAACACCAAGCTCGCCATGTGGCTGTTCCTTGCCTCGGACTGCCTGCTGTTCGGGGCACTGATCACGAGCTACGTGCTGTACCGGGGCTCGAGTGTTGTCGGTCCCTACCCCGACGACGTGTTCGATATCCCATACACGTCAGTGAGCTCCTTCGTGCTGCTTGCCAGTTCGCTCACCATGGTCCTGGCGCTTGCGGGCATCCAGCGGGGGGAGATCGGCAGGATGCGGGTGTGGCTCCTGGCCACGGCACTGCTCGGCCTGACGTTCGTGGGTGGCCAGGTCTACGAGTTCACGACGTTCTACCGGGAGGGCCTGACGCTATCCACGAACCTGTTCGGGACCACGTTCTACGTGCTGACGGGGTTCCACGGCACCCACGTGGGCGTGGGCATCCTCATGCTCCTCTCGCTTGTCGCGATGTCGTTCACCGGGAAGATCACGCCCCGCGACTCGATGGCGGTCGAGATGGTCGGGCTGTACTGGCACTTCGTGGACATCGTCTGGATCGTGATCTTCACGGTCGTGTACCTGATCCCCACGGGAAAGTAGGCGGAGGAGTGGAACGAACCGACACGCCGGTACCAGCCTCGCCGACGCCATCGAGAGGCCGGACCGTCCGCCATCCCAGCCCCAAGGAGTACATCCGCATCGCCGTCGTCCTGGCCGTCGTCACCGCGATGGAGGTCGGCATCTACTACGCCGAGATCCCCCGAGCCCTGCTGATCCCGGCCCTGATGCTCTTCGCCGCGCTCAAGTTCGTGCTCGTCGTCCTGTGGTACATGCATCTCCGGTTCGACAGCAGGACCTACGCCCGACTCTTCATCATCGGGTTCGCCGGAGCGGTGACGTTGTACCTCGTCGTCCTGCTCACGTTCCGGACCTTCTCGAGGTAGGACGTGGTGCTCCCTCCCTGGCACGCGCACCCGGACGTCTTGGTCCTGTTCGGCGTCATCGAGGCCGGATACCTCGTGGCTGTGCTGCGGCGCCGGCGGGAGCGCGCTGGAGAGGACCCCGAGTGGCGGCGTCGAGCGATGTTCTTCTCCTTCGGGATGCTGGTCCTGTGGGTGGGCGCCGAGTGGCCCCTCCACGATCTGGCCGAGCGGTACCTGTACTCGGCGCACATGGTTCAGCACATGCTGTTCTCCCTGGTCGCCCCGCCGCTCCTGCTGGCCGGGATGTCGCCCTGGCTCGTCCGCCGGATGCTCGGCCCCCGGCCGATCCGTCGCGCGTTCCGGTTCGTCACCCGTCCCCTCGTCGCGCTCATCGTGTTCAACGGCGTCCTGCTGTTCACGCACTGGCCCGAGGTGGTGGACGCGTCGGTGCGATCGGAGGGGCTGCACTTCGGGCTGCACGTTCTCCTGGTGTTCTCCGCGCTGGCCATGTGGTGGCCGGTGATGTCCCCGTTGCCCGAGATCCCCTCGCTGTCCCCGCCCGGTCAGATGCTCTACCTG
>JBKPDU010000142.1:0-31597 GCA_046728055.1 Actinomycetota bacterium | reverse complement strand
ATGTTCGCCTCACCCGTGTTGTACCCATCGCCTCCTGCCGGCTCGTCAGTTCCGGGGAGCCTTCCATCGGCCAGCCAGCCCTCGTGGCCGAGCGTCGGGCACACGAACACGGCATCTGCGCCGAGCAGCTCGTCCATGGCCCTGGCGTACGCGAACCGATTGCGCCGGGCTTCGACATACCGGTCGACCGACACCTCGAGCGCGAACTCGACGTACGACCGGAACCGCGGCGACAGCTGATCCATGGTTGCCACGACCCGCTCACGGCCGATCGCCTGAAGCTCCTCCGCAGCGACCAGCACGAACCAGTCCTCGCCGGGGTCGCCCCCGGACGTGAAGATCGACGACGGCTCGATCTCCTCGACGGGGAGCCGAAGATCACGCTCGATGCTTCGGAGGGCCGCGCGATACTGCTCGTCCATCGCCGGCGGCAGCGGCCCCCAGTCCAACGTGCGCGGCGCGGCGACCACCCGAGCGACCCGGCCATCGGGCGGTTCCATCACGGGTGCCGATCCAATGTCTCCGTATTCCGGCCCTCGCATCACGTCGAGCACGAGCCGAAGGTCGGCGACGGTGGTCGCCAGAGGGCCATCGCCCGACAGATCCATCCACGAGTGGATGGGCCACCGGCCGACCAGTCCGTTCGTTGGCTTCAGCCCGACCAGGCCGCAGAGCGCCGCGGGGATGCGGACCGAACCGCCCCCGTCGGTTCCGGTCGCGAGGGGCGCCATCCCCGATGCGAGCGCGGCGCCCGAGCCGCCGCTGGACCCGCCGGGGGACCATTCCACGCCCCATGGGTTGTGGGTCGGCCCGTACACCAGGTTGTCGGTGAACCCGAAGAACGAGAACTCGGGGACGTTGGTCTTGCCCACGACGATCGCGCCGGAGTCGCGGAGGCGCGCGACGACCCGGGCATCCCGTTCCGCCGGCGCCGCGTCCTGGAGCAGAAGCGAGCCGTTCGTCGTTCGCATCCCGGCCACGTCGGTGTTGTCCTTCACCAGCAGCGGAAGCCCGAGCAGCGGAAGCGGTTCATCCGGATCCGATGCCGACGCCTGCCGTTTCTCGGCCTCCGCGATGCCCTCTTCCTCGGGCCGAAGGGCGATCACCGCGTTCAGGTCTCCGTTCAGCCGTGCGATCCGCTCGTAGGCCAGCTCGACGAGCTCGGTCGACGACACGCGCCCTTCGCGCACATCCCCCGCCAGCTCGGCGAGCATCTAGGACCGGCCTCGCAACGACAGACGGTCCACGACGGTTCCGCGCCTGTGGTCGCGGAGGACGACCGTGGCCGCGTTTCGCCCCGGCACCGCCATCACACCGCCACCCGGATGGGTTCCGGCGCCGCACAGATACAGGCCGGGGACCGGCGTTCGGTAATCGCCGTAGAACGGGATGGGCCGAAACGAGAACATCTGATCGGGCGACAGCTCGCCGTGCATGATGTTCCCACCGATCAACCCGAACCGAGCCTCGAGGTCGGGCGGGGCCAGGACCTCCATGTGCTCCACTGCGCCGGCGAGGTTCGGCGCGAACCCGCCGACGGTCTCGATCACCCGCTTCCCGAACCGCTCTCGCTCGTCGTCCCACGAGCCCGTCCGGAGCTCGTACGGGCCGAACTGACAGAACGCCAGCATCACGTGCTTGTCCTGCGGGGCCAGGCCGTCCTCATGGGCGGTGGGGAACACGACCTCCACGTAGGGGTGCTCGCTCGAGCGCCCGTACTTCGCGTCGTCCCATGCGCGCTCCAGGTACTCGATGGACGGCGAGACCGCCGACAGGCCCCGATGGACCTGGCCGGGCTCGTCCCATGACGGGAACGTCGGCAGCTCGGACAGCGCGACGTTCACCTTCACCGACCCGCTTCGCGTTCGGTACCGCTTGACGTCCCGCACGACCTCGGCCGGCAACCGGTCCTCCCCGACCAGATCCAGATACGTGGTCATGGGATGCGCGTTGGACACCACGCGCCGGGCCCGGACGAGCGAGCCGTCCGAGAGCTCCACCCCCACCGACCTCCCGCTCGCGGCGATGGCCACTCGCTGCACCTCCGCGTTGGTGCGGATCTCCGCGCCGGCCGACTCGGCCGCGCGGGCCAGGGCATCGGAGGCCCCGCCCATGCCACCTCGAACCCAACCCCAGGCGCCCGGGTGGCCGGCCACCTCGCCGATCCAGTGGTGCATCAGCACGTAGGCGGAGCCCGGAGACATCGGTCCGCACCACGCCCCGATCACCGCCTGGGTGGCCAGAGCGCCCTTCACCCGGTCGTCCTCGAACCACTCATCGAGGAAGTCGGAGGCGCTCATCGTGAACAGCCGGACCATCTCGTGCACGTCGCGCCCCGTCCACGTTCGGATCCTGCCGGCCGTGCGGATCCACCGCGCGACGTCGCCCATGCGCACGTTGGGTGGCACGACGAACAGCAGGTCCTTCAACAACCCGGCCACCCGGTCGAAGGAGCGATCGAACTCCACGTACGCGTCGGCGTCCTTCTTGGAGAAGCGAGCGATGTTCTCGGCGTCGCGGGACACATCGCCCCACAACGTGAGCGAGGTCCCGTCGGGGAACGGGACGAAGTAGTCGGGGGAGATGATCGAGACCCGGTAGCCGTGCCGCTCGAGCTCCAGCTCCTCCACGATCCGGGGCGGCATCAGGCTCACCACGTAGCTCGCGCTGGAGATCCGATAGCCGGGCCAGGGCTCCTCGGTCACGGCTGCTCCGCCTATCAGCCCTCGGCGCTCCAGCACCAGAACGTCGAGGCCGGCCCGAGCCAGGTACGCGGCGCACGCCAGCCCGTTGTGGCCACCGCCGATCAGCACCACGTCGCGTTCGAACGCGGTCACCACGGGCGGGAGGGTACTGTCCGCCGATTCGGGACGCCAATCCTGACACCGAACCGGGCCGAGGCGGGTTAGCGTCTTGTCGGCGTGGATCACATCCAACGGCGAGCCATCCGTAACGGCGTGGTCGCGGCAGCGATCACGGCGGTCACACTGTTCACCGTCGAGGCGGTTCGTCCAGAGCCGAGCCCGGCCCCCCGGGCCACGCCGTCGGTGACGGCCTCGCCCTCGCCGACGTGCCAGGCGACCTGGGAGGTGGTCCCGAGCATCGATCCGGACCGGCAAGGCAACCAGCTCCTGGCCGTGGCCGCCGCACCCGACGGGACGATGTGGGCGGTCGGCGGCTTCGGGCCACCGGAGGCGCCCACGTCCACGCTGGTCGAGCGGTGGGACGGCCAGCTGTGGGTGGTGACCGCGAGCCCCAACGCCGGCAGCGTGAACGTTCTGCACGCGGTGACGGCGACGTCGGCCGGGGACGTCTGGGCCGTGGGAAGGAGCTCGGACGGCGCCGAGGACGTCCCGCTGATCGAGCGGTGGGACGGGATCGGGTGGAACCTGTCCCCCGCTCCCACCTTCGAGGGCGGCGCCGCCCTGTACGGGGTGGCGGCGGCCGGACGGACGGTCTGGGCGGTCGGTGCGTCGCGAAGCGGTGACCTCGGCACGGAACAGGCGTTGATCCTGCGGTGGAATGGGACTGAATGGACGGCCGAGACCCTGCCCACCCTCCGAGAGCCGAGCATCCTTCGCGCCGTCACGGCCGTCTCCCGCGACGACGCCTGGGCGATCGGATCGCAAGGGAATCGGCCGCTCGCCCTCCGATTCAACGGCACGCGGTGGCGCCGGGTCCCGGTTCCTGGGAGTGGCCAGCTCGTGGCCATCGCGCCGGCGCTGGGTGACGGTGCATGGGCGGTCGGTGCGTCCATCCTTCGATGGGACGGCAAGGCGT
This sequence comes from Actinomycetota bacterium, assembly GCA_046728055.1. GTDB lineage: Bacteria > Actinomycetota > UBA4738 > UBA4738 > HRBIN12 > AC-69. The sequence goes on along the minus strand of JBKPDU010000142.1, from coordinate 27,817 downwards.
GGACCGAGGCCGGGGCGGCCCGACGCGACGGCACCCTTCAGGGGATCGCCGCGGAGTCGCCAGACGAGGCATGGGCCGTTGGCTCCAGCCCGGGCGCGACGGCCGACATGAACCGCTCACTGGTCCAGCGGTTCAGCGGAGCGGGGTGGACCATCGTCGACGGACCCGGGATCCCCGGCTCGGACGTCTTGACGGCGGCCACCGCGGCGCCCGACGGTTCGGTGTGGGCGGTCGGCTACCGCGACACGGCCAACCGCCGGGCCACGTTGATCGGTCGGGCTTCGGTGACCTGCGCCTGAAGGCGATCAGGCGGACGGTCGATACGTCGCCGGGCCTCCCGCCTGCACGGCCGACTCGCGCGTGATCACGATGGTCTCTGCCACGCGGTCGCCGAATCGCTGCCGGTGCGGGGATCGGTCGGCGACGATGTATCCCAACAGATAGGGGACCACATAGGGGACGGCGTCCAGGAACCTGAGGGCATTGCGGATGAGCGCTGCCTCGAGTTCGACAGGCGATCCGTCCTCCTCGTTCACCACGACGAGCCCCATCATGCGCTTGCCCATCGACGCTCCGTACTTGGCTTCCATGAGCGTCATGTACGCGATCCACAGGACCATCGACAGGAGGAGTGGCGGGGCGCTCAGCTTGATCCGGAGGAACCCGTTCGCCGAGCTGATGCCGTCGGAGAGCACCGCGAGGGGGATGACCACCACCAACGCGAGCGCGGCATCGATGGCCAGGGCCTTGGCCCGCGTCCGCAGAGGAGCGTAGGCGGGCTCGGGGGGAGGTGGCGGGGGAGTGAACCGGACGCGGGGAGTGGCACCGATGTCCGAGAGGCTGCTCGGCGGCGCCCACTTCTTGTTCGACTCGGTCTGATCCATCCCTCGTCCTGCTCGCAGCGGCGTGTTCACAGCGGCAGGGCCGCTCATCCATGCCATCGGGACCTGGGCCGGAGACCTTGAGAGCCCGAACCCAACTCGCTCGCGTGGGCCTAAGTGCCGTCCAGGCAACCGGCCACGTCCCGGGGCAAGCCCGGGATGGTCAGGCCGCCGCCGCCCTTCACGAAGTCGTAGGGGGTCCCCTCCCACGTCCCCGGAAGGCCCGGGTAGGCCTTCGGCGTGGTGTCGGAGCTGGTCCACTGGAACCCGATCCAGTCCGGCGATCGCCAACCGTGCGAGCCGTAGGGCGCGACGGCGGAGACGCCTCGTCCGAACCGGCGGGCTTCGACCAGGAAGCGGCCCTGGAAGGCCGGGTCGTCCTTCGCGTAGAGCTTGACGTACCACCGCTGCACTTCCGCTATATAGCCCTTGTCGGAGGGTGGAGACTCCGGGCCGGTGAATGTCCGCATATCCACCACGACCAGCGGCCCCTCGATCCCCGTGATCCGTCGGATGATCCCCAGCGGCTGCCGGTGCGCCGGTGAGTTCCGGGGAGGGGTGGCCCATCCGTGGGTGCACGTGGTCGTGGCGGGACCGGTCGTCGGAAGGGCCGCGACGGGCGTCGGCGGCGGGGCAACCGGCGAGGTCGTGGGGCCGTCGACGGTCGGTGACGCCGGTGGCGGAGCCGTGGGTGAGCGCGAGGCCCCGTCGGACTCCCCGCAGGCCACCACGGTAACGGCCGCGACGACGAGCACGGCGTGACGGAACCAACGCGCGGTCACTCGAGCTCCATCCGGTGGGATCACCGGAGGATACCGTTCCGAAGGTTCCTTGGTAGCCTCGGGCACCCATGCCACCCCCTCATGACGGTCGTCCCGCGCCGCCGCGAGAAGGATCTGCCTTCGGGCGCGTTCCTCACGAACGGTTGTCCCGACGGCAGTTCCTGACACGCTCGGCGATGGGCGTGGCCGGGGCGACGTTGTTCTCGTGCACCGGCGGCAGGATCATCCCGAAGGTCACCGACGCCACCCCGACGATCGACACGGCGTGGCCGATCAAGCGGGTGATCTACCTGATGTTGGAGAACCGGAGCTTCGACAACATCTTCGGGAAGTTCCCGGGTGCTAATGGCGCAACAGTGGGGCTGCGGGCCGGGAAGGAGGTCCCCCTGATCCGTAGCCCGGAGTGGCTCCCCGGTGACCTTCCACACGACCGGGCGGCCCACCTGAACTGCCTGAACGGGGGCAAGCTCGACGCGTTCGACGGCGGCATCTACGGGCCCGTGTACGCCTATTCGCAGTTCGAGCCGGACCAGGTCCGCAACTACTACGCGTGGGCACGCGACTACGTGCTGTGCGACAACTTCTTCGCCTCGGTCGGGGGGCCCTCGTACCCCAACCACTTCTTCTTCGTCGCCGGGCAGTCCGGTGGGGCCATCGACAACCCCGAGAACATCGAGACCGCGGTCGTCGAGGGGAAGAAGTTCAAGAGCTGGGGGTGTGACGCCCTCGGGGACGACGTCTTCGTCTTCGTCCTGGACGACGAGGGAAACCTGACGAAACACGAGTCCTGCTTCGACTTCCCCACGGTTCCGGAGCAGCTGTCGCAGATCGGCGTGGACTGGGCCTACTACGCGGCCGTGCCCGGGCAAGCCGGATACTTCTGGAACGCACTGAACGGGATCGGTCCGATCTTCCACGGGGACACGTTCCACGAGCACACGCGGCCGGTGGGTCAGCTGGTCGCCGACATCCAGGCCAATCGGCTTCCCGCCGTCACCTGGGTCACACCGCGCTTCGAACTGTCCGACCATCCCCCGTTCTCCACGTGTTTCGCTCAGAACTGGGTCACCGACATCGTCAACGCGGTGATGAAGAGTGACGCGTGGATGCACACGGCCATCTTCCTGGCCTGGGACGAATGGGGTGGGTTCTACGACCACGTGCTGCCGCCCGAGGTGGATGGCCTCGGCCTGGGCATCCGGGTCCCGGCGCTGGTCATCTCGCCGTACGCGAAACGAGGGCTGATCGACCACGAGCTGGGCGAGTTCTCCACGCCCCTCAAGTTCATCGAGGACAACTGGGGCCTCCCGCATCTCGCTCCGCGCATCGAGCAGACCCACAACTTCGAGCACGTCTTCGACTTCGACAGGAACCCACGGAAGGACGCCGAGCCGCTCGGCCACCTGAAGTGCTCCGGCAACGCCTTCGACTTCCCGGAGAACTATCCGGGCTGGGTTCCCGGCACGATCCCCGTGACCGACCCGGTCTAGCGGGAGGGTCGGTTCCGTCGGGGAACGACCAGGGCGTCCACGGCGACGCAGCCGTCGACGCCCGCGATCACCGGGTTCGCGTCCAGCGCCTGGATGCGTTCACCGAGGTCGTGGGCCACCCAGGACAGCGAGACCACGGCCTCGGCGAGGGCCGCGAGGTCGGCCGGGGGCCGGCCTCGGACGCCGCCGAGCAGCGGCCGGACCTTCAATCGATCGATCATTCGCGTGGCGCGCGCCGCGTCGAGCGGCGCCAGGGCCAACGCCCGGTCGTTCAGGACCTCGACCAATATCCCGCCCGCGGCGACCAACACCAGCGGGCCGAACTGCTCGTCGCGAACGATCCCCAGGTGGATCTCGACGCCCGGAGCTGCCATGGCCGCCACCGCCACCTGCGGCCCGAGCCGGTCCGCCAGATCCCGGTAGGCGTCGGTCGCCTCGGCCGGGTCGGTCAGGCTCAACTTCACCCCCCCGACATCGGACTTGTGTTCGATCCCGGGCATCGCCGTCTTGAGGGCGACCGGGTATCCGATCTCCGCCGCAGCGGCGAGCACCTCATCGAGCGACCCGGCGATGTGGGACCGGATGGTCGGGACCCCGTAGTCCGACAGGAGGTCGAGCGCCGCCGCTTCGGTAAACGAGTGCGCGCTCGACAGCAGCGTCTTCCACCGATCTCGGGTGTTCGCGTCGACCGGGGAGGACCCCGTGAGCGGTGGCAGGGCCCGATGATCCCGATAGTCGAACAGGTGACGCACGGCCGCCAGCCCGGTCAGCGTCCCCTCCAGCACGGGGATTCCCGCATCCTCGAGCCGCTTGGCGTCCGCGCGATCGATGCCGCCGGCGAAGTTCGAGAGCATGGCGAACGGCTTCTCGGTCTCCGGGAACACCTCCCGTGCCATCCGGATGTACCCCTCGTCGGGCTGATCCTCGGTGGTCAGGTCGACGCTGAACACCAGCGCCGCGGTGTCGGGGTCCTCCAGCAGCGCGCGCATGCACCCCGTCACCACATCGTGCGTGTCCCGACCGGTCCCCCAGAAGTCCAGGGGGTTGACCGGCAGGAGTCCTTCCTCGAGCAGCTCGCTCAGACGCGTGGTGGTCTGCTCCGAGATGGAAGCGAGCGGCACCCCCACGGTTGCCGCCGAGTCCACCAGGAGGGCGCGTTCGCCGCCGGAGTCGTGGACGCTGGCCAGCCCGCCGGGGCCGGCCCGCCGGCCCGAACCGAACAGCGCCAGCGCGTCCGCCATCTCGTCCAGGCTCTCGACGCGCCGCACCCCGTGGGCCTCGAACAGGGCCTCGTACGCTCCGTCGTCTCCGGCGAGCGCCCCGGAGTGCGCCGTCACCATGCGCCGGGTCAGCGCCTGTTTCCCGACCTTCAGGGCCACCACGGGGACGTCCGCGTCGTTCGCCGCTCCGAGCGCCTCGACGAACGCGGCGGGATCGCGGATCGACTCGAGGAACAGCCCGATCACCTTCGTGCTGTCGAGCGACAGCGCGTAGCCGATGTAGTCGGCGGCGGTGGCCGCGAGCTCCAACCCCGACGACACCGCGATGTTGAACGACAGCCCCCGGTCGTTGTGCAGCAGTGCGGAGAAGGCGGAGCCGGAATGGCTGACGAAGGCGATCGGGCCGGGCCGCAGCCCCTTCGGCTCGTAGAACCCCAGGGCCCGCAGGCCCTTCTCCAGGTTGGCGAACCCCATGCAGTTGCCTCCGCAGACCGCCATCCCCGCGCCACGAGCGATGGCCGCCAACCGATCGGTGAGCGGCGGGGCGTCCTTGCGTGGGGCTTCGAAGCAACTGGCGAAGATGACGGCCGAACGCGCGCCCGCGTCGGCGGCCAATTGCAGCTGTTCCTCGAGGAGCGGGTTTCCCACCGCCAGGATCGCCAGGTCGACCGTCGACCCGATCTCGGAGAGCGCCGGGTAGCACGGCAAGCCCAGGATCTCCTCGTACTTCGGGTTCACCGGGTAGACCCGCCCCTCGAACCCGCCCTCGAGGAGCTCTACCAGGCTCTGGTTCCCCACCGAACCTGGGCGGACGCTCGCCCCCACGACGGCGACCGACCGCGCCTCGAGCATGGTCTGGAGCGCCCCCCGGCCCCCCGAGCCCGGCGAAACGGTCAACGCCTGGAGGCTACTGCGCCCGCTTGGCCAGCACCCGGTCCCGCTTGGCCTGCCGGAATGCCTGCCACCCGGGGATGCCACACACCCCGCCGCCGGCATGGGTGGCCGACGAGCCGTGGTACAGGCCTCGGATGGGCGTGCGGTAGTCCGCGTACCCGGGGGCCGGGCGCATGTGGAACAGCTGGTCCACCGAGAGCTCGCCGTGGAAGATGTTGCCGCCGATCAGCCCGAGCTCCTGCTCCAGGTCGTACGGCCCCAGCACCTGCCGAGCGATGACCGAGGCCTTGAAGTTGGGCGCGAGGGAGTCGTACAGGTCGATGACCCGGTCGGCGTACTGTTCGAGCTCGTCGCGGTGGGGCTCCTTCGCCCAGTCGTCGGGAACCCACTGGGTGAACATCGAGAAGTTGTGGACGCCCTCGGGCATCAGCGTCTTGTCCAATGTGGTGGGGATGACCCCGTCCACGAACGGCCGCTCGGCGCCCTTTCCGAACAGGTGGGCGTCCTGGAACGCCTCCTCCGCGTACCGTGGTGAGAAGCACAGCTCGACCGAGCCCGTGTGGTGGTCCTGGAGCTCCTTGCCGGGATCGGCGATGAAGTCCGGCAGCTCGCTGATGGCCAGATTTATCTTCACAACGCCGCTCCGGCTCCGCCAGTTCTCGATGTCCCTGACGAAGTCCGCCGGGAGCTCGTCGGGAGTGAGGAGCCGCAGGAACGCGATCTGCGGGTGGATGGTGGTGACCACCACCGGGGCCCGGATCTCCTCGCCGTCCTCGAGCGCCACCCCGACGGCGCGGCCCCCTCGGACCAGGATCCTGCCGACTCGGGCACCCGTGCGGATCTCGGCCCCGAAGGATTCCGCCGCCCTGCGACACGCGTCGGACACCCCGCCCATGCCACCCTCCTGGTAGCCCCAGGACCCCAGGTGGCCGTCACCGACATCGCCGATCGAGTGATGCAGCATCACGTATGCGGTCCCGGGCGAGTCGGGACCGGCCCACGTCCCGATGACGCCGTTGATGGCGAGCATCGCCTTGATCTCGTCCGACTCGAACCAGTCATCGAGCAGGTCGGTGACGCTCATCGTGAACAGGCGGGTCACGTCCCCCACGCCGCGGACCCCGAGGCCCCGCGCCTTCCACACCACGCGTAGCTGCTCGATGAGGTCCGCGGGCCGCATCGACCCGACCTTCGGGGGGACATGCAACAGGAGCGGTCCCATGACGTCGGCCACGCCGGAGAGCCACGCGTCCCACGTGGGCATGGTCTCCGCGTCCTTCTTGGAGAACTGGGAGATCGATTCGAAGTTCTTCTTCGCATCGTCCGCGTACACCTTGATCGACCGGCCGTCGGGGAACGCCTGGTAGTACGGGCCGAACGGCGTGACCCTGTACCCGTGCCGCTCCAGCTGGAGCTCCCGGATGATCGTCGGCGGCATCAGGCTCATCACGTAGGAGTAGGTGGTGACCTGGAAGTCCGGATGTTCGGGCCACGGAGCGCTGGTGTCGGCCGCCCCCCCAGCCTTCTCCCGGGCCTCGAGCACGACGGTCCGAGCACCGGCCTGGGCGAAGAAGGCCCCGGAGATCAGGCCGTTGTGGCCGCCGCCGATCACGATGGCGTCGTACGTGTTGGCCATGGAAGCTTCCCCCGTCGAGCGTGAGCCGGAAGGCATCATACCCCGATGTTTGAACGGTGAGTCAAGCGCCGGGAAGGGTTGCTCGAGTTGACACCCCGGCCTGACCAGGTATGGTTCGCTGAACGGCTGTTCAAACAGGGACGTGTCGGCGCGCCGGACTGTTCGGCGTTCAAAGGGACGGGAGCGAGCGGATGAATGCGGTTCGGCCCAGGGCGACGAAGGACCGCCACCAGGAGATCCTGGACGCTGCCGCCCGCGTGATCACCGAGCGCGGGCTGGCCGATACCAGGATCTCGGACGTAGCCGACGCCGCCGGCGTCTCCCCGGGGCTGATCCTGTACTACTTCGACTCCAAGGACCGCCTGCTCGCCGAGGCCCTCACCTACGCGAACGACGACTTCTTCGTTCGGATGTCTCGCGAGATCCGCCGGCTGCCCACGGCCAAGGAGCAATTGCGTCGGGTGATCGACCTGTCCGTCCCGGGGTACCTGCCCGAATACAGCAAGCTCGACGAGTGGGCCCTGTGGATCGAAGTGTGGGTGCGAGCCCTTCGGGATCCCCAGATGGCGAAGGACCGGGAGATCCTGGATCAGCGGTGGCGCCAGTCGATCGCCGACATCATCCGTGCGGGACAGGCCGCCGATGAGTTCCCGACGAGGGACGCCGACGAGATCTCACTGCGGCTCTGCTCGTTGATCGACGGCTTGGCCATCCAGGTGATCATGAACGACAGCCAGGTCTCGCCCGAGCGGATGCACCGGGCCTGCATGGAGGTCGCAGCGCAGGAGATCGGGTTCGAGCTGTAGGTCGCGCGTTCAGCCGGCGAGGGTTCCGGCGCCCCGCTTGGCCAGCTGATCGGCGATTATGTTGCGCTGGATCTCCGAGGTTCCCTCCCAGATCCGGTCCACCCGCAGCTCGCGGTAGAAGCGCTCGGCGACGTTCTCGCGCATGTAGCCCCGGCCTCCGAAGATCTGCACGGCGCGGTCGGCCACGCGGTTGGCCATCTCGCTCGCGTACAGCTTGGCCATGGAGCAGTGGGCGTGCTGGACCTTGATGTCGGCGCCCTCGTCGATCTCCTGCCCCAGGCGATACGTCATCAGACGCGCCGCCCACAGCTCGGTCAGCGAGTCGGCCAGCATGTGCTGGATGGCCTGGTACGACATGATCGGCTGGCCGAACTGCACTCGCTCCTTGGCGAAGGCCGTGGCCTCATCGATCAAGCGCTCGGCGGCGCCGCAGCACCGAGCGGCGATCATCAACCGTTCGTATCGGAACCAGGCGTACGTGAAGTCCATGCCGCCGCCCTCGTCCCCGATCAGGTTGGACGCCGGCACCCGCACGTCCTCGAACTCCAGGATCGCGTGCTGATCCGAGTATGTGTGCGAGTAGGCTGGCGCGCGCACCATGCGCATGCCCTCCGACGGGATGTCGACGATGAACAGCGCATGGGAGCCGGCGTTGGGACCCTCGGCCAGCTTGGCCTGGAAGAAGACCACCTCCGCCTTGTTGAAAGACGTGACGTGCCACTTCGTCCCGTTCAGGACGTAGTCGCTGCCATCCCGCCGCGCCGTGGCCTCGATGGCGTCCACGTCGGAGCCCGCGTTCGGCTCCGTGATCGCGTAGCACTCGCGCTTCTCCCCAGCCACCATGGGCTTGAGGTACCGGTCCACCTGGTCGGCGGAGAACACCCCGACGGCCCACTCGGGGCCCGTGTGCAGGACCCATCCGAGACCGTTCGTGACCCGCCCGATCTGCTCGGACACGAGCACCTGTTGGAACGTGGTGAGCTCGGCCCCGCCCAGGCTCCTGGGCATGTTGATGGACCACAGCCCGAGCTCCCGGAGCCTGGCTTGCTGTCGTTCGATCACGTCTGGGGGGAGCCGGCCGGCGTTCGTCTCGGCTTCGAGCTCGTGTGGGATCAGCTCCTCGTCCACGAACCGCCGGGCTTTGTCCTGGATCGCCCGGTCCTCGTCCTGCAGCGGATAGGTCACCCGTCCACCTCTGCCGCGGAGGATACCCGCACCGGGTGGCCGCTCAGGCGGGCAGCGGCTGGCTGGTCCGTCCCCCCAGGAGCTCGAGTCGGTCTCGATGCCGTCGGAGCTCCGCGGCGGTGTGAGGGTCGAACTGATGCTCGCGTTCGGGGATCTCGCCCTGCGGGGGCTCACCGAACAGGCCCGAGGAGAAGTACCGCTGGCCGGTATCCGGGATCACCGTCACGATCCGCTCGAGCTCGGGATGAGCCGCCGCCACGACCAGGGCCGCGGCGACATTGCATCCGGAGGACGTCCCGCAGAAGATGCCCTCCTCCCGGGCCAACCGGCGCGCCGTCTCCCAGGAATCCTCGGTGGTCACGGTGACGACGCCATCGATGACGGACAGGTCCAGGTTCCTCGGCACGATCCCGTCACCGATCCCGGCGATGCCGTGCGGTCCCCATTCCCCGTTCGAGATCAGCGCGCACTCCGCGGGCTCGACGGCGTAGATCCTGGCGTCGGATCCCCGTTCGGTCAGGAACCGGGCGACGCCACTGATCCACCCACCCGTCCCCTGGGCGGCGACCACCGCATCGAGCCGGCCATCGGTCTGCTCCCAGAGCTCGGGTCCGGTCGTGAGCCGGTGAGCTTCGATGTTGTCCGGGTTCTCGAACTCCGCCGGGACGAAGTACGTCCCGGGATGGGTCCTCCTCATCTGCTCCATCCTCGCCAGCGCGACGTCGATGTCCGACTCGCCACCGGGGGTGAGGATGAGCTCGGCGCCGTACGCCTGGATCATCTTCCGGCGTTCCTCGCTCATGCCCTCGGGCATGATGACGACGCAGGGGTAGCCCTTGATCGCCGCCACGGCCGCGCAGGCGATCCCGGCGTTTCCGGTCGTGCATTCGAGGATGGTCATCCCCGGCTCGAGCTCGCCTCGTCGTTCCGCACGGTCGAGCATGAACGCGTAGATGCGGTCCTTGACCGAGCCCGTGGGGCCGTACCACTCCACCTTGGCCAGCAGCTCGTGGCCCGGTGGCTCGATGCGGCGCAGGCGGACGAGCGGGGTCCGGCCGATCGCGTGCAGCATGGACGGGAGCGGATCGGAGTATGCGTTCCAACTCATCGGGTTGCTTCTCCTTCTCGGGAGGGCGGCGACCGCCGATGGAGCTTCGTCTAACGACTGCGGTGCCGGTCGCCGGATCGGGTGATCGGGACGATCGGCTGCTCCGCGACGCGTACTCGCGCATCCCGCCGCATCCTGGGTACCCGAAGCCGCGACATGGGAAACCAGATCATCGCCGATGCGCCGATGGTGGCGCAACCCGCCCGCGCGTGCGAGCTATCGGCCCTTCGCCTCCCTGATCCCAGATATCAGTGCAGGGACCACCTGCTGAACGTCCCCGATGATCGCGTAGTCCGCGTGGGCCAGGATGGGCGCCTGGGGGTCGGTGTTGACCACCAGGATCCGCTTCGCTCCCTTGGCTCCCACCATGTGCTGGATGGCCCCGCTGATCCCGCAGGCGACGTACAGGTCCGGGGCGATCCGAACTCCCGTCTGGCCCACCTGGTCCGTGTGGGGACGCCACCCCAGGCTGGTGACGACGCGGGAGCACCCGACCACCCCGCCGAGGAGCTCGGCGAGCTCCTCCAGCGGGCCGAACCCCTCCGGGCCCCCCACGCCGCGTCCGCCTCCCACCACCACGCGTGCCTCGGGGAGCGACACCTTGCCCGCTGGGCGTCCCTCCTGCCGGACTACCTGCACTCGGAGGTCGGCCTCCTGCAGGTCCGGGGAGAATTCCTCCACCGAGCAATCCTTGGGTCCGGGCCGTTCCTCCGCCCGGACCGCGTGGGGGGCGACCGTCAACAGCTTGACCTCCCCGTGGAGCCGGGCGTCCTCCAGGAGGCTGCCGCCCCACCGGAGCCGGGTGACCAGAAATGGGGCCCCCGGCTCGCCCGGTTCGACCTCGGTGCAGTTGGCGGCCATGGGCAGCCCCGTTCGGGCGCCGACGTGGGCCATGACCTCGTTTCCCCGGTCCGTGCCCGCGGCCAGTACCACGCTCGGTGCGGTCCGCCCCATCAGGTCCACCAGACACGCCGCCCACGCGGCCGGCGCATAGCGATCGAGCCGGTCGTTCACGGCGTGGTGGACGGCCTCAACGCCATGGACCACGAGGCCGTCCACGACCGGCCCGGCGTCCGATCCGATGACGACCGCGGCGAGCGGCTCGCCGAGCCGCTCCGCCACACGTCGTCCAAGGGTCAGCGCCTGCAACGAAGGCTCCGAGACCAAGCCGCCATCGTGTTCGACCAGACCGAGGATCACGACGACATCACGCCGATCTGTCGAAGGACGCCGATCGCCCGCTCGATCCCGGTTGCCCCGTCCCCGAGGATCTCCACCTGCTTGTCCCGCCCCGGGGGAAGCCGTAGGCGGACCTTCTCCAGGCCCGGGGGCGGAGCGTCGAGCTGCAGCCGCTCGACTGGGGCCTTCTTGGCTCGCAACCTCCCGGGGATCGACGGGTACCGAGGCAGGTTGATCCCCTCCTTCACCGTGATCACCCCGGGGAGTGGAACCTCGTAGATCTCGAAGCCACCGGGCCCCTCGCGGCGGGCGACGGCTGTTCCATCCCGGATCTCCAGATGCTTCACGCCGGTCACGCACGGCAGGTCGAGCAGGTGAGCAACCCGGATCCCCACCTGATACCCGCCGGCGTCGGCGGACTCGTTGCCGAACAGCATGAGGTCGTAGATCACCCCGGCGTCGCGACGATCCGCGACGACCCGGGCGATGGCTCCCGCCGTGGCTCCGCCGTCCCACTCCGGTCCCTCGGCCTCGATCAGGACGGCGCGGTTCGCTCCCATGGCCATGGCGTCCCGAAGCTGTTCCTCGGCGAGCGGTGGTCCGAGCGTGAGCACGGTGGTCGAGCCGCCATGAGCCTCGATCAGCCGGACGGCCTCCTCGACCCCGCACTCCTCATGAGGGCTCACCGTGAAGCCCAGGTACCGTGTGTCGACATCCAGCTCGTCGTCGGTGAGGCCGATGCGCCCACCGGTCACCGGAACGCGCTTCACGCAGACCAGGATGTCCATCGGTCGAGCTAGCGCTTGAGCCGCTCGTTCGATGGGTCGAACAGGGGCGTGCTCCCCACCGCGGCGACGGTCACCGGGTATCGCTCACCGAAGTACTCGACCGCGAGCTCCGCGCCGACCTCCGCCCGATCCGGTGGGAGGTACGCCATCAGGATGTGGGTACCGACCGACGGACCCGAGCCCGCGCTGGTCACGTAGGAGCGTCGGCCCTTCGCGTCCATGAGCGGTTCGTCGTCCCTCGACAAGATCGGCTCGCGCCCGAGCATGTAGCGCTTGACCCCGGACGCGGAGGTCGGGTCGTCCAGGGTGAGCGCGCACAGCACCGCGGCCGGCTCCTCGGCCCGCTGCCTCAGGTACGCGTCACGGCCGATGAAGTCCACGTCCTTGACCGCCGGCCCGGCCATGCCCGCCTCGACCAGGTCGAACTCGAGCTCGAGCTCGTTCCCGTGCGCCCGATAGCACTTCTCCAGACGGGCGGTCGTTGCGTACACACCGATCCCCACGGGGACGATGCCGTGGGGACCTCCGGCCTCCCACAGAACGTCCCACAGCCGCGCGCCCTGCTCCATCGGCACGTACAGCTCCCACCCGAGCTCCCCCACATACGAGATGCGGGAGGCAAGGACCGAGAGCGTGTCCACCTTGACCCATCGGCACGTGGCGAAGGGGAAGCCCTCGTGCGAGACGTCGGCCTCGGTGACCGACCTCAGCACATCTCGAGCACGCGGACCCCACAGCCCGAGCGTGCACCATGCGGAGGTCTGATCCTGGAGCTGCGCCGACCCGTCATAGGGAAGGTGCGACGTGAACCACGTTCGGTCGGCCATCCCCGAGAACCCCCCGGTCACCACACGGAACCGGTCGCCGGACAGGCGCATGATCGTGAGGTCGGCCTTCACGCCCCCGGCGGGGTTCAGCAGCGGCGTGTACACCACGCGTCCGACCGGAACGTCCATCTGCTTCACGGCCATCCGCTGCACGAAGCCCAACGCCGCCGGCCCGGCGATGTCGAAGATGGCGAACGCGGAGAGGTCGACCATGGCCACCCGATCCCGCATGGCCAGGTGCTCCGCGTTGATGATCGGAGACCACCACCGCGCCTCCCATTCCCCCTCGCGGGGCATCACGCGCTCGCCATACTCGTCGAGCAGGGGCCGGTTTGACTCGTACCAGAACGGGCGCTCCCATCCGGCGGTCTCGTAGAACACCGCGCCGAGGTCTCGCTCGCGCGCATTGAACGGCGAGAGCCGCACGTCCCGGTTGGATGCCCATTGCTCCATGGGATGGACGATGCCGTAGGTCTTGTTGTAGCCCTCGGCGCACCGGGCCAGGATGTGACGCTTCGTTCGTTGGTGATCGTGGAACCGCGCGACGTCGGAGGAATGAGGATCGATCTCCGGGCACCCGTCGGTCATCCACTCGGCCACCGTGCGACCGAACCCGGGTCCCTCCTTGACCCAGATGGCCGCCACCGACCACAGCCCCCGGACCTCGGGGGTCTCCCCAACGATCGGCATCCCGTCGGGCGTGAGCGAGATCAACCCGTTGACCGCGTACTTCATCCCCACCCGCTCGTCCGCCACGATCTCGGGGAAGAGCTCCAGCGCGTCCTCCATCTGCGGATCGAAGTCGTCCTTGGTGAACGGGAGCTCGGTGGGCGACTGCGCCGCCTGCTCGATCGAGGGGATGGCGTCCGGCTCGAGGAGGATCGGCCGGTGCGCGTAGGACCCGATCTCGAACTCGCTCCCGTGCTGGCGCTCGTACATGTTCGTGTCCACGTCCCGAACGATCGGGTACTCGATCTCCCCCACGGTCTTCTCGAACAGCGGCACCGGCCCGACGTCGATCATCTGGTGGACCGCGGGGGTGAGCGGGATCGACGCCCCGGCCATCCGGGCGATCCGGGGGCTCCATACTCCGGAGCACACCGCCACGACGTCGGTTCGGATGTCGCCCGCGTCGGTCCGGACGCCGCGGACACGGCCGTCCGCCACGTCGATCCCCAACACCTCGGTCTTCGCGCTGATCGTGATGGCACCCAGCCGCTCGGCTTCCTCCCGCATGAGGGTGCCCGCGCGAAGCGAATCGACCACCCCGATCCCCGGACAGTGGAAGCCGCCCAGGATGACCGTCTCGTCGATGAACGGGACGAGCTCCTTGACCTCGGACGGGGTGAGCAGCTCGGCGGGCTCGACCCCCCAGGCTTTAGCCGACGCCATCCGGCGCTTCAGCTCCTCCATCCGCTCGGGGGTCCGGGCGACCTCGACGCCCCCGCTCTCGGTGAACACGCCGAGCTCCTTGTATTGCCGCACGCTGTCGAGCGAGATCGCGGTCATCTCCTTGGAGTGATCCACCAGGAAAATGAAGTTCGATGCGTGGCCGGTCGATCCGCCCGGGTTGGGCAGGGGGCCCTTGTCCACCTGGACGATGTCCCTCCACCCCAGCCGGGCCAGGTGGTACGCCACGCTGTTGCCGACGATCCCCGCACCGATGACGACGACGCTCGCCCGATCCGGCAACGCGTTCACTGCTTGGGGATCTCCTTCGTCGGGTCGAAGTGCGGCATGGAGACGACCGTGGCGGTCACGCGCCCCGACTTCGGTGTGTCCACCTGAAGCTCCGTCCCGCGCTCGGCGAACTCGACCGGCACCATGGCGAACCCGATGTTCTTCTCCAAGCGTGGCGAGTAGCAGGCCGACGTGACCCGCCCGACCTCGCGACCGTCGGCATACGCGGGGAAGAAATCGATCATCTCGTTGTCGATGTACGTGCCGAGTGGCTCCCCTTCGAGGTCCACCCCGACGAGCTTCTGCCTCACGCCCTCCTGCTTGATCCGGCGGAGCGCCTCCTTGCCCATGAAGTCCGCTTCCTGGTCCAGGTCGACCATCCACGTGTAGTGGTAGCCCACCTCGTAGGGGTTGTTCTCGTACCACATGTCCGCGCCGAACGCGAGGATGCCACCCTCGATGCGGCGGATGTGACAGGGGCCGATGACCTCCAACCCGTGCGGCTTCCCGGCCTCGAGCACCGTATCCCACAACTTCTGACCGTGGCGGCTCGCGTCGTGCAGGTAGATCTCGTAGCCCACCTCGCCCGTGTAGCCGGTCCGGGACACCACGACGTTCATCCCGTCGAGCTCCGCCTTCATCAGCCCGTAGTACGGCACCTCCAGGACCCGGTCGCCGAACAGATCGACCAGCACCTTCTTCGAGTCTGGGCCCTGGATCTGCACCGGAGCGACGTCGATCTCTCGCACGGACGTGTCCATACCCTTGGCCGCCGCGATGCCCAGCGCGTACAGGTTCACGTCGGAGTCGGCGAGCGAGAGCCAGAACTCATCCTCCTCCACCCGAAGCAGCACCGGGTCGTTCAGGATGCCGCCGTCCGGAGCCGTGATGAACACGTACTTGCATCGGTCGACCGCACACTTGTACAGGTCTCGCGGGACGATCATGTTCGCCAGGTCGAAGGCGTCCGGACCCTTGATCTGGATCTGCTTCTCCACGCCGACGTCCCACAGCGTGACGCCGTTCACCAGCTTCCAGTACTCCTCGACGGGATCCCCGTAGTGGCGGGGGTGGTACGTGTGGTTGTACACGCTGTATCGCGACACCCCGTGTTTGCGCGACGCGTGGAAGTAGGGCGATTTGCGGATCCGCGTGTACAGCAGGATCCCCGGGCTCTCGATCACCGCCAATCGACTTCCCCCCTTCGACAGCATGGCGGGCCGATCACGTCCCGCCGCCTCGAACGCCGCCAAGCCTAGCTAACCGGAGGTGTGCTGGTAGCTCACGACCCGGCCGTCCCGGATCGACACGATCACGCCTTCCAGGATGCCCTGGCCGTACGCGCTCCCCGGGTTGAAGCACGGCGTGCCGCTGATCTTGATCCGTCCCGGCGACTCGTGGATGTGGCCGTGGAGGCCGACCAACGGCTGGTAGGTCTCGACGGCGTGCCGGACCGCGCTGCTACCACCGTTGGTCATGACCATGCGCCCGTGCTGCAGGATCGGCCGCGGGAGCTCGCCCATCGCCATCCGGCTGGTGTCGAGCTTGGGGCACCGGTCCAGGAGCGAGTCGATCGGCGGGCAGTGGATGTTGAACACGCAACTCCCGGCGTCGGGAACGGCGGACAAGCTGGCCGCGATGGCCGCCCCGATCTCCGACTCGCTCGCTTCCCGCGGCGTGTCCCAGGGCGTGGGCGTGGACAGTCCGACCGTGATCATCGTGTGCCGTCCGTCGAGCTCCGCGACGGTGCCCTCGCACGCGACCACGCGTTCTCCGTCCGCCTCGTCGAGCGCTTCGAGCACGCCCGGCTCGTCGTCGTTGCCGCCGGTCAGGTAGAGCCGAACCGGGGTGCCGTCGAGCCGCTCCTGGGCGAGTTGGATCCACGACAGGAGCGTGGCTCGCCCTCGTTCCTGGAACAGCGACTTCAGCAGGAGGGGATCCAGTCGAAGGGCCTCGTACTCCTCCCGATCCATCACCTTCCAGTAGAACCCCGCGACCTCGGCGGTCCGGCGGAAGCCCTCGAGCCCGTCGGCATCGAACTCGTGATCCCGCCCGTGGAGGGTGGCGCGGTACCGTCCGCCCTCCCGGATCACGGGGATCAGGGCCTTGCCCATGAGGTCGCCCCCGAAGACCAGGACATCCACGTCGTAGAAGGCCGCAGCGTTCAGGAACTTGCGGAACACCGGCGCGGAGCCGTGGATGTCCGCCGCGTAGAAGATCCGGGTGGGATCGCCCCTCGACCTTCGACCGGGCCACGGCATCGACAGGCAGGCTACGCCGGACTATGCCAGGTTCACCACCACGGTCTTGAGCTCGGTCAGGCGCTCCATGGAGAACCGGCCGCCCACCCGGCCGACCCCGCTCGCCGATCCGGCCGCGCCGCCGAACGGGAGGTGGGACTCCCAGTAGTTCGTCCCCTCGTTCACGTTCACCCAACCGGCTCGCACGGCCTCCGCGTACCGAAGGCCTCGACGGAGGTCATGGGTGAACACCGAGGACAGCAGGCCGTACGGTGAGCCGTTCACGATCCGCACGGCCTCGTCCTCGCTCCGGATGGTGGAGACCGGAACCACCGGCCCGAAGGTCTCCTCCCGGGCGATCGCCATCTCGTCGGTCACGCCGTCGACCACGGTGGCCTCGAAGAACAGGTCGCTCCCCAGGTGCGGGGCGCGCTTGCCGCCCACCACGACCTCCGCCCCTCCGTCCACCGCGTCGGCGACGTGCCGCTCGGTCTTGTCCGCGACGGGCGGATTGTTCAACGGACCCATCGTGGTCGTCTCGTCGAACGGGTCGCCCAGGCGGATCTCACCGTCGATGGCCGCCCGAAGCTTCGCCAAAAACACGTCGTGGACGGACTCGTGGACCAGGATCCGCTCGCCCGCCGTGCAGCTCTGGCCGGCGTTCAGGAAGCACGCGGTGAGCGTTCCGGTCACCGCCGCGTCGAGATCGGCGTCCTCCATGATCACCAGCGGCCCGTTGCCTCCCATCTCCAGGAGGAGCTCCTTGCCCGCCGCCCGCTCCGCGACCCGGTGTCCGGTGGCGATGGACCCGATGAACCCAACGGCGTGGGTCCCAGGATTTGCGGCGACCTCGTCGCCGACGACCGGCCCCGGCCCGGTGACCATGTTGAACACGCCGGGCGGCAGGCCGGCATCCTGTATGCACTCGGCGAGCTTCACCGCGCAGACGGACGTGCTCGGCGCGGGCACCCACACCACCGCGTTGCCGTACGCCAGCGCCGGGGCGAGGAGCTCGCCCGGCATCGTGTACGGCCAGTTCCACGGGCTGATCACGCCGACGACCCCCTTGGGCACTCGGTACACCAGCACGCGCTTGCCGGCATCGATCGAGGGCGGGATCAGCCCCTCCATCCGGGTGGCGTCGGCCGAGGCCATCTCGAAATAGGCCATCAGCTCCTCCACTTCGTCGCGAGCTTCGGCCCGGAGCGGCTTGCCCTGGTCGAGCGAGAGGGTCCGCGCCAGGTCCTCCCGCCGCTCCCGCACGATCTCCGCCATCCTCGACATGGCCGCCGCGCGCTCGAACGCCGAGCGCGACGCCCAGTCCGACCGAGCGGCGTTCGCCGCGGCGATGGCCCGCCGTGCGTCCTCGCGCGCGCCCTCCGGGACCGTGGCGATGACCTCGCCGGTGGAAGGGCTGGTGGCATTGAACGTGGCCCCGGAGGCCGCGTCGACCCACTCCCCACCGATCAGCATCCGGAACTCGGCGGGCATCGGAACCGTCACGCCCTCCCGGTCTCGAACGCGCGCTTCCAGATCCCCTCGTACGATCCGACGTCGAGCTCGCGCGGGTTCCCCACGGTCTGCGGGTCGTCGAAGGCGATCTTCGCCAACATCGGGACCTCGTCGGTGGAGAAGCCCAGCGCCTGGAGGGTGGGGATCCCGACGTCCTCGGTGAGTGCGTAGACCTCCTCCACGGCCAAGTCGGCGGCCTGGTTCACCGTCCTTTTCCGCGTGTCCTTCCCCAGCGCCTGGGCGATCCGGGCGAACCGCTCGGGGGTCCCAGGCACATTGAACTCGACAACCGGGCCGAGCAACCGACCCACCAGGTCGCCGTGCGGGACGTCGTGCACGCCGCCGGCCGACTGGGCCATCGCGTGGTTGGCCCCGGCCGAGTCGACCCCGTAGGACAACCCGGCCAGCATGGCTGCCATGCTCATGTGGGAACGGGCTTCGAGGTCGTGCCCGTCCTCAACGGCACGGCGGAGCCACCGGCCTACGTAGTCGATCGCCTCCAAGGCCACGGCGTCGGTGAACGGCTGGTGATAGTCCATCGTGTAGCACTCGATCGCGTGCGCCAACGCGTCCATCCCAGTGCCGGCGGTGACGCCTGGAGGCAGGTTCACCGTCAGGGCCGGGTCGATCACCGCCACCCACGAGGCGATGTTCGGCGTGCCGCCCACGTTGAACTTGATCTTCCGGTCGGGATCGGTGATCACCGCCCACAGGGTGACCTCGCTCCCGGTCCCGGCGGTGGTGGGGATGGCGATCATCGGCGGGATCCGGTGGGGGATGGGCTCCCGGCCGTACTCGTAATCCAGGATGGAACCGCCGTGGACGGCCACCACACCGATCCCCTTGGCCGTGTCCATCGAGCTTCCACCGCCGAGCCCGATCAGCCCGTCGCATCGCTCCGACGTGTACAACCGGGCCCCCTCGTCGACCAACTCGATTGGCGGGTTGGCCCTGACCCGGTCGAAGACCACGGGGTCGATCCCCGCGTCGCGAAGGATCGTCACGGGCTCGCCGAGCAAGCCGGCCTTCACGATCCCCTGGTCGGTGACCAACAGGGGGCGGGTGATCCCCAGAGATCGGGCCTCCTGTCCGAGCGAGCTCAGCGCGCCGATGCCATGGACAAGGCGCGTCGGGGTCTCGTATGTGCGGACGGGGGGGACCTCGACCATCCTCCAACTACTCCACGGGGATCTCCCGGTGGATCGCGCCCAGGTCGATCCCCTGGCTCCTCCGCACGAACCACGCGACGACGTAGATCACCAGCGCGAGCAGGTACATCGATGCCATGAACCAGAGCGACGTCGAGTTGTTCACGGCGTACAGGTCGTTCGTGAACCAGTGGTACAGGTTGAAGCCCAGGAATGCAGCGGTGATCGCACCCGACACGGTTATGAGCGGGATCCCCGCGACCTTGTAACGGGCGATCGGCGAGTTCTGATAGAGGGCCTTCTTGCGCCACGGCAGGATCGCGGCGGCGATCGACGTTCCGAAGAACGTCACCGCGATGACCAGCGTCGCGTCGAGGATGAACGTCGCGAAGTCCGCCGTGTACACGTACAGCCAGCTGACGACGATCGCCGGGGCCAGCATCAACAGGAGGGCCCAGTAGGGCACGTGCCGACGCTCGGAGACGTCGGCGACTTTCTCGGGCAGGATCCGGTCGAACGCGGCCGCGAAGATCACCCTCGTCGAGGACAGGAACAGCGTCCCGGCCCATCCGAGGAACCACGCGCCGAAGACGAGGACGATGATCGCCTGGATCGCCTGGTTGTGGAAGTAGAAGCTCGCCAGCATCGGTGGGTACGACCAGATCGGGATCGCCGCGTCGCCGAAGCCGTACACCGTGGCCCAGTAGTTGAGGTTCGCCGCGTTGAAGAACTCCCACCCGAAGAACTTGGCGCTGAGCAGGACGAACACGGCCGCGATGGCCACCGTGATCCACAGCCCCCACATCATGCCGCTCATGACCCGACGGAAGTCGCTCGCGCCCCGAACCTCTCCGTACAGGGTTGCGCCCCAGTTCGGCCACAGGATCCAGAAGCACAGGAACGGGATCAGCAGCAGCGAGTCGCCGAAGAACGGCGTGAGCCCGAGGTCCGGAACGATCGGCCCGGCATTGTTCGTACGGCCGAGCTCGATGGTCTGCTGGTAGGCGTTCCCGCTCGCCCCGAACAGGTTCGTCGCCTCCTCGTTGAACGCGCTCTCGAACCCGCTGCGCGAGCCCAACAGCATCACGAGGAACACGACCGCCAGTCCGGCGAGCCCCAGATAGAAGCAGACCTTCTGGACCTTCGCGTATCCCTCCATGCCGAGTGAGACCAGGAGCGCCGCCAGACCGACCGTGACGATGCACACGGTGAACAGGCCGACGTCCTTGGCGAGGAAGTCGTTGAGCCCATCGAGCTGCAGCACCGCCGCGAGCGGCTGGAACACCTCGACGTTGAGGATGTTCGCGTAGACCGGCGCCCAGTACCACAGGATGAACCACCAACCCGTGACGGCGAGCACGAACGCGATCCCGCCGCCGAGCACGCGGCTCTGCCACACGTAGTCACCGCCGGCGCGCGGCATCACCGAGATCATCCCGGCGTAGGCGATCACCAGGAACGTGATGAAGACGCCGGAGATCAGGAGCGCCGGCAGGATCTGTCCCGTCGGGACGAACGCCAGCACGGAGAGGGCGAAGAACAGCCCGAGCGTCACGAAGTTGACCGACATGAACGAATAGAGGAAAGCGTCGAACTTCGACCACCCCTTGACCAGACCGGTGGCCTTCCTGAGGAACAGGGTCGGTGCTTCGCCTACCGCGGCCATCTCGTGCCCTCCTTGGCTCGAGCCGACGTCATCCGTTCACCAACACGTAGTTCTTGATCTTCAGTTTCTTGGGGTCGAGGTCGATGACCGCTGCCTGGAGCGTCCCCTCCTCGTACGCGCTTCCGGGGTTGACCGCCAGGGTCTTGCCGAGCTTCACCCCGCCCTTGCTCTCGTGGATGTGCCCGTGCAACGACATGAGTGGCTGGTACTCCATGATCGAGTCGCGGACGGCCCTGGAACCCACGGCTCGCATCGCCCTGCCTCCGGCGATGAACTTCATGTCCGCATCGAGAGCGGGGGCCTCGTCCAGGTTGGAGCCGTAAGGGGGGGCATGGAAGTTGAAGATGGTGCGCCGGAAGTCCGGAGCGTCCTTCAGCATGCGGTCGATCCGCTCCCTGAGCTTCTCCTCCGGGGCCTCCCGGTACGTGTTCCAGGGCGTGGGGTTGGTCCACCCCATCGACACCATGGTGAACCCCCCGATGTCGATCCTCCGGGCCTCCCCCATCTCGACCTCGTCGGACTTCTCGATCACCCCGTCCACCTCGAACATGTCGTCGTTGCCGGGGCAGAGGAAGCACCGGATGTCCTTTCCGGAGAGCTTCTCCTCGGCGATGCTCATCCACCGCTCCACGGTGGCCAGCATGACCTCCTTGAACTTCGCGTCCACGAGCTTCTCGTCGTCCTTCAGGGCCTGGTATTCCTGCCGATCCATGCGCGCGGGGTAATACCCACGGTTGATGATCTTCTTCTCGATCGCCTGAACCTGTTCCTCCGACTCGAGGACCTCGTGGTACTCCTGGAGGGTCGTCTCCCACTTCCCGTTGCTCTCCACGATGGGGACGATGGCCTTGCCGGTGATGTCGCCGCCCAGGATGAGGATGTCCGCCTTGTAGAACGGCCCGGCGTTCAGGAACTTCCGCCAGCAGACCTCCGAGCCGTGGACGTCCGTGGCGTAGAAGATCTTGGGCATGCTCCTCCCTCAGCCGCCGGCCACAGTTTCGAGCACCCCCGGTTCCCGCGCAACCCGGGGCCGGCGGCTCAGTGCGCGATCTCCTCGGGCAGCTGATACCACTGCATCCGCTCACCCACCTTCGAGCGAAGCTTCCACCGCAGGCTCTTCGGCGCCGCATCCGCCTGCGCCCGGAGCGTCTGCGCCTGTTCGTCGGGGTCGAACCTGGCGCCCGCGGGGACCAGCGAACGCAGATCGCCCCGCACGAGCTCCACGAGCCGGTCGAGGTTGCGCGTCACCGTTCGCCACCATCCCCAGTCGTCGCCGACGATCTCGCAGAAGCGCACGGGATCGATCGAGCCGGGCTCGCCCCCTTCGGCAACGGGGAATGCGGCCAGCAGGTACACGATGTCCTGGACGTCCTTCTCGTTCTGCTCGACCACCTGGAGCTTGCTCAGCAACAGATCGGTCACGTCGAGCGTGTACGGCATCCGGGAGATCCGGTGCTTGAACGTCAGGACGTGGCACATGTTGAGCTGGTCCATGACCACGTCGACGCTCGTCCCGCCGTCGGGGGTCGTGAAGTACATCTGCTTGTGCCCGTGCATCGTGTTGAAGCGCTTGTCCCCCTGAAAGCCCTGCCCGGCAAGGAACTCCATCACCGCTCCCTTCGCCGAGGACACGGAGGCGAAATCCATGTCCTGGCCGGACCGAGCTCGCGGAGGAAAGTCCGGCGTGAGGAGCCGGATGGCCTGGCCCCCGATGAGGCGGAGGGGGACGTTTCGTTCCGCGGCCAGCCGCGCGGTCCGAGCGGCCGTCTCGAATGGGTCGCTCACGCCCTCACCTGCCGGAGAGCCGTTCGGCACGGCGCAACCTTACTCCGTCACTCCAGCGTACGGGCTCCTCACCCCCCGCCGAGCAGGAGGAGCCCGCCGACGACCAGCACCACGCCGGCCAGCTGGTTGGCCGCGGGCCGCTCCCGGAGCAGGAGGATCCCCCCAACCACCGGGATGAGCGGGAACGTCGCCGACGCCGCCGAGACGATCGAGAGGTACCCGAGCTCGGTCCCTCGGGCGTAGGCCGCGCCGCCCAGGACGTCGACGATCCCGACGAGGGCTGCCCCCGCAACCGCAGGGATCACGGGGCCGTCACGTCGCACGGTTCCCGGCGCCCGCGCGAACATCGCCACCACCAGCAGGGATGCGGTTGAGAACGCCCTGGACAGGGTGAGCGCGGGCAGCCACCCGACCTCCTTGGAGTACCTGCCGAGAAGAAAGGTGGCCACCCCGAACAGGACCATCGAGGCAATCGCGAGCCGGAGCCCGGACCGGCCGATCGGGGAAGGCCGCCCGAGGTTGCGAAGGTCGGTGGACGTGAGCACGACGCCCACGACCGTGGTGAATGCGCCGATGGCCACGATTCCAGGGAGCGACTCCCCGAGGAAGGAGACGGCGAGCGCGATCGTGATGACCGCGTATGCGGCGACGACCGGAGAGACCAGCGCCACCGGCCCAAGCTCCAGTGCCCGGTACAGCAGCAGGTACGCGCTCGCAGCGACCACGCCGTTCATCGCCATCGCGCCGATCACGCCGGGTGGCGTGATCCAGGCCGGACGGAATGCAACGAACAGGACGAGCAGCGTGACGAGGCCGGCCATGTGGGCCACCACCACGGTCGCCATGCTCCCCAGCCGGCGGCCCACGACGGCCGCCCCGAAATCTGCCAACCCCCAGCCGAGCGCCGCGGTCAGGCCGAAGATCACGCCGGAGGCCGGGCTTCGGCCAGCGCGTCCACGGCCACCGCTCCGCGGCTGGTCACGATCAGCGGGTTCGCTTCGAGCGAGACCAACCGGCCCCGCAGGTCCGCCGCGGCGCGAGCGATCGCCTCGACCGCTCGGGCCACGGCGCCCAGATCGTCCGTGCGAGGATCCAGGCCGCACGCCGGCCCCAGTCGTTCCACGAACCCCCCAGCCTGCTTGGGGGTGAGCGGCGCCGCGATGAACGTGGCCTCCCCGGCCTCGGCGAGGGCGCCGCCCGGCCGGATGGTGACGAACGGGCCGAACCGTGCGTCCACCACCGCGCCAACCAAGACCTCCGTGCCGCGGACCATGCGCTGCACCAGCACCTGTGGATGCGCGGCCCCAGCCCCCCGGGCCGCGGCCAGGACCTCGGACGCGGCGGCCGACACGGTCGCCGCGTCCGCCAACCCCAGGCGGATCCCGCCTACTCGCGCCTTGTGCGGAATCTCCGGGGCGAGCGCCTTCACGGCGACGGGGAAGCCGACGGCGCGCGCGGCCCGGACCGCCTGCTCCGGCGTGTCGACGGCCCGCTCGGCGGGCCGTCGCACGCCGTACAACTCCAACAAAGCCGCCGCTTTGGCCTCGTCCAACGGTCCGGACATGGCCCGAACCGCCCGAAGGGCACGTGCCCGGTTGGAGTGCGGCGGAACGGCCGAAACCGACCACTCCCCCGCTTCCTGGAGATCCACCAGAGCGCGAATGGCCCCCGCGGCGGCCCGGTGGCCCTGAAGGAACGGGATCCCCGCGCGATCGACGAACGCCCGCGCCGCCTTGCCGTAAGACAAGGGGCTCATGGCCACCGAGACGAAGGACACCCCGGTCTCCTCGTGAAGCTCGCGCACCCGCGCGAGCACCGGCTCGGCCCAGACCCCCTCTGCCTCCAATCGAGGAGGGAACGCGTCGAAGGCCACCAGCCCGACCCGGGGATCCCCGGCCAACGCCTCCAGCGCGGCCACGAACATCTCGGTCTCCACGGCAGCCTGGCCGGTGACATCGAGCGGATTGTTCTGACCGGCGAAGGCCGGCAGGGCCGCTCGGAGTCGCCGACGCGTCGCTGGAGCGAGCTCCGGGAGCTCCAGGTCCGCCTCGTCCGCGGCCTCCGCGAACAAGGTGCACGCACCGCCGGACTGCAGGGCCGCCGCAACCCCGGTCGTGCGGACCCTCCGATGAGACGAGAGCAACACGGCCGCCTCGAACACCTCCACCGGGTCGGACACCAGCGTCGCTCCGTGGGCGCGCAACCACGCGTCGCGGAGCGCGGTGTCGCCGGCGAGCGCACCCGTGTGAGCCACGATGGAACGCTGCGCGGCATCGCTCCGGCCCGTCGGCGCGCACACCAGGACGGGCTTGTCCGCGGCCCTGAGCGCGTCGAGCCCACGGCCGATGCGGTCGACGTCACGCATCGTCTCCACGTACGCGACGACGAGCGAGGTATGCGGATCGGCGGCGGCCCAGGCGAACATGTCGCCGAGGCCGATCACTGCCTCGTTGCCCACCCCGAGGATCAGGCGGAGCCCCAGCCCACGGTCGGAAGCCATCTGCCCCATGGTCCAGGCCACGGTGCCGCTCTGGGAGATGACGGAGACGGTCCCGGGGATGGGCTCGGGGGGCGGCGTCGTTCCGTACGGCGCCACCCGGTCGACGTAGTTGACGAACCCCTCCACATTGGGCCCCAGGACTGGCAGGCGGCGCCCCCGGGCGATCGCGCGCAGCTCCTCCTGGAGCCTCATCCCCTGGGGCCCCGCCTCCCCGAAGCCGCTCGAGACGACCATCGCCGCGCGCACTCCGCCCCTCCCGCTCTCCTCCACCGCTCGCACGGCGACAGGGGCGGGGACGACGATCACCGCGAGGTCCACCCGTCCCCTCGGAAGGTCCAGCACCGACGGCAGACAGGGCCGGCCCCATACCTCGTCGTACTTGGGGTTGATCGGATACAGCTCGCCCCGGTAGCCGAGATGCTGGAGGCTCCGGAAGATCTCGGGAGCCCAGGAATCGGGAGACTCGGAGGCCCCGACGATCGCGATCGATCGTGGTGCGAGCAGCGGTCGGAGGTTCACGCCCTTCGGTCCCGGAACCGCGCGTCCCTCCAGGCGATGGCGGCCTTCAGGCCCTGCTCGTTCGTGATGCGTCGGAACTCGTCTCGTTGCGGGAGGTTCGCCGCCTCGATCATCACGTCGAGCTCCACGTTCGCGGCGACCCCCTCGCGCATCCCGGACAGCTCCCACACCCGATTGATGGCCCGCTTCGTGGCTCGGATGACGAAGGGCTCGTTCTTGGCGATCTCCTCCGCCAGGGTGAGGGTGGCGTCGTCGAGCTCGGCTGGGGGAACCACCCGGTTGACCAGGCCGATCCGGAGGGCTTCCTCGGCCGGGATCCGGTCCTCCCCGGTGAACAGGAGCTCCTTGGCCGTGCGAGCGCCGACCACCCAGGGAAGCAGCATGGTGACGACGCCCGATCCGAACCGGATGTCCGGGTAGCCGAATCGCGCGTCGTCGGAGCAGACGCACAGATCGCAGGCGAGCATGAGGTCCGTGCCGCCGGCCAGGCAATACCCGTGGACCTGGGCGATGATCGGCTTCGGGTGGTCGACGAGCTCGAGCATCCGTACGGCGGACCCTTCCAGCTCTTCGAACCACGCTGCGGAGTCCATGGGCCCGGCCCCCGCGTCCTCGTCCAGGTCGTAGCCGGCGCAGAAGGCCCGGCCCGCTCCGCGAAGGACCAGCACCCGCACGTCGTCGTCGCCTTCAGCTTCCGCCAGGGCTCGCGACAGGCCCTCGACCAGCTCCCCGTTCAGCGCGTTCAGCTTGTCCGGACGGTTCATGGTGAGCCGGCGGACCGACCCGATGTCGTCGGTGACCAGGACGGATCCGTGTCCCGGCGCGTCGTCGGTCATGGATGCCTCACTGGGTCGGTGGGGGCCGCATCATACCGGCGCGGCCGATCGGGCCCGCAGCCACCGGCCCGAGCCGGTTTTTGAGGCCACTGGGTTGCGTGACCGGAAGGCATGTGCTACCTCAGGTATTTGAATCGCCGCTCAAACGACCCGTGAGGAGGGTGAGATGTATCGACGCCATCCGATGGAAGGCCGTATCGGCAGGCGCGGCGGCCGTTTCAGCCGTCGCGAGTTCCTCCGGACCTCCGCCGGCGCCGCGCTCACCGTGCCGTCCCTGTCGGCCATCCTCGCGGCCTGCTCCAACCCGCGGGAAGAGCAGGCCAGCGCGTTCCAGGTGGCGACGCCGGACAATCCGGTCACGCTCCCGATGGTCGGCGAACCGATCCCCGATGGCCTGAAGCCCGAGAAGGGCGCGACCCTCCAGATCTTCAACTGGGACGAATACCTATGGGGGCGGATCGTCCAGGAGTTCTGCGACCAGTACGACTGCGACTACGAGATCACGACGTTCCACAACATGGAATCCGCGGTGGCCAAGATCCAGACCGGCCAGCTCAAATTCGACGTGTTCTTCCCCACGTACGACGTCCTCGGCAAGCTGGTCAACGGCAAGTACCTCCAGCCGCTCAATCACAGCTACATCCCCAACCTGGAGGCGAACGCGTGGGACATGTTCAAGAACCCGTTCTACGACCAGGAGTGGCGGTACTCGGTCCCGTACGTCGTGTATACGACCGGTATCTCCTATCGCCGAGACCACATCACCGACGACGAGATCTACGGCAACCCGAACCCTCGGGCGATGCTGTGGGACCCGCAGTACAGCGGGAAGGTGGGCGTGTACGACTCCTACCGCGACACCATCGCGTTCGCCCTCCAGAAGGAGGGCATCAACGACATCAACACCGAGGACCCGGCCGACATCGACAAGGCGAAGCAGGCGTTGCTCGACCTCATCGACGCCGTCAACGTCCGCGCGACCATCAACGGCTCGTACGCCCGGCTCCCCAAGGGCGACTTCTGGATCCACGAGTCGTGGTCCGGCGACATCGTGGCCGGCTGGGGCTACGTGTCGGACTACACGGAGGCGCAGTTCAAGAACCTGGGCTACTGGTTCCCGGAGGATCGCGTCGCC
>JBKPDU010000141.1:0-6753 GCA_046728055.1 Actinomycetota bacterium | reverse complement strand
CGGTCGGGCCCTCGAACCATGGCCGTGCTGTCTTCGCACGACGTTCCCAATGTGAGTCCCAGGAATCGTTCTCTCCGGCTGGGGGGCTGGAACACCGACAGCACGCGCTGACCGGGCTGGCCCTTCCACAGCCAGCGGATGAAACTTCGATTCGCCAGATCGAGTGCAAGCACCTCCGGGTGCCCGTCGGCATGCTGGGCCGCGTACACGAGGGTCCGTCCGTCCGATGAGAACTCGAGCGCCCCGAACTCGGTCCCCACGCTGCTGAACACCAGGCGCTTCGGATCCTCGCCGAGGTTCGAGGAGAGCCAGATCGACTGGCGCCCCTCCCGCTCCACCACGAACGCCAGGGCCAGACCGGACGGGTGATAGGTCACGCTTAGATAGGACGCCCCATCCAACGGCGAGATGTCGACGACCCCTCGCTGGTCGAGGTAGCGCTTTTCGAGCTCGGTCCCGTCGCCGGAGACGAACGCCACGGCCGTTCCCACGGGATGTCCCCAGGCCGAGGGGCCTGGCTGAACGTCCAGGGGAGCCTGGAGCGTCTGCCCGCCGATCGCCTCCATGTGCAGCCCGTCGAGTAGGACCCGGTCCCCGAGGGGGCCCCAAGAGAACGGCCCAGGATCGGCCACCCGGAACAGGCAGGTCAACGCACCGCTCGAGGGATCGAGTGCCCATGCCCGGCCATCGGCCACGAACGCCACCGTCTGACTGGGCTCGGCCTGCCGGTTGTCGCAGCGACCTGGGAGCGGCCGGCCCGATGCGAGATGGGCTCCATCGCTCTGCGAGCCAGAAGGACCGGTGGCCTTGGGCCGGCCCGGTGCATCGGTGGACGACGTGCACGCCGCCAGGACCGCGAACGATGCGGCCAGACCGATTCGGAGCCATCCAACTCTCACGAGTCCCTCTCCGGGGTCACTGTACTGCCGCACCATCGCCGCGAGCGTTTCGTTCCCGGCTCGTTCGCGTGGGACACGGACATGTGGTTCGATGCGTGGTCGGAAGGATCGGATGCGCCCGATCGAGATCGCCTCGGACCGGGTCTCCCTGCCCGGTGAGCTCTCGGTGCCGTCGGACGCCGTCGGCATCGCCGTGTTCGCGCACGGGAGCGGGAGCAGCCGGCTGTCTCCACGGAACGTCGCCGTGGCCCGAGCGCTGAACGAACGGCGGATCGCCACGTTGTTGTTCGATCTGCTCTCCCCGGCCGAGGCCGACGACCGGGGGAACGTGTTCGACATCGATCTGCTCGCCGACCGGCTGGAGATGGCGACCCGATGGGCCACCACCGACCAGGGATCGGCTGGCCTGCCCATCGGCTTGTTCGGCGCCAGCACCGGTGCGGCCGCCGCCCTGGTGGTTGCGGCCCGCATGCCCGAGGAGATCGCCGCGGTGGTCTCTCGAGGAGGGCGCCCGGACCTGGCGGGAGCGGCGCTCGAGGAGGTCACCTCGCCCACATTGCTCATCGTGGGGAGCGAGGACCCCGTGGTCGGGGAGGTGAATCGGGAAGCGTTCCGGTCACTTCATGGCGAGAAGCGCCTGGAGGTGATCCCGGGGGCGACTCACCTGTTCGAGGAGCCGGGAGCCCTCGAACGCGTCGCCGAGCTGGCGGCGGAGTGGTTCCTCCTCAACTTCTAACGCGAACGTCGACGAGGCCGATCCGCGAGGTCCCGGGCTGCGGCGGTCTGCTCATGGATCCGCGACATGGCCAATGCCGTGAAGGCCTGGATGTCGTCGGGAGATGCGGGATCCCCGTGGTTCTCGATGGGCGAGCCGACGGCCAGTGCGACGGTTGGGCGGAACGGTCTGCGGAACGTGAGCCCGGTTCGAGGCCACCGGGACTGCGTCCCCCAGATGCCCACCGGGATCACCGGCGCACCCGCCGCGAGCGCGATGCGGGCTACCCCCGACCGCCCTCGGAGCATCGGGCCGCCCGGATCCGGGTTCACCGTGCCTTCGGGGAAGATCCCGGCGACGGCGCCGGAGCGGACGGTGGCGACGGCCTCGTCCAGAGCCCCCGAGTCGCCCATCCCCCGGCGGATCGGGATCTGGCTGAACCTCCGGAGCCAGAACCCGTGGACCGGCCGGTCGAAGAATTCCGCAGCCACGAGGTTCCTGGTGGGGCGGCCCCGCTGCCGGGCCACCACGTACGCGAGCACGACACCGTCCAGAGCGCTCGCGTGGTTCGCCGCCAGGATGGCCGGGCCGGCTCGAGGGATCAGCTCCGTCCCGACCGATCGGATGCGGAACAGGAGCCGGAGCGCAGGTCCGACGAGGGCCAGCCCCGCCTGCCACCAACCGTTCAGCTCACGCGCGGGCTCCGGCACGGCCGGATGCTACCGGCCGTGCCGGGCTCCGCCCTGGAGGCTCCCTATACTTCGGCCATGGACGCGGTGGGGCTCCAGCGGATCGTCGCGTCTCGGTACGGCGAGTTCGTCGAGGACCTCCGGGCCATGGTGAACATCGATTGTGGTTCGTACACCCCGGAAGGCGTGAACCGGATCGCGGACCAGTGCCAGTCGCGATTCGAGGCGGGCGGATGGAAGGTGGACCGGATCGCGCACGTGCCCGTCGGCGACGAGCCGCACCTCGGCGACCTGGTGGTCGGACGACTCGAGGGTGCGGGCGGTCCGCGCGTCCTTCTGATCGGCCACACCGACACCGTCTTCGAGCCCGGGACGGCCGCCGAGCGCCCCTTCAGGATCGAGGGCGACCGTGCGATGGGTCCCGGCGTCTCCGACATGAAGGGCGGGCTGCTCACCGGGTTCGTCGCCGTGGACGTGCTCCGGGAAGCCGGGTTCGACGAGTTCGGGTCCATCACCTACATCTGCAACCCCGACGAGGAGGTCGGCTCGCCCTTCTCCCGCCCGTACATCCAGCAGGCGGCCGAGGACACCGACGCCGCGTTCGTCTTGGAAGGGGCCCGGGAGAACGGGGACATCGTGTCGGCCCGCAAGGGCGTGACCGACTTCCGGATCGAGATCCTCGGCCGGGCCGCCCATGCTGGTGTCGAGCCGGAGCGCGGACGAAGCGCGATCCTGGAGGCGGCGCACAAGGTCATCGCGCTGCACGAGCTGAACGGGCGATGGCCCGGCGTCACCGTCAACGCCGGCGTGATCGAGGGGGGCACCAGGCCCAACGTCGTCGCCGAACGGTCCGTCGTGCACGTCGACGTCCGCTCCCCGCAGGAGGACACGCTCTCGGCCGCGGAGGCCGAGGTGAATCGGATCGCCGACACCATCACCGTCCCGGACGTCCTGGTGGACGTGGAACGTGGGGGGTGGCACCGACCGATGGAAAAGAGCCCGGCGGGAGCCCGGCTGGTGGCGTTGGCCGTCGAGGTGGCCGGGGACCTGGGGTTCGAGCTGCATGATGCGGCAACCGGCGGGGCGTCCGACGCCAACACCACCTCGGCGGCGGGCGTCCCCACGCTGGACGGGCTGGGGCCGGTGGGCGGTGACGACCATGGGCCGCGGGAGTGGATCGACCTGACGAGCGTGGTTCCTCGGATCTCGCTGCTCGCCGGGATCATCTCCAAGCTCGGAACGCGTGCCTAGGGGTGCCGCGTCGATGGACATCTCCACGGTCCGATTCGAGAAGCCCGAAGAGCTGAACTTCATCCTGGGGCAGGCGCACTTCATCAAGACGGTGGAAGACCTCCACGAGGCGCTCGTGCAGTCCTCGCCCTCGCTGAAGTTCGGCATCGCGTTCTGCGAGTCCAGTGGACCGAGGTTGGTGCGATGGAGCGGCAACGATCAGGAGCTGATCGATCTGGCCGTCAAGAACGCGCGAGCCATCGGGGCCGGCCACACCTTCGTCGTGCTGCTGAGGGACGGGTTCCCCATCAACGTGCTGAACGCGATCAAGTGGCTCCCGGAGATGTGCACGGTCTATTGCGCAACGGCCAACCCGGTGGAGGTCGTGGTGGGACAGACCGAGCAGGGCCGCGGGATCCTCGGCGTGATCGACGGCGGCTCGCCCCTCGGCGTCGAGAACGAGGAGGATATCGGCGAGCGGAAGGCCATGCTTCGTCGGTTCGGATACAAGCTGTGAGCCGCGGGCAGCCCGGGTAACGACGAGATCAGGCCGGAGCGGCAGCCGGCTTGGACGCTCCGATGGCCAGGCCGGTGTCGGGGTCGAAGAAGTGGAACCGACGCGGGTCGACGGACAGACGCACGCGCGCCCCCGGGCGCGCCCGTGAACGGGCGTCGACCCGAGCGCAGAACACCGATCGGTTCTCCTCGAGCAGGAAGGCTGCCTCTTCCATGGGCTCGTCGGACGCCTCCAGTACCTCTTCCACACCGACCGGGGGCGCGTCAACGGTGAATAGAACGTTCACCTCTGAACCCAGCTCCTCGGTCACCTCGGCCGTCACCTCGATGGTCGGCAACTCCGGGTTGGACCAGACGGCCGCGTCCTCCAGGTCGGACGGGCGGATGCCGAGGATCAGCGTCCTCCCGCCGTGCCCGCCGAGGTCGCGACCATCGGTCATCTGGACCTCGAATCCGGCGAACGCCACCCTGCCATCCGATACCTTCGCCTCGACGAGGTTCATGGGCGGCGAACCGATGAACGCCGCAACGAACAGATTCGCTGGGTGGCCGTACAGCTTCTGCGGTGTGTCCACCTGCTGGAGCACGCCGTCGCGCAAGACGGCCACTCGTTGGCCCAGCGTCATGGCCTCGACCTGATCATGAGTCACGTACACGGTCGTCGTCTTCAGGGTGTCGTGCAGTTTCGCAAGCTGGGCTCGCATCTGCACCCGGAGCTTGGCGTCCAGGTTCGACAGCGGTTCGTCCATGAGGAACGCCTTTGGCTCGCGGACCATGGCTCGGCCCATGGCTACGCGCTGGCGTTGCCCACCCGAGAGGGCCATCGGCTTTCGCGCGAGGAGCGCCTCGAGTCCGAGGATCTTGGCAGCCTCGGTGACCCGGCGCTTGATCTCGGGCTTGGGTGTCTTTCGCAGCTTGAGTCCGAAGCCCAGGTTCTGCTCCACCGACATGTGTGGGTACAGGGCGTAGTTCTGGAAGACCATGGCGACGTCGCGCTGCTTCGGTGGCAGATCCGTCACCTGTCGGCCGTCGATGTAGACCTCGCCGGCGGTGACCTCTTCGAGACCCGCCAGGATGCGGAGGATCGTCGACTTCCCGCAGCCGGACGGACCCACCAGCACCATGAACTCGCCGTCGCCGATCTCGAGCGAGAGGTCGTCCACGGCGACGACGTCGGACGCAAAGACCTTCGAGACCCCTTCCAGGGCGATGCCGGCCACGGCTCAATCCTCCTTCATCGAAGCGCTCAGCGTTCGGTCCAGTCGTTCGTGGGTCAAGCCGTCCAGGAGCCGAGTCTTCGACGCATCGGGAGCGCCCATCCGGTCGAGCCCCAGGAGGGCGGCTCCGGCGACGGGCGGGGCCGAGAGCACGGTGACGCGAACGTCGGGAGCGATCCGGCGCAGTCCCTCCTCGATCCGATCGAAGAACGGTGGGAAGTCATTGCGGAAGATCCCGCCTCCCAGGACCACCGGAACGTCAAGCTCGGTCATCCGTAGCTTGCGGATGGCGGTGCCGGCCATGCTCACGATCTCGCTGGCCTGCCGGTCGAGGATGCTGCGAGCCACCTCGTCGCCGCCGGCGGCCGCCCGGAACACCACGGGAGGCAGCTCCGCCAGCCGGTCCGTGTCCATCCGGCCCAGGTGGATGGCCTCCATCAGATGCGTGGGCCGTCGCAGCCCGAAGTACGCCGGGACGGCTCGAGCGAGCTCGGTCTCGCCCCCTCGTCCGTCCTCGGCGCGGACGGCGTACCACAGCGCGACGCGTCCGATATCCGACCCCCCACCCCAGTCGCCTGAGATGTCGCCGATCGCCGCGAACCGGAACGTCTGGCCGTCGGGGGCCACCGCTGAGCAGTTCGTTCCGTAGCCGCAGACCACGCCCACACCCCACGCCCCGTCGGTCCCCGCGCGGAGGATGGCGAAGCTGTCGTTGCGAAGCACGTCATCCGTCGTCCATCCATGCCGCGAGACCCACCGCAAGATGCGGCGATCGTCGGCAGGCAGGTCCGCCCCGGCCAGGCAGTACGTCCCCTGTCGAGCGACGGGCCGGTCGTCAGGACTCATGCCGGCCTCCCGGCACGCCGCCTCCACGGTGAGGGCGACGCCTTCGAGGTAGGAGTCGCTGTGCGGCCCGTCGTGGTCGGTGTTGCGGATGCGCACGGCCCCGCGCAACGACCCGTCATCGGCCACCAGTGCCGCATCGACCTTCGAGCCTCCGCCGTCGACCGCGAGCACGGCGGGCGGTTTCACGGCAGGGACTCCAGCTCGTCCACGGTGGCGAACCGGGCGCCGTCCTCCGTCAGATGCTTCAGGATCCGGGGAAGGGCCTCGCCCGTGGAACCGGGCCACGTGTGCAGCAGCACCACGGTGCCGTCGCCGTGCTCGGCGATGCCTTCGAGCGTGATCCGCTCGACATCCTCGGCTGTCCGTGCGGGATTCCAGTCGAGCGCCTCGACCTGCCAATGGACGTTGCGGTAGCCGATCCCGTCGATGGTGGCGAGCAAACGGCCATCGTCGCGGCCGTCTCCGAACGGGCAGCGGAACCAGGGGCGAGGATCGATACCCGTGAGATCGCGGATGGTCTGCTCACAGTCTCGGACGTCGGTTCGAATGCCGTCGTCGGTGAGCAGCGTCATGCGCGCGTGATACGTGGAATGGTTCCCGATCACGTGTCCTTCGGCGCCGATCCGCTCGGCGATCCGGGG
>JBKPDU010000140.1:0-38174 GCA_046728055.1 Actinomycetota bacterium | reverse complement strand
CTGCGAACGATCTTGGCCGAGCGAGTCTTCGGGAGCTCGGGCACGAATACGATCCGTGAGGGTGTGAACGCCCTGCCCAGATGTTCGGCCACCAGAGCGGCGAGCTCGGCGGCCAGCCCGTCGCCGGCGGCCACCCCGGGCTTGGTCACCACGAAGCACCAGATGACCTCCCCCTTGACCTCATGGGGGATGCCCACGGCGGCCGACTCGGCCACCGCAGGATGAAGCGTCAGGACGCTCTCCACTTCCGCGGGGCCCAGCCGCTTGCCCGCCACGTTCATGGTGTCGTCGGACCGTCCGTGGAGGAACCAGAAGCCGTCCCGGTCGACGCTCGCCCAGTCGCCGTGCCACCACACGCCGGGCCACCGCCGCCAGTAGGCGTCGAGGTACCGCTCGGGATCGTTCCACACGCCCCGGGTCATCGCCGGCCATGGCTGCTTGCACACGAGCTCACCGACATCACCAGCGGGGACCGGCTTCCCGTCGGCCCCGAACACGTCGACGTCCATCCCCAGGGCCGGGCCCCTGAGCGTGCACGGCTTGAGCTCGCAGATGGGAAGTGGCGAGAGGAAACACGCTCCGACCTCGGTCCCCCCGGACAGGTTGATGATGGGGAGTCGGCCGGCGCCGACGACCTCGAGGAACCACCGGTACGGCTCGGGGTTCCACGGCTCACCGGTGGACGCGAGGATCCGGAGCGAGGACAGGTCGTGTCTGCGGACCACGTCGTCGCCGGCCGGGATCAGCGCCCGGATCAACGTGGGCGAGACACCGAGCGTGGTGATGCCGTGCCGCGCCACCATGTCCCAAATGCGATCGGGCCCCGGGTGATTCGGTGCGCCGTCGTACAGGAAGATCGTCGCCCCCAGGGCGGTGGCCCCCACGATCTCCCAGGGCCCCATGATCCATCCCAGATCGCTGACCCAGAACAGGATCTCGCCCTGATGGAGGTCGACCTGATAGGCCACCTCCTCCGCGATCTTCACCAGGAAGCCGCCGTGAACGTGGACGGCGCCCTTGGGAGCCCCGGTGGTGCCGCTCGTGTAGGCGATGAACAGCGGATGCTCGGGGTCGAGGTGGGCGGTCTCGAATGACGACGGCTGCCCGGCGAGCAGCTCGTCCCATCGGACGTCGCGACCGACCGACCACGGGGTGTCGTCCCGTCCCAGCCGTTGCCACACGATGACGCGTTCCACCGACGGTGATCCCGCAACCGCCTCGTCGGCCACCTCCTTCATGGGAACGTTCTTTCCCCGACGCGGGAAGCCATCCGCGGTGATCAGGAGCTTGGCCCCGGCGTCTCGCAGGCGCTGGGCCACGGCATCGCCACCGAACCCGGAGAAGATGGGCAGCCAGATCGCACCGAGCTTCGCGCACGCCATCACGGCGCCAACCGCTTCGGGCGACATCGGAAGGAAGATCCCCACCGCGTCACCGCCCCGGATCCCCAGTGAGGCCAGGCCGTTGGCCAGGCGGTCGCAGAGCTCGCGGAGCTCCCGATAGGTGACCCGGCGGGCTTCGCCCTCCTCTCCCTCCCAGACGATCGCTACGGCGTCGGGGGTGCGCTCGGCCCATCGGTCGACACAGTCATGGGCCACGTTCACCGATGCGCCCCCGAACCACGTGGCCCATTCGACGCCCCGTGAGGTGTCGACGACATGGTTGTATGGCTCGAAGAACTCGATGCCCAGGTCCTTCACCACCGCGTCCCAGAACCATCCGATGTCGGCCGTCGACCTCGCGACCAGGTCCTCGTAGGTGGAGATCGCGTGGGTTCGCATGAACCGCGTGACGTTGGCTCGCTCCACGTACTCCTGACTGGGCCTCCACACGATCGCCATGAACGCCGCCCCGATCGAAACGGACACCTGGGTACCCTTCCAAAGGTTATGTCCGACGACGACGTGCTGCAGCGCAGGCCTGCCGGCCACGCCCACCTGCGTCGGGTCTTCCTGGCGGCCACCGCGGCCCTGTCCCTCCTGGTCTCGGTGCTGGCCGGCGGGGCAATGGGCGTCTATTTCTGGACCCAGAACCAGATCCAGTACATCCCCCCGGCCCCCGGCGCTCCGCCCGGAGGGGACCTCGACATCGGCGGCCCCTGCCTTCGCCATGCCTGCAACTACCTGTTGCTGGGGAGCGACAGCCGGGCTGGGCTGACGAAGGAGGAGCGGCAGGTCTTCGGCACGGACGAGCACATCGGAGGGGTCTTCCGCTCCGACACGATCATCGTCGTGCACGTCGAGCCGGGCGAGAAGAAGGCCGTGTTCCTCTCCTTCCCTCGGGACCTATGGGTGAACATCCCGGGCCACGGATTCGATCGGATCAACACGGCGTTCGAGGGTGGGATCGAGGGCGGCGGTGCGCAGCTGGTGGCCCGGACGATCACGTCGATCACCGGCCTCAGGATCAACCACTCCGTATACGTGGATCTGGCCGGCTTTCAGTCTGTGGTCGACGCGCTCGGCGGGGTCGACATGTGCGTCCCCTACCCCATGCAGGACCCACTCACGCTGCTCGACATTAGGGCCGGCTGTCAGCACTTCGACGGCCGGACCGCCCTCGCGTACGTGCGCACTCGGCACCAGCCGTGCGACCTCATACCCGATTTCGCCCGGATCAGCCGGCAACAGCAGTTCCTGCGGGCCGTGCTGGCCAAGATGCTGTCCCCGAGGGAGATCATCCACCTTCCGTCGCTCGTTCCCGCCGTGCTGAAGGGCGTCCGGGTTGATCGTGGCCTGAACCCCGCGGAACTCGCATACCTCGCGGGCCAGCTCAACGGGGTGAACACCGGCAACGTGGACTTCCGCGTGGTGCCGAGCAGGCCCGCCGGGATCACGGTGAACGGGCAGTACCTGTCGGTCGTCCGGATGGTCGAGCCGCAAGCGAACGAGCTCTTCCACAGACTGCGCAGCGGCCGGCCGCTCGGCGAGCTGGGCCTTACCCAGCAGCAGACCCCGCCGTCGCCGGCGGTGATCAAGGTCGAGGTCTACGACCGGAGGTCGGCCGGGATGGCGTCCCGCGTGTACACGACGCTCACCGAGGGCGGGTTCGACACCTCCATCCCGGTTCAGGACGTCGCGGATCTCAGGCCAACCCAGGTGAACGGCTCGGCGATCCTCTACGACGCGGATTCGTCCGACGGGAAGGCCATGGCCGATGTGGTGCAGGTGTACCTGTCGAACCTCCCGGAGGTTCCGGTCCGCACAAGCGTCCTTCGGGGCGCGAGTGTCGCGGTCGTCGTCGGTCCGAGCTACGTCTTGCCGCGGCCCAGCACATCGAGCCCCGTGGACTGCCCGTGAGGGGACGCGTGCTCCGGGTGACGATCGACGCCCGGCCGGCGGTCGCGCGGGAGCGGACGGGAGTGGGGAACTACGCCTGGCATCTCATCCGACGGCTCCCCGAGGTGGACCCCGACGCGAGCTACGTGGCCTGGTACGTGCATTCCAAGGCAGCGATCCGGCGGTGGCGGCACTTCGACGATGTCGGGGCGCCGAACCTCCACGAGCGCGGCATCCTGTACCCCAGCCGACTGCTCGAGCGAACCACGCGACATGGCTTCCCTCGCATCGAATGGTTCGGGGGCTTCGACGTGCTGTTCGCCACGAACTTCGTCCCGCCGCCCAACCGGGCCGCCCGTGTAGTGGCGACCGTGCACGATGTCGCGTTCCGCCGGTTTCCCGACACCGCGCCACAGGCCGTGACGTGGTGGCTGGAGGCCGTCCAGCACACGGTTCATCACGCGGCGCGGCTCATCGCACCGTCGGAGTGGACCAAGCGCGATCTGCTGGAGCTGTACGGCGCGCCGGATGGACGGATCGCCGTGATCCCCTTGGGTGTGGACTGCGGCGTCTACCGTCCATCGTCCGACGAGCGGATCGTCCACGTGCGGCGGGCGTTCGGGATCGACGGTCCTTACCTCCTCGCGCTGGGGCGAGGCCCGCGGAAGAACCTCCCGCGACTGCTCGCCGCCTTCGCTGCACTCCCCCGGGACGTCCGACCAACGCTCGTGATCGCCGGGGCCAGGGAGTGGAGCCTGGACGGTTCCGACCCGGGACCGGACGCTCTCCGAGAGATGCCCGCAGACGTCCGCGCGGCGGTCAGGCTCGTCGGGTACGTGCCGGAGGCGGAGAAGGTCGCGTTGCTCGGCGGGGCCATCGGCCTGGCCTTCCCATCGCTGTACGAGGGGTTCGGGTTCCCGGTGCTGGAGGCCATGGCCTGCGGGACGCCCGTGCTCACGTCGAACGCGTCGTCCCTCCCTGAGCTGGCCGGCGACGCCGCCCTGCTGGTCGACCCCATTGACGTCGACGCGATCCGCGAAGGGCTGGTGACCCTGGTGACCGACGACGATCTTCGAGGCCGGTTGCGGGAATCCGGGTTGGCCCGGGCGTCTGGCTTCGACTGGACCGAGACGGCCCGAAGGACCGCGGCCGTCCTTCACGAAGCCGCCGCACCCGGGTGATGTGGGAGCGGCGTCCCTAGACTGGTCGTGCAACCGTGAGGACCCTCGTCATCAGCTCGTATCCACCGCGCCACTGCGGCATCGGCGCCTACGCGGCGGCCGACGTCGAACGTTTGAAGGGCCAGGGGCACGATGTCGTTGTCCTCTCGCCACCGGACGGGGACGGCGACGTCAGGCTTCCCTTCTTCGGGGGGCGTCCGTTCCTGGCGGCCGCTCGACTGGCCCTTAGGTTCGATCGAGTGCTCCTGCATTTCGAGCCCGGGCTGTACTACAAGCGGCGGGCGCCCGTCTCCAAGGTCCTGTCCTCCCTGGGGCTGTGGTGGCTCATCCGCCGACGGCCGGGCACCGAGATCCTCGTCCACGAGGCCTCCGCCCGGCCGCGCCTGTGGCGACCCGACCACGTCCTTCTCCGGTCGGCCTTCGCCCGGGCGAACCTGTTGTTCCACTCGGATCGGGAGCGCGAAGCCCTGGCGCGCGCCTACCGGCTCCGGGTCGAGGGCGCGATCGTGCCTCACACCAACGGCGTACGGATCGCGAGTGAGGTCTCCCGCAACGACGCCAGGTCGATCCTCGACGTCGAGCCGGAAGAACGTCTGTTCCTGTGCGCCGGGTTCCTCCATCCGGCGAAGGGCTTCGAGCGCGCCGTGCGAGCGTTTCGGCAGGCGGGGTCGCCGGGCCGACTGCTGGTCGTGGGCTCCGTTCGACAGCCGACCCCCGAAGCGCTGAGCTATGCGCGGACGCTCGGGGAGCTATGCGAGAGCACGCCCGGTGTCACCCTGGTAGAGCGATACGTCTCCGACGAGGAGTTCGACACGTGGATCGCCGCAGCCGACGTGTTCATCCTGCCGTACCGGCGAGCATGGTCCTCCGGCGCACTGGCGCGAGCGCAGAAGCTGGGAACCCCCGCGTTCGTCGCGGCGGTGGGGGGGATGGAGGAGCAGGCCGGCCCCCAGGACACGGTGTTCCGCACCGAAGGCGAGCTCGTCGACCTCATTCGGCGGGTGGATGCCACCAGGGTGTTGCCCGATCACGAGGTGGGGTGAAGGCTGTCAGGGGCCGGCCCGCCCACGAGCGACGCATCGGTGATCTTCGGCGTCCGCCTGCACGAACGGAGGACACTGGAGGACGTGCGTCGGACGCTGAGCGCGTTCCTCGAGGGGAACGTCACCCGCCGCGTGTACACGCCCAACCCGGAGATCCTCCTCTACGCGCGGGACCACCCAGACTTCAGATCGGTCCTCGGCAATGCCGACCTCGCCCTGCCGGACGGTGCCGGGGTCGCTTTCGTGCAGCTCCTTCGAACCGGACGCCGGATCCGACGGTGGCCCGGCGTCGACGTGGCGGAGCTTGCGGTCCGACTTGCTGCCGCGCGAGGAGATCCCGTGATGTTCGTGGGCGGACGGGGCGACGTCGGTAGCCGGGCGGCCGCGCGCTGGCGAGCGGAGCTCCCCGGCCTGTCTGCGACCGCTTCCGGATCCGATGTCCGGATCGGCGAGGACGGGGTGGCAGCCTCGCCCGACGAGGGGCGGACCCTGATCGAGGCGATCAGATCGTCCGCTCCCCGGGTGGTCCTGGTGGCGTTCGGAGCGCCGAAGCAAGAGCGCTGGATCGACCGGTACAGCGAAGAGGTCCCGAGCGCAAGGATCATGGTGGGGGTGGGCGGAACGCTCGACATGTGGGCCGGACGGTTCCCCCGAGCGCCCCGCGTGATGCACCGGTTGGGCCTCGAATGGGCCTGGCGACTCGCGCAACAGCCGAGCCGGCTCCCGAGGACGGTTCGGGCGACCATGTTGTTCCCCTGGCGAGCACTCCGCGAGGGGGCGGCTCCTCGTCCGGATCGGGTCAACGGTTCCGGGTGAGGTCGTCGCTCGACGCGGCCAGCGCTGCGTCGAGTGACGCGAACGCGACCTCGGGCACATAGCGCTCCCGGACCAGCCGGCGACCGCTCTCGGACAGAGCACGCCATCGCGCATCGTCGCCCAGGACCTCACCCAGGAGGTCGACGAGCTCGCTCTGGTTCCGGCCCACGAGCGCGTGCTCGCCGGGTATCGCGTGCAATCCCTCGACGCCCCAGGGAAGGCTGACCACGGGGACCCCCCGGGCCATGGCGTTCAGCACCTTGACCCTGGTGCCGCTTCCGCCCACTCCCACATCCAGGAAAGCTCGGGCCCGCCGATACAGGGTCTCGGCGTCGCGGAGGGGCCCTGCGTACTCGACCCCGGGAGTATCCGAGACCAGCCTGACGAGCCAGCTCGGAGCCCCCGCACCGGCCACGACGAACCGGACGCCCGCTCGCCGGGCCCGAAGCGCTGGGAAGCCAGACTCCAGGAACGAGCGGAGGCCCGCCGCGTTGGGCGGCCACCCCAGCGTGCCGAGGAAGAGGAGCGTCGCCTCGGCGGGGGGCTCGAGAGGGGGCCGGTCCAGCAAGCCGGCCTGCGGAACGTTGGGCAGGAGGCGGATCGAGCCGGGCATGGGACCCAAGTTCTCCAGAGCCCGTCGGTCCTCCTCGGAGACCGCGAACACCTCGTCGAACCGCTGCACGGTCGCCGACTCGTAGGCGCGAACGCGGGTGTACTCCATGCGGACGAGAGCCCTCCGCGCGAAGCTCGTTTCCAGTTCGGCCTGGCGGCGCCACATCACGTGCTCCGCGTTGTGCTCGTGGAGCACCTTGAGGCCATGGAAGCCGGGGGGCACGTACTGCGCCATCAACCAGCCGTCGGCGAAGGCCGCGTCGAAGCCTCCCGAGGCCAGCCGTTCGGATGCGAGTCGGAACATGCGCCGGCTCCGGTTCCGGAGCACGCTCATCGGGACGCCCGCGCCGTAGCTGCGACCCAGGTTCCAGGCGGATCGGCCGCGGCGGAGCTCGACCGTGACCATCGGTCCGATCTCGGCCGCCCATGTCTCCTGCTCGGGACTGAGCGGCCCCGGGCGGAAACACAGCACCTGGACCTGGTGATCGCGTCGCAGGTGCTGCAGCACGCTCATCGTCTTGATCGTGCCGCCGCTCCGCGCCGGGTACGGCATGTCCGAGGTCAGGAACAGGATGCGCATGGGTGGTTCGGGTCAGTCTAGGCCGCAACCGTCTCCGTCACCCGGGTAGACTCCGCCGGTCATGAGCCCACCCTCCCGCCTCGGGGCGTTCGGGGCGGCCATCCTCCTGGCCCTGTCGGCGATCGGGTGCTCGCCACGAGCCCAGGGAGATCCCGAACCCGTCGAGCCCACGCCGGCCGGTCGTCCGGCGACCACTCCCACGCTCCATCCTGCGTGGCGGCCGGCGACCTCGTTCCCCACGCGATGGCCCATCAAGCACGTCGTGTTCCTGATCAAGGAGAACCGCACGCTCGACCACCTTTTCGGCACGTTCCCGGGCGTCAACGGCGCCACACGCGCCAACGATGATGGAACGATCCGACCACTCACCCGCGGGACCGACGGACGGATACCGGGGGACATCGCGCACTGCTACACCTGCGCCCTGGCCGCGTGGAACCGTGGCCGGATGGACGGGTTCGACCAGGGCGGCATGTCCACGCGATGGGCGTTCACGCAGCTGGAGCGGGCCCAGCTTCCGAACTACTGGCACTGGGCGAAGCGGTTCGTCCTGGCCGACAACTTCTTCGCCTCCGCCCAGGGCCCTTCGTTCCCCAACCACCTGTACTCGATCGCGGCGCAATCCGGCGGCGCCGTCGACAACCCCAGGCGAACCGGGTTCTTCTCCAACACGTTCGGATGCGACGCGCCTTCGCAGCAGAAGGTCCAGGTC
Source organism: Actinomycetota bacterium (assembly GCA_046728055.1). Lineage (GTDB taxonomy): Bacteria > Actinomycetota > UBA4738 > UBA4738 > HRBIN12 > AC-69. The sequence goes on along the minus strand of JBKPDU010000140.1, from coordinate 29,952 downwards.
TACGACTCCGAGGGCACCGTGCACTTCATCCGCCCGTGCTTCGACTTCAAGACCGAGGGGGACCTCCTCGACGCCGCCCACATCCCGTGGGCGTATTACGCGGCGACCGAGCTCCAGCGCGGCTACATCTGGTCGGCCTACTCGGCCATCCGACGGTACCGGGAGCACCCCCGACGATGGGATCGCCACATGTTCTCGGTGGACAACATGATCCAGGACATCCGACAGGGCGAGCTGCCGCCGGTCACGTGGATCACGCCTCGCTTCGAGCTCTCCGAGCACCCCGAGTACAACTTCTGCCATGGGGAGAACTGGAGCACGAAGGTGATCAACGCGATCATGCGGTCGGACATGTGGCAGGACACGGCGATCTTCCTGACGTGGGACGACTACGGCGGGTTCTACGATCACGTCCCCCCACCGCAGGTGGACCGGTTCGGGTTCGGGTTCCGGGTTCCGCTGCTGGTCATCTCGCCCTACGCGAAGCGGGGTCACATCGATCACCGGCTCGGCGAGTTCTCGAGCGTGCTTCGGTTCATCGAAGACAACTGGGGCATGTCGCAGCTGACCCATCGGGATCGCCGGGCCCGCAACCTCAGCTACGACTTCGATTTCGATCGTGAACCGAGAGCTCCCGACCCGCTTCCCCTCCGCACGGATTGCCAGGGCCCGATCTGGGCCAAGGCGAAGTGACTGGGCTGGTCGAGGCACTGGTACGCTCCCGCATCATGGCCCAGCGACCGGATCCAGTGCACGCAGATCCGTCCCGCGATGCCCTGGAGCGTGAGCTTTACTGGGCAGAGGAACGTACGTCCCGGGCGACGATGGACGCGCAGGAGATCCGGGTCGTCCTCCAGGACCTCGTGGCCGAGATGCGGGCCGACGAACGATCCGCCATCCCTCGGAACGAGCCGCAGATCGGCTCGCCGTCGCGATGGCGGCGGCGGATGAAGGCGGGGATCTTCTACGTCCTGCGGCCGATGCGCCGTCGGTACGATCGCTTGCTCGGCGACCTCGGTGAGTTGGTGGCCATCCTGGCCGGCCGGGTGGCGGCGCTGGAGGCCGAGGTCGACCGACTCCGAGCAGCAGAAGGGGAGGCCCGGGAACCGGCCGCCGATGGGACACGGGGGAGCGGCCCGGGGACGGCTCGGTGAGGATCGCGGTCTGCCACGCGCAGACTCCCTTCGTACGAGGCGGGGCCGAGACCCACACGGAGTCGTTGGTCCGGGCCCTTCGGGCGGCCGGACACGACGCAGAGATGGTGACGGTCGCCGGCAAGTGGTACCCGGCAGCCGAGCTCGTCCATCAGATGGCCGTGTGGCGAAGCCTCGACATCGCCGAGTCGAACGGTCTCCCCATCGAGGCCGTCGTGGCGTTGAAGTTCCCTGCCTACCTCGTGCCCCACGAGCGGAAGATCGTGTGGCTGATCCACCAGCACCGCTCGGCCTACGAGCTGTGGGACCATCCCGAGTTCGCCGACCTGTCACGCCAGGAGGACGGGCCGATCGTGCGGGACATGATCCATCAGTCGGATCGGATCGCGCTGTCGGAAGCCAAACGCGTGTTCACCAACTCCCGGAACGTCCGTGACCGGCTGTGGAACTCGATCCGGGTGCCCGCGGAGGTGCTGTACCACCATTCGCCGATCAGCCAGGTCCTGTTGGCCATGGAGCCCGGACCCCTCGGCGACGCCATCGTGTTCCCCAGCCGGCTGGAGGCGCTGAAACGCCAATCCCTGGTGGTCGAGGCCATGCGGCACGTGAGGACCGGCGTGCGGCTCGTGCTGGTGGGCTCGGGGCCCGACGAGCCCGCCATCCGGGAGCACATCCGAACGCTCCGACTGGAGGACCGGGTCTCCCTCCAGGTCGGCCTGTCGGACGAGGCGTTGCACCGCCTGTACCTGGGCGCCCTCGGCGTCTACTACGGGCCGTTCGACGAGGACTACGGCTACGTGACCCTCGAGGGCTTCGCCGCCGCACGCCCCGTCGTGACGCTGACCGACAGCGGGGGGCCGCTCGAGTTCGTCACCGACGGGGAGACGGGCCTGGTCGCGCCGCCCCAGCCCCGAGCGATCGCCGACGCACTCGACCGCCTCCACGCGGACCGGGCACGGGCAGCCCGGATGGGCGCGGCCGCCCGGGAGACGCTGCGAGCCACGGTTCCGGCCTGGCCCGAGGTCGTGGCCCGGCTGCTCGACTGACGTGGCCGGCATCAGGGAGGTCATCGCGCGCCGCCGGTGGGGGGAGCGGCTCCGCGACCGGATCGCCTGGCTCTCGCCGATGCCACCTGCGCGGACCGGCATCGCCACCTATTCCAGGTCGGTCCTCCACGGCCTGCGACGGATCGGCTCCCCCGAGGGCATGGAGATCGACGCGCTCTGGCCGCCGGCGCGGAGGTTCGAGGGCGCCCTCCCGTGGTACGCGCTCTGCGTGTACCACCTGGGCAACAACGTCGAGTTCCACCGAGAGATCTACCGTGACGCCATTCGAGTGCCCGGCCTCGTGGTGCTCCACGACCTCGCCCTCGACGACTTCGTGAAGGGCATGGTCGCCCGGGGGGACTGGGTCGGGCGTCAATCGGCGCGCGAGGCGATGAGGACGGGCGAGCGGCTGCGCCGGCGCGACCCGATGAGCGAGCCGCTCCGCATCCCGTGGGCGGCGCACGTCGCACGGCGCGCTCGGGGGATCGTCGTGCATTCGGAGTTCGGCCGGCGGTACCTGCAGGAGATTGGGTCGAGGACCCCCGTCTTCGTGGTGCCGCACCCCGTCGTGGAGGGTGAGGGGGACATCCGGCGCGCGCTCGCGCGTCGGATGTCCCTCCGACAACCCCTCGAGGCCAGGGGGATGCGGACACTGGTGGGGGTGTTCGGGGACCTGAACGCGGCCAAGCTGATCGATGTGGTGTGTCAGGCGGTCGGCCGGCTCCCCGCGCGGGTGCACCTGGTCCTGGTGGGCCGGAGGATCGATGGGTACGACGTCGATGTCGTGGTCCGGGAGAGCGGGCTCGGAGGGCGCCTGACGCTCCTTCCCGACGTCCCGGACGCCGACTTCCTGGCGTGGGCGGGCGCCGCGGACATCGCCATCGACCTCCGGCATCCTCATCGCGGCGAGGTCAGCGGCTCCCTGGCTCGAGTCATGCAGTGCGGGACGCCGGCCATCGTCTCGGGCATCGGCACGTACCTGGACATCCCCGGCGACCTCGTGGTGCGGGTCGCTCCGGGACGACTCGACCCTCATGAGTTGGCGTCCGCCATCGAGCGGCTGGTCGCCGACCCTGCGTCCGCGGCGCACATGGGCGCACGGGCCCGGGCCCACGTCGAGGCTCAGGCCCGCGAGGGGTCGACCGCCCGGGGATACGCGGAGGCGATCCAGCGGACGTTGGGCCTGATGCGGGATCCGGCCCACCTGGCCCTGGCCAGGTGGGCCGGATCCCTCGCCGACCTCAGCATCACCAGTGAGCACCTTGCGCGGGGATACGGTCTCTCGTATGCGCGGGCCCTCGAGGAGCTCACGCCGGAGGATCGCGGGCGGTGAGCGAACGCGCCGAGACGATCGTCCGCACCTCCGAGCCTGCCAGGCTCCGTGTGGGCGAGCGGGTCCGGGCCGTCTACGGCCGTCGAGAGGTCCTCCTGAACCTGGTACGCAAAGAGTTGAAGGTCAAGTACACGGCCTCGGTCCTGGGCGCGGTGTGGTCGTTGCTCAACCCCCTCGTGTTCCTCGCGGTCTTCACGTTTGTGGTGAACGTCACGGGCATCGCGTTCCCGCACTTCCCCATCTACCTGCTCTCCGGACTCCTCGCATGGAACATGTTCTCGGTCTCCCTCACCGGCGGGGCGCGCTCGGTGATCGACAACGCCAACCTGGTCAAGAAGGTCTCGTTCCCCCGCGAGGTGCTTCCGCTCTCGGCCGTCGGGGTCGCCCTGGTGGACTTCGTCCTCCAGTCGGCGGTGTTCCTGCTGTACATCGTGGTGTCGGGGTACGGGTTCCACCTGCCCGAGCTGGCCATCTACCCCCTGGCGTTCGCGACGCTGCTCGTGTTCACGATGGCGCTCACGTTCTGGCTGGCCGCGCTGAACGTTCGGTACCGGGACATCCAGCACCTGCTGAACGTCGCGCTCCTCGTGTGGTTCTGGATGACCCCCATCGTGTACTCCGCGGTCAAGGTCGAGGATGTGCTGGCGGGAAGGAAGATCCTCGGCGTGAGCCTGTGGGGTCTCTACCAGGCGAACCCGCTCGCATCGATCGCGATGGGGTTCCAGCGGGCCCTGTACGCCGTGGTCCGGCCGGTTACGGGCGAGCAGCCCGTTCTCCCCGAGGTCAGCCTGGCATGGCTGGCGGGGGTGCTGGCCATCGTGCTGGCGGCATCGGTGGCGTTCCTCCTGTACACGTGGCGTCGGTTCTTCGAGCTGTCGGGCGACTTCGCCGAGGAGCTGTGAGTGTGAACGCTCCCGCGCTCGAGGTGGCCGACGTCAGCAAGAAGTTCCGACTGTACCGGGAGCGGCCGACCTCACTGAAGGCCCGGGTCCTCCATTCCCGGATGCGAGCCGAGGACTTCTGGGCGCTTCGCGACGTGTCCTTCCAGGTTCCAGAGGGGAGCTCGCTCGGCCTGATCGGGCACAACGGCTCGGGAAAGACGACGGTGCTGAAGATCGTGGCCGGGATCCTCCGTCCGACCTCGGGGGTCGTGCGCCAGCGGGGGCGACTGGCCGCCCTGCTCGAGCTGGGCGCGGGATTCCATCCGGAGCTGACCGGCAGGGAGAACGTGTACCTGAACGCGTCCTTCCTCGGGTTGTCCAGGCGGGAGACCGACGCCGCCTACGACGGCATCGTGGCCTTCGCCGAGCTCCAGGACTTCATGGACAACCAGGTGAAGTTCTACTCCTCCGGGATGCTGGTCCGCCTGGGATTCGCGGTGGCGGTCCACGTCGACCCCGAGGTCCTGTTGATCGACGAGGTGCTGGCCGTGGGCGACGAGGCCTTTCAGGCGAAGTGCCTCGATCGCATCGGACAGTTCCAAGCGGACGGCCGGACGATCGTGCTCGTCACCCACGCACTCGACACGGTCACACAGATCTGCGACCGGGCCGTGATGCTGCACCATGGGAAGGTTCACGCTGCCGGTGCACCTGCGGACGTCGTCCGCGAGATGCGCCATGTGCTCCTGGGGACCACCGACCCGGGCTTCGTCCCGGAGGAAGGGACGCGGCAGGCCGAGATCGCCAACGTCGAGCTGATCTGGGGTTCGGGCGCGAGCGAGATCGCGCTGCGCCGGGGCGACGGCCTCACCATCCAGGTCGACGTCCGAACGAACGAGCCGGTCGCGGACCTGGACGTGGACTTCCAGATCCTCGATGGAGCGACGAATCACCCCGTGCTCGACGCCAGGACGTCCTCCCACGGCATCGCCATCGCCCGGTTCGACGGGAAGAAACGGGTCCGGTTCCGGATCGGCTCGTTCCCCTACGCCGCCGGCAAGTACTGGGTCACCGTCGGCCTGTCGTCGCGGGAAACCGAGCGCCTGTACCACGTCCAGACCCAACGGTACGGGTTCGACGTGGTCGAGGCCGTCCGGATCCAGGAACGCATCGACGTGCCCGTCGATGTGGAGGTGGAGGACCTGTGACCGCCGTCGACCACGTCGACCCCACGTCGAAGAAAGGGAACCTGCCCATGCTGATCGCGTTGATCCTGCTGTCGGTGAGCCTCGCCGCCGTTGCCCAGCTGACCCTGAAGCACGGGATGAACGCGGTGAACGACGGTCTGGCAGGGGCCAGGTTCGGCGTGGACGGACGGTCGTTCGCGGCGCTGCTCCGGACCCCGGCCATCTACGCCGGGTTGTTCCTGTTCGGGCTGTCCGCCCTGGTCTGGCTGGTGGTTCTGTCGCGGGCCTCCCTCTCGTTCGCCTATCCCTTCGCGGCCCTCACCTACGTGCTGATCCTCCTGTTCGACCTGCTCATCCTGGACGAGACCGTTCCACCGCTCCGGTGGGCGGGGGTGGCGTTCATCGCTGTCGGCATCTTCCTCGTCTCCCGGACACCGCACAGCTGAGGGACTCGCCGCACGTGAGAGCGGTCGTCCTGGTCGGAGGGGAGGGGACCCGGCTGCGTCCCTTGACCGAGACCATCCCCAAGCCGCTCCTTCCGCTCATGGATCGGCCCAGCCTGGATCACGTCCTGGACCACCTGACCCGCCACGGCGTCCACGAGGTCGTGCTTTCCTCTCCGTATCTCGAGTCCACGTTCCACGGCTTCATCCAGGCTCGCAGCGACCCGACGATCACGTGGATCACCGAACGGCAGCCGCTCGGCACCGGCGGGGCGATCGTGCACGCGATGGAGCACCTGGGCGATGAGCCGTTCTTCGCGTTGAACGGCGACATCCTCACCGATCTGGACCTCAGCGCGATGGCCGCCTTTCACCGCGAACGAGCCGCAGATGCCACGATCGCCCTCCACCACGTCGAGGACGCTCGGGCGTTCGGACTGGTGGCGACGGAACCCAACGGCCGGGTGGTCGAGTTTCGAGAGAAGCCCGAGGAGCCAGTGCCAGGCGACGTGAACGCGGGGACGTACGTCCTGGAGCCGGAAGCGCTGGCCGAATGGATGGGGAGCGGGAACGTCTCGATCGAGCGCAGCATCTTCCCGAAGCTCATCGATGCCGGGCGACGCGTGTTCGGGTTCGTGACCGACGCGTACTGGATCGACCTCGGCACGCCGCAGACCTATCTCCGCGCGCACTTCGACATCCTCGAGGGGGAGGTGGAGGGGGAACAGTATGCGGCGCCCTTCGTTGCAAATGGGGCGATCGTCGATCACCGCGCCCACCTCGGTCGATGGGTGGTCGTGGGCGCGGGGGCATCGGTTGGCCCGGGCGCGGAGATCGACGACTCCGTCCTCCACGCCGGCGCGGTCGTGGAGCAAGACGGAAAGGTGGTCGGGTCGATCCTCGGCACCGGCTGCGTCGTGGGGACCGGGGCCACGGTCATCGACTCCGCACTCGGGGCTGCGGCCCGGGTTCTCCCCGGGACGAGGGTGCGCGGGGCTCGGGTCTCGGCCGGCGCGGAAGCCTCCGACGGATAAGCCGGGATGCCGGCGGCCGATGTGCTAGGGTGCCGCCCGTTTCCGACCCCCGGAGTGCTCATGAGGAAAGCGGTGGCGTTCGCCCTGATCCTGCTCATGGCCGTCATCGTGCCTGCCCAGGCAGGAAATGCCGGCGACTCGTTCCGGTTCTTCGGCTCCGGCTGGGGTCACGGCCTGGGCATGTCGCAGTGGGGTGCGTACGGGCTGGCCAAGCAGGGGTGGAGTCGGGGACGCATCCTGAACCATTTCTACTCGCGGACCCGGGTGGCGCCCGCGCCATCGGCGCCGGGCAGGATCCGCGTGGGGTTGGTCCAGGGCCGGGAGAAGTTGCGGCTCCAGCCGGCCGGCGGACCGGCCGAACTGAGGCTCGGCGACCCCGCGTCCGGCCACGTGGTGGCCACGGTCCCCGTGGGCGAGACATGGACGGTGCAGGTGGCCGGCCCGGCCTACCGGATCCTGGACGGCACGGGGGCGAAGGTGGGGCAAGACGTCGGCGGCCCCTCGAACAACCTGTACGTGGCGTACGGCCCCGGCGCCCGAGTCAGGATCCCCGAGGCCGGACACGCCTACAGCCGAGGGTTCATCGAGCTCAACCTGTACAACTGCCAATCCGGGTGCCGCGAGCGCTCGATCCTCGTGGTGGGGGCGGAGGAATACCTGTACGGCCTGGCCGAGGTCCCCAGTAGCTGGCCGGTGCCGGCGCTCCAGGCCCAGGCCATCGCGGCCAGGAGCTACGCGTTCACCAAGGTCGCCACCTCCGGACAGTTCCGTCCCGTGTGCAACTGCGCGCTGTACGCCAGCTCCTTCGACCAGGTGTATGCGGGTTGGGACAAGGAAGCCGGACTGGATGGCGACCGATGGGTCGCCGCGGTCGATGCGACCGCCAGACAGGTCGTGACCTATCAGGGACAGAGCATCCAGGCGTTCTACATGTCCTCGAGTGGAGGATTCACCGAGGACAACGAAAACGTGTGGGGTGGGACGCCGATCCCGTACCTGCGCGGGGTATGCGATCCCGGCGACTACACCTCCGACAATCCGAACGCCGTGTGGGACCTCTCGCTCCCGGCCGATCGGGTCACTCGACGGCTCGGCCTCGGCATCGGGCCGATCAAGAGCTTCACGGACACGGTGAGAGGTGTATCCGGGCGGATCGTCACCACGGTCGCCCGGGGAGCGTCCGGGAGGACGGCCGAGGTGAGCGGCTCGACCCTCCGCTCGGCCCTTGGCCTTCCCGACGACCGGGTGTGGGTGAACGCGAACCGGCAGATCACAGGGAGTATCCGTCAGAAGTACGACGCGACGAACTGCCGCGCCCGACTGCCGATATCGCGGCAGAAGCGAGTGGCCGGTGGAGTCCACCAGCGGTTCCAACGGGGAGCCATCTACTTCAAGACGGGGCTCGGCCCGCACCTGCTGTCGGGCCCGGTCCTCAAGTTCTACTTGAAGAAGGACGGTCCGAGGGGGAGGTTCGGGTTCCCCACGAGCGACGTGGTGAGGTTGGAGAGCGGCGCCACGCGCGCGACGTTCGAGCGCGGCAGGATCACCTGCTCGACCACGGGAGTCTGCCGAGCGAGCTGAGCGGGCCTCAGCCGGCGCGTGGCTCGGGTGCGTTGCTGGTGCCCCGATAGGCCTGGATGAAGCCCGACGCGATGGTTCGAGCCTGATCCGGCGTCACCCCGGACGGGCATTCCCACAGCTTGTTCCACGCGGCCAACGCGAGCGACGTGCCGGTCGCGAGGTCTGGATACGGGGCCATGAGCACTTTGTCCTGCGCCCGGGCGAGCGACGCCAGGCGGTCCACAACCGTCTCCGGGAGGACGTCGGGACCGTCGGCTCGGTAGTAGATGATCACGTAGGCGTGCTCCAGGTTGTGGACGGCCTTGGTCTCCGGCACCGGGGAGTCGTAGACCGGCGGGTCCGGCGGGAGCGGGCTAGGGTCGTGGGGACCCGAGGTCGCCGGATGCTCCGGGTAGGTGTGGCTCTCGTCGGGGGACAGGTGGATGCCCCCCGGCGCCGAAGCTGCCGGGGTCTGAACGTCGCCGCATCCCGCATCGCTCGCCGCCGCCAGGGCCGCTTCGGGGATTGGCCTGGGACCGCCCACCCGGGTCAGCAGGGTCAATGCGATCAGGCCGACCCCGGTGACACCGCCCATCCACGCCGCGCGCTTGATGACCCGGCGACGCCGGATCCGGCGAAGCGCCGACTCTCTCGCCCGCCGGACCTGGTCCTTGCGCTCCGACCTGGCGGATCGGGTCTGCTCGGCTGCTCTGGTGACGGCCGGCCGATCCCGCTCGGGCTCCGCCGCCGGACGGCGCCGTTGCCTGCGACGCTTCTTGGCCATCAGATCGGCGACTGAGGCTCGGGGGCGTCACCGAGGTAGGACTGATCCCCGAACGGGGGGATGCCGTAGCGCGCGGTGAAGCCGAACGCGGCCGCGAGCGAGACGCTCGTGCAGGTCTCGACGTGATGCCAGGCCACAAGGGCCATCGTGGATCCTCCGGGGAGGCTCCCCGCGGCTCCCTGATCCGGATAGTCGTATGGGGCCACGATGACCTTCTGTCCGTGGGACGGATCCCCGTAGAAGTCCTCGATCTTGGCCAACTCCTCGCCCGAAGCGTCCGGCGCGTACCACACCACGGCCGCCCCATGCTCCAGCGAGTGGATCACCTGATCGATGGGAGGAGGGGTCGAATACACGCCACGGGGCCAGGGCCTGGCGCCGTGCGGTCCGGAAGCCGGTGGCACCGACGGATAGGTGGACAGGGGCGGGATCGCCGCGGCGCCGCCCGGGACCCCGACGTGGGCTCGGTCCTGCGTCTCGGGCTGGTACGGACCGACGTTCTCGACCTCCGTGCACCCCCCCGCCCGGGTCGCCTGTGGCGCGGCCGCCAGCAGCTCTCCCGGGTCCTGGACCTCCGGCCGGGGGCGGAGCGCGTAATACGCTGCGCCGGCGGCCACGAGGAGGACCACCAGGCCCATGGCGATCCACCGGGTGCGCCGGGCACGGGCCATCCGCCGCTCGATCTCCAGGCGCTGCCGCCTAGCCTCCTCCTTTCGTTGGGCCTTGGTCAGCCGCTCGCTCTCGGGGCCAGCGCTGCGCCCGGTCCGTCGTCCCGCCACGTGTCTCCCTCGCTGGGTCCGTGCCTCGCCCCGGGTGTTTCAACCGGGGACCCTCAGGATATCGGGAGGTCCGCGGAGCGCCGTTGCGCGGGTTCTTCGACCTCTCTATGCTTCGGCCGTTCTTCCCCCAGTTGGACGATGTGCAGGCCGGGCAATGCCCTACCCACCCGCAGTAGCTCGGCGACGACGGGAACGACGCGCTGCATGTCGCCGAGATCGAATCCCATCCCACCGAACCAGCCTCCCTCCCGAAGGAAGTCGCCCTGCATATCGATCACGAGGAGTGCGGCCGAGCTTGCATCGGCCGGGCCAAGGAGAGGCCATCCGTTGGGCTCCGCCACGAAGCTCAACAGGCTGGAGATCATTCCGCCCAGATTCCGGGGTGGGCCCACAGGTTGACGGCGGAGCCGAACGGAGCATGCAATATCCGGCAACTTCGACCGAGGGGGGCGCGTGGCGGGACGTGTGTTGATCAGGGGCGGGGCCGTGCTGCCGATGGAGGGCAAGAGGGTCGTTTTCGACCCCGGCGCGGTCTTGTTCGAGGGCAGGGAGATCGTGGCGGTTGGGCCGCGCGACGAGGTCGAAGCCGAAGCCGAGGGAGCCGAGGTCGTCGATGCGACCGACCATGCCGTGATCCCGGGTCTGCAGAACACGCATCTGCACTCGGGACTGCTGCGCGGCACGGCCGAGGGGAAGACCCTCTTCGACTGGCTGACCAGCTACGTCGACCCCGCTCACAAGGCCCTGACACAGGAGATAGCTGAAGCCGCCTCGTACGTCTGCTACACGGAGAGCGTCAAGTGGGGCACGACGTCCGTCATGGATATGTGGCGCTTCATGGAAGGGTCGTCGCGCGCTGCAGAGGAGATCGGCATCCGCGCGACGCTGGTTCCCTACGTCGCCGACCTTCCGCAATACGACTACTTCGAGACACTCGAGACGAACCGCAAGCTGCTCGAGACACATCTCGAGGCGGCCGATGGTCGTGTGCGAACGTGGGTTGGGCTGGAGCACCTCCTGTACTGCTCGCCCGACGCGTTCCGCGAGGGTGCGAGGATGGCGGAGGAGTTCGGCACCGGCCTGCACACGCACTCCTCGGAGACGATCTGGGAGGTGCAGGAGTGCCTTCGGCTCTACGGGCGACGCCCAATCGAACAGTTCCTCAATCTCGGGATCCTCGGGCCTCGGACGGTCATCGCTCATTGCGTTTGGCTCGACGACCGCGAGATCGAGATCATGGCCCAGACCGGCACCAGCGCTGCGCATTGCCCATGCTCGAACATGAAGATCTCCTCGGGCCCGGCGCGGATCGGCGACATGCGTGCCGCGGGGATCGCCATCGGCATCGGGTCCGACGGCGAGAAGGAGAACAACAACCTCGACCTGCTTGAGGAGATGAAGTTCGCGTCGCTCCTGCAGAAGGTCACCACGCTCGACCCGTTGAGTGGCGATGAATGGGATGTCCTCCAGATGGCGACCCTTGATGGGGCCAAGGCTTTGGGGCTGGACGACATCACTGGTTCCCTCGAGCCCGGGAAGCGTGCAGACATCGTCACCGTGGATCTTGGGGCCATCCACTTCACCCCCCTCATGCACGGCGACGACTTCAATGCGGTGGCGCACATCGTCTACTCGGCCAGCGGGCACGACGTCGACCGCGTGTGGGTAGACGGAAGACTATTGGTCGAGGGCGGGCGTGTGCTGACCGTCGATGAGAACGAGGTTCGCCGGCGCGGGCAAAGCGCCGCGGAGGAGCTGTTCGCTCGGCGCGCGGCCGTCCTTGCCGGTGCCTAGCTCGTATCGCTCTGCTTCATGAGCTGCCGGTCCTTCACTCGCTGCCGCGGATGGACGAGCTACCGACCGACGTCGACTCCACGCGGCACGAGAGGTACTGGACCGAGGCGGCAAATGGCGTGGTGATATGGCCCTTCTCGGGCTCGTTCTGGCGCCGTGGAGTAAAGGGGGGGACGAACCGCCGGCGACGCCGTCGTTTGATAGTTTGTGCAAGTCGTGGTGGAGTTCGCGACGACATCGAGGGGGAGCGGCTGGTCTTTCCGAGGTGATGATCCGTGACCAAGGCCGCCGAAGATCACCTCCGCCGGGTCCCCAAAGTGGAGCTCCACTGTCACCTGGAGGGGTCGTCGCGAGCATCCACCATCCGTGACCTCGCCGCCAAGAACGGGATCGACTTCCCGGTCGAGGACCCCGCGGATCTCTACACGTTCTCCAGCCTCAACCAGTTCCTCGAGATCTACGACGTCGTTTGCCGCAGTCTCGTGACTGCCGACGACTTCCGGCGCATCACCTACGAGGCATTGGAGGATGCCGTGAACGCGGGGGTCCGGTACAGGGAGATGTTCTTCTCGCCCGGATTCGTCATCAGGCTGGGCGTACCGGTCACCACTGTGTGGGAGGGGATAAAGGCGGGTGTGCTAGACGCGCGCGAGGACCTGGACGTCCAGTGCCGGATGATCCTGGACTTCGACAAGCCCAGCGGCCCTTCCCACGCGATGGAGATGGCTGCCTTCGCCGGCTCGGAGCCGGACCGGGACCTGCTGATAGGCATGGGTGCGGATTCCGTCGAGCGAGACGTGGATCACCGTGCCTTCGCCGCTGCGTTCGAAGAGGCCGCCAGGTTCGGCCTGCGTCGCACGATGCACGCCGGGGAGGATGGTCCGGCCGAGAACATCAGGATCGCCATCGAAGAGTGCGGATGTGAGCGGATCGACCACGGATTTAGGCTCCTGGACGATCCCACGCTCACAGGCGAGGTGGTCGAGCGCCGGATCCCGATCACCGTGTGCCCCACATCCAACGTGGTGATCGCCAACGTAGTTCCGGATGTGGCGGCCCACCCGTTCGCCAAAGAGCGCGATCAGGGGGTGCTCGTCACGCTGAACTCGGACGACCCGGGCATGATGCGATTCGACGTCGCGGACGAGTACGTGGCGGTCGCGGAGGCGTTCGATTACGACCTCGAGGACATGGAGGAGATCAGCCTGGCCGGCATCGAGTCGTGCTGGGCGCCTGCCGACGAGAAAGCGGCCCTCCGGGAACGTTTCGAGCGGGAGTTCGAGGATCTGCGCGCCGAATTCGGCCATCCCGCCCGTGGGCAGGGGGGTGCTGGATGATTTGACCTGGCCGGCCACCGACTGGAAGCATGCACCGCACTGGGAAGGGGGAGCGAGATGGTCGAGCGGAGCTTGAGGGGTCGCGGGCTGCCCCTGCGGTCCGTGTGGGAGGCGCAGATCACTAGGCGAAGCCTCCTCAAGTCAGCAGGTGTCGGCGTTGGTCTCGTGGCGGGCGGCTCGCTGCTGGCCGCGTGCGGCGGCGACGAGGATGGCGGCGCCACCGCGCCGACCGGCGCGCTGGATCACCTCAACGTCGGCTTCGCATACATCGGCCCGATCACCGATAACGGCTGGACGTTCACACACAACCAGGGTCGAGAAGCGGTGGACGCCGCACTCGGAGATCGGGTCACTACGTCTATCGTCGAGAACGTTCCGATCTCCGCGGAAGCCAGCCAGACGTTCGAACAGCTTGCCTCCGGGAACCAGCTCGTTATAGCGAACACCGAGTACGCGAACTTCCTCTCGGACGTGGCAGCTAGGCACGCCGAAGTCGCGTTCCTCGAGTGTGACGGCCACACGTACACGGACAATCTGTACGCGTACTACGTGGAGCACGCCAGGCCCAACTACCTCTTGGGCGTGGCCGGCGGCGTGCTCTCGGAGAATGGCAAGCTCGGCTACGTGGGAGCTTTCCCCACCGCCACTGCATGGAACGACGTGAACCCCATGCTGCTCGGCGCACGGACCATCAATCCAAACGCCACCGTCCAGGCAGTCATGATCAGCTCCTTCTTCGATCCACAGAAGGCCACCCAGGCGACCAACGCGCTCATCGACGGCGGAGTCGACTTCGTCTTCTCGGTGATGGACGAGCCATCGTTCCTGGAGGTTTGCGAGGAGCGTGGCGTGTGGGGCGCCAGCTGGAACACCGACATCCGGGAGTTCGGCCCCAACGCGTACGTGAACACGTACGAGCTCGACTGGCGAGACTTCTACGTCGAGCAAGCCACAGCTGTCCTGGAAGGAACCTGGACCTCTCAGGACGAGGTCCGGCTCCTGCCGCTTAGCCTTGGGGAGTGGGGGGACAAGGTGCCTCAGGAGGTGAAGGACGCCGTCGCAACCGCGGAGGCGGACCTGGGAGAGGCCCCCACGCCGTACATCGGTCCCCTCGTCGACGACCAGGGAATGGAGCGCGTCGCTGAGGGGCAGACGCTCACCCCTGTCGAGGCCTACGCCATCGATTGGGGGCTCGAGGGCGTGAGGGGTGTCGTCTAGGACGGCACCTGGAGAGCGAAACGCGGGATCTGCAATGCGGGCGCCCACCGCGCCCGGCGAGCTCGTCGTCGAGGCTCGGGGCATCACGAAGAGCTTCGACGAGGTGTTGGCACTCAACAATGTCGACCTCGAGCTCGCGCGTGGCGAAGTGCATGCCCTCTTGGGTGAGAACGGCGCCGGCAAGACAACGCTGAGCAACGTTCTGGCAGGGATCTACCGGGCCGACACCGGGACCGTGCTGGTCGAGGGCGTCGAGCATCATTTCAGGTCCCCTGCCCAGGCGATCGATGCCGGGATCGGGATGGTGCACCAGCACTTCAGGCTCATCCACCCCATGACCGTGGCGGAGAACATCCACCTCGGCTGGCGAGACACGCCGGAGCTCATCACCAGGCGGGAGCTCGTTGCTCGCAGCAAGCGGGTCATGGACGAAATGGGCCTGCACGTGGATCCGACGGCCGAAATCTGGCAGCTGTCGGTCGGCGAGCAACAGCGCGTCGAGATCCTTCGAACGCTGGCGCGCGGGGCTCGGATCCTCATCCTGGATGAACCGACGGCCGTCCTGACGGAACATGAAGCCAGAGATCTATTCTCCGTGATCCGCGGGCTTGTAGCCGATGGGCGCACGGTCGTCTTCATAAGCCACAAGCTGAACGAAGTTCTGGAGGTTTCGGATCGGATCACTGTGCTTCGGGACGGCATCCGGGTCATCACACGATCGACCGCAGGGGCAACTGCCCGAGAGCTGGCCCGCCTCATGACCGGAGAGGAACGTGAGTTCGAAGAGGTGGGTCGTGCAGAGGTGAGCGACCGTCCGGCCCTTGAGATCAAGGGCGTCACCGCGCGGGGCTATCGTGGGGTCGTTTCGCTCCGCGACGTGGACCTGACCATCCACGCCGGGGAGATCGTCGGCATCGCGGGGGTCTCTGGAAACGGGCAGACCGAGCTCGCGGACGTGGCCACGGGACTCCGCGGTGTGGCCTCGGGGCGAGTGATGGTCGAGGGCGTCGACCTCACGGGGTCATCACCCCGTGCCTTTACGGACGCGGGAGTGGGACACATCCCCGAGGATCGCCTCGGAGTTGGCCTGATCAGGCCCGCTCAGGTACGGGACAATGCCGTGCTCCGGAACTACTGGAGGTCCGAGCATTCGGGTCGAATCGCTCTGAGACGTACACAGATCGCAGACTTCGCCCGCCGGCTGGTCGCTGCCGCCCGGGTCCAGACCCGTTCGATCCATTCCCCGGTCGGCCACCTGTCCGGCGGGAACCAGCAGCGGCTCATCGCCGGCCGGGAGGCGCTCGTAGCCGAGCGGGTTTTCATCGCCAACCAGCCGACCCGCGGGCTCGACGTCCACGCGGCGCAGGACGTCCGCCGGTCGCTCATCGATCGTCGCTCCGCTGGCTGCGGAGTGCTGCTCATCTCCGAGGACCTCGACGAGATACTCGAGATCAGCGACCGGATCGCGGTCATGTACGAAGGGCGCATCGTCGGAGAGTTCCGGCGTGGGACCGCCGACCGCGAGCGCGTCGGGCTCCTCATGGGCGGTCACATAGCGCCTGCCGGATCGCCGGAGGTGAACGCATAATCGCAACAGGCGCTGAGGGCGCGGGGGCGGCCAGGGTTCGGCTCGAGCGCAAGCTCCGCGTCGAGACGCGTACAGCCGCCCTTGGCCGCCTGATCGGACTTTTAGGGGCTCTCGCACTCGCTGGCGTGCTGCTCCAGCTGACGGGGCGATCCGCGCCGAGCCTGGCGGGAGAGGTTTTTCGGGCCACGTTCGGCAATCGCTTCGGGCTGGAGTCCACGGCCGTGCTCGCGACCCCGATCCTGATCGACGCCGTTGCGGTGGCCATCCCGCTGCGCATGCGCCTGTGGAACATCGGGGTGGAGGGGCAGTTCTACATGGGCGCGTGGGCGGCGGCCGGGGTGGGCATCTACGTGGATGCTCCGGATCCGATTCTCCTTCTCCTCATGGCCGTTGCCGGGGCGGCGGGGGGGGCGGCGTGGATCCTGATCCCCGCGATCGCGCGGGCGTGGTGGAACGTGAACGAGATCATCACGACGCTCCTGCTCAACTTCGTGGCCATCCAGTGGGTGGCGTACTTCTCCATCGGTCCCTGGAGGGACCGCGAGGCCGAGGTCGTACGGGCCACGCCCCAGGTGGGCGCCACCCTGCCGACCCTGCCGGGGTCCATAGTCATGCACGTCGGCTTCCTCCTTCCCCTCATCCTCGCGGTGTTCTTCTGGATCGTGTTCCGCTACACGCGGTGGGGATACGAGGTCGACATGGTGGGTGGGAACCCGCGGGCGGCCGAATTCGCAGGCATCGCCGTCCGACGAAGGATCCTCAGCGTGATGCTGCTCTCCGGCGCGATCGCCGGCATCTCGGGGATGGTGCACCTGAGCGGCGCGACCTTCCGGCTCCAGTCCACGATCTCGAACGCGTACGGGCTGTCCGGCTTCATCGTGGCAGCGCTGGCGGGAGCCTCGTTCGTGGGGCTCGTGGCGGGCGGCCTGTTCGTCGCCCTGCTGCTGCGCTCGGGTATCGCCCTGACGTTCCTCGGCCTGTCCGTGTACATCGTGCTGGCCATCTATGGCATCGTCCTGGTCGGGATCGCCGTCGGAGAGGTGGCCTCGCGTTACCGGCTCGTACTCCGTCCCAGGGTGGCCTCCGCGTCGGGCTCGAAGGGCGCGCCTCCATGAGGATCCTCCTCGCATCCCTTCGCACGGCGATCGACGCCGGCACGGTGGTCGTCCTCGCGGGCATGGGCGAGCTGCTGTCCGAGCGGGTGGGCGTGCTCAACCTGGGCCAGGAGGGGCTCATCGGCATCGGAGCAGTAGCTGCCGTGATAGTGGCTGAGACTGTCGGCAGCCCCTGGGTTGCGTTGCTTGCGGGGATGGCAGCTGCCGGGCTACTCGGCCTGATATTCGCGACATCGGTGGTGGTCGTTCGCACCAACCAGATCCTCACCGGCCTGGCCGTGGTGCTGATCGGCGTTGGGCTTTCGAATGAGCTGGGGAACGACTATCAGGGGAGCCCGGTCGTGAACCGGTTCACGAGTCTGTTCGGGATCAGCGGCGACGGGATCGTCCAGCGGATCGGCGCGACGCTGCTCAACCACGACATCATCGTTTACCTGAGCTATGTGGTCCTGCCGATCCTCGTGACGATCCTGCTGTTCCGGACCCGTCACGGCATGAACCTCCGCGCGGTGGGGGAGAATCCGGCCGCGGCGGACGCCGCAGGCATTAACGTCATGGGTATGCGGCTGCTATACACAACGCTGGGCTCAGCTCTGTCTGGAGCAGGAGGAGCATTTCTGGTGCTCTCCTTCACACATGCTTGGTCGCCGGACGTCGCGAGGGGTCGCGGTTGGGTCGCCCTGGCGGTGGTCATCTTCGCCGCCTGGCGGCCATCCCTTCTCGTGTTCGGTGCCCTCCTTTTTGGAGCGATGATCTCGCTGGAGTTCATCGCCCAGCAGCAGCACTGGGGGATCCCGAGCTCGATACTCTCGATGCTCCCTTACGTCGTGACGCTCGCCCTGATAGTCGTGCCGGCGGCGCTCAGCCGCTTCGGGGTCAAGGTGCGGTCGTCGGTCGGTCCGGCTGCGCTGGCCCAGCCCTACTTCCGCGAGGAACGCTGAGGGATCTGTCGGTCGACGACTACCGCGTGTACCAGGGGCCCAGGCCGAGCTTGGTCAGCTCCTTGCGATAAGCGATCGTCATGCGGTCGGATTGGACGTGAAGCTCCTCTTGAAGATCGAGTGGCAGCTCCTCGGGCCGCTGGCTCTCCACGACCGGCCGATCCTCGCCCACGATCTTCGCCTCCCAAGCAAGCAGCTCCTCGGCCGGCTGCGCGTGGTCGAAGTTCCTTGCGATGAAGAAGAAGACCCGCATCCGCTTGGCGGAGACCGGGGATGCGCTGTTGAAGATGGCGTGCTTCGCACCCTCCCCCTTCTCCGGGTAGTGGATGACCAGCCTCACGCTGAACGGGAGCGTTACGTCATAGGTCATCAGCCGCAAGATCGTTGGTGCGCCGCCCAGCCCGGAGAAATCCGGGTTGCTCGCGACGTAGTTGTAGTCGTAGTGCAGCCCGCTCGGGGTGATCTCGACGTCGAAGTCCTCCATCTCAGCCCTGTCCGGATTCCCGAACGTCTCCCGATGGACGAACGAGAAGTGGGAGATGTCCAAGAAATTCTCGACCTGGCGCGCCGCGGAGGTCGCCCAGTCCTGATGGGGCAGGTTAAGCCACCGATAGCTCGAATCTTCGGCCTCGGGCCAGTGGGGGAGCTCGTTCTTCGGCTCGTCCGACAGACACGTCCAGACGATCCCGTATCGCTCGACGGATGGGTACGTGAACAGCCGCACACGCGGCGAGATCTTGCGGTCTGCGGGCTGCGAAGGGATCCTTGTGCACCGTCCCTCGGTGCTGTATCGCCAGCCGTGATAGCCGCATACGAGCTCCTCGCCCTGGATCCACCCAAGGGTCAGGCGCGAGCCCCGGTGGAGGCACAGGTCCCTGGCCACCACAACGCCGGCCGACGTCCTGTAGATCACGAGGTCCTCGTCCAGGAGCGTCGCCCCGTGAGGCTCGGCTCCGACCTCGGAGCTCCAGGCGACCGGATACCAGAAGCCCGAAAGCGCTTCCCACTCCTTGGGAGAGAAGGTGCATGGATCGGGCCTGCCTCGCCGCCGCCACCAGCCCGGCTCGACCAAGGACTCCGATGGTTGCAGGGAGTCTTCCTGGATCGTCGTGTCGGCTCCCCCGGTCGGCACGCCGCTCACCGCCTTTCCCCCGATTGCGTTCCCGGCCGCTCCTCTACTACATTCTGTTGACCGGTCGAAGGATACCGGGCCGACCTGGGGCGCGCATCTCGATCGGGGCCGCCGCACCCTAGGTCCGCTCCACAGACCACCATGCGAAGAGCTGGGGGGGCGCTGCTCACGACCGCAGACGAAGCAGAGGGCGCCCGCATCATCGATCGGTACAAGGATTGGATCGCCGACGAGCGGCGAATGGCGATGGCCGATGCCGACGCGATCTACATGCACCCTCTCCCGGCCGACCGCAACGTGGAGGTCGCGGACGCCGTCATCGACGGGCGCCAGTCGGTCGTGTACGAGCAGGCCGAGAACCGCCTGCACGGTCAGAAGGCGGTCATGGCGCTGACCATGAGCTGAGCGCCCCATGGCAGGGAAGAGGGCAGTAGTCGCGATCGGCGGGAACTCGTTGATCAAAGACAAGATGCACCAGACCGTGCGCGATCAGTACGTCGCGGCCGGGGAGACCTGCTGGCACATCGCCTCGATGATCCAGGACGGCTGGGACGTGGCCATCGGCCACGGCAACGGCCCGCAGGTCGGTTTCATCCTCCGTCGTTCGGAGCTCGCTGCGCACGAGCTGCACGAGGTGCCGCTAGACGTTTGCGGGGCCGACAGCCAGGGAGCCATCGGCTACGCGCTCCAGCAGAACCTCCAGAACGACTTCCGTCAGATGGAAATGGACAAACACGCCGTCACGGTGGTCACCCAGGTCGAGGTGGCCGGAGACGATCCTGCGTTCCAGAACCCCACGAAGCCGATCGGGTCATACATGGACGAGGCGAAGGCCATCCAGCGCCGCGACGAGGAGGGGTGGGCGGTGATGGAGGACGCCGGCCGCGGATGGCGCAGGGTCGTTCCCTCACCATTGCCCCTGCGCATCGTCGAGGAGGAAGCTATCGGAAGCTTGATCGCCGACGGGTTCGTCGTCATCACCGTCGGGGGTGGAGGGATCCCGGTGGTTGCGGACGAGGAGAGCAACCTACGTGGCGTGGCGGCGGTCATCGACAAGGACTACGCGTCCTCGCTGTTGGCCAACCGTATCGGCGCTGAGCTCTTCCTCATCAGCACGGCCGTGGAGAGGGTGGCCCTGAACTTTGGCCAGCCAAATCAGGAATGGCTCGACAGGATGACCCTCTCTCAAGCCAGGCAGTACCTGGACGAGGGAACCCACTTCGCGAAAGGCAGCATGGCTCCCAAGATCCAGGCAGTGATCTGGTACCTGGAGCGAGGCGGCGGAGAGGCGATCATCACGAATCCCGAGAGCGTGGAGATGGCGCTCGCGGGCCAGACCGGTACCAGGGTCATCCCCGACTGAGTTTTGCCTCCGTTGACAGATTGTTAAGCCGGAGCAGGCTCGGGTGGCGTAGGCGGCCGCCGCTGGGGGCCTGATACATGGAATTCACGCTGAACGGCGAAGCCATGTCGGTCGAGGTCCGGGAGGGGGCCAGCCTCCTGGAGCTCCCGCGAGGGATGCGAGATCACGTCCGTCTAAGGACGGTTGTGCGCCGGAAGGGTCCTGCGGCGCATGCACGGTTCTCGTCGATGGGGAAGGCCGTAGTGTCCTGCGCGGAGCCTGCATCTCGTGCCGCCGGCAAGACCATCGTGACGCACGAGGGCATGAGTGGAGAGGACCGCCAAATGTGGGCGAATTGCTGGTCCGATCCGCGGCAGCCCGGCAATGGTCCACTCCGGTGGCGTCCCCGCAGACCAAGCCCGCGCACCGCTGGAGCCCCGAACCCGCAGATCAGGGCGGTGAGCTGAATAATTGCACCCCACAGGCATGATCCACCAATACCACCGAGAAGTGGTATGACGCCAATGTCTGTACCCCCAGGGGCGAGGATGAGCGAACTGGCGCCCTTCATCGAGCGAATGCCGAAGGCCGAGCTGCACTTGCATCTTGAAGGCACGTTGGAGCCCGAGCTGAAGTTCGAGCTGGCTGGCCGCAACGGGCTGGATCTTCCCTATGGCTCGGTTGAGGAGATGCGCGCTGCCTACCGCTTCGCCGATCTCCCGTCGTTCCTCGCCGTCTACTACGAGGGTATGAGCGTCCTCCTCGCCGAGCGCGACTTCTACGACCTCGCAATGGCGTACTTCCGGAAGGCTCGCTCCCAGAACGTCGTCTACGCCGAGGTCTTCTTCGATCCTCAGGCCCATACGACGCGCGGCATTCCATTCGCGACGGTCATCGAGGGCTTCCGCCGCGCTCAGCAGGATGCTGAGGCATCGTTTGGTTTGCAGAGCCAACTGATCATGTGCTTCTTGCGAGACCTAACCGCAGAGTCGGCCATGGATACGCTCGAACAGTCATTGCCGTTCAAGGATTGGATCGTCGGGGTTGGCTTGGACTCGGATGAGAAGAACAACCCGCCTGTGAAGTTCAAAGACGTATTCGCTCGGGCCAGAAGCGAGGGCTACCGCCTGACGATGCATTGCGACGTTGATCAACAGAACTCCGTCGAGCACATCTGGCAGTGCCTCGACCAGATCAGGGTGGAGAGAATCGACCACGGCGTCAACGCGCTCGAGGACCCGGCGCTGATCAAAGAGATCAACAGCCGGCATCTCGGCCTGACCGTCTGCCCGATCTCGAATAGCTACGTTACCGACGGGCTGAAAGCGAGCGAGATCAAGAGTTTGCTCGACCAGAGCGTGCGAGCCACGATCAACTCCGATGACCCCGCCTATTTCACCGGCTACATGAACGAGAACTTAATCGCCGTGCAGGAAGCAGTGAACTTGACGCGCGACGAGATCGTGCAGCTGGCCCGCAACGCTATCACCCTCAGCTGGCTAGCGCGCGAGGACAGGGACAGATATCTGCACTCACTTGAGTCGTACGCCGGGAACCCCACCTGAGCCGACCGGCTCCCCGACCGCAGGCGGACGGTCGAGGGCCGAGATCGGACCGCTGCCGCTTCCGGAACGCGAGAGGTTGGATCGCAATGAGGACAGAGGAACTCGCGAAGCCATCGCCGCTGGTCGGCTCGGGCAGTCCTCGTGCCTCGTGGAGGGCATGCGCGCCTCCGTGTTTGTGATCCGCCAGTCACGCCGCGAGGAGGAACTCTCCGGCAGGATGAAGCATGGGTCCATCGCTCGAGTCGCGGCTCGGAATCGAACCTCAACAGCCGCCTGGATCGGCAAATCTGGGGCCGCATTGGGGCCGTGAGTGCACGGGAAACGACCGGAAATGACCCATCGCGACCGGGAGAAAAACCGCAGCTCGGAGGCACTTTCGCCCCTGTTTCCGCTGGTAGCGAAACCGGGGCAGCGGACTCATAATCCGCTGCTCGGGCTGTGCCGCTCTCGGTGGCCAGCCTAGAGCCGCTCGGGCTCCATGGTCTCGGTCTGGCCGGTGTGGTCTTGCACGCGCGTGGCGTCCTTCACCGCGGAGGACGTTGTGAAGGCGATTTCGTCCTTGGGACACGAAATACCAGCTCAAAGCCCTCCTCAACTCGTGTGGATCCTGTCGGCGCCCGCCCGGGAACGTACATGATGCACATCAGAACCGCGCTACCTGCGGTTTCGTCGCTTCCTCAATTCATCGTGAGGCAGGCTGAGCCGGATTTCGAGGTGCCCTTCTTTGCAGTACCCGTCAGGTGCGAAAACTCGATCGTCACGCCGCCGTTCGGTACTCGTTGATGAGCCCGCTTAGGATCGGGTGTCGAGAGATCGAATCCTGATGTCGGTCTTGAAAATCGTTAGTGGGCAACCCACTCCTGGGGTCGAATCCCAGTCCTCCCGCAATGTACCCGGGGGTTTTCCTGCGCCGAGACACGTTCGACAGGATATGAGGGTGCGGTGGGGTCGTCTGGGGGCCGCATTCGCCGGGCTCGTCGCGAGGAGGATGCGTGGAGGCCTGTTGATCGGGATCCTCTTCACGACCGTCCTGTCGATCGTGATCAACGAGATCTGGGGCAACTCGGCCATCTGGGAATCTGTAGGCCCGGGCGTCGGGCAAGTTCCGGACGAGGTCGTGTCAACGCCCAACTTCGACCTGCTGGGGAACTTCTCGATCACCGGGGTGTTCGACGTGGTGCCGTTCCTTACGGCCGTGGCGCTCATCCTGTCGGTCATGCGCCGGATTTCTTCGACACGATGGGGACCGTGATCGGGATCCGCGGCGAGGCCGGGCAGCTGGACGAGCGGGGGAGGCTGCCCGGCATCAACCGAGTGCTGTTCGTCGACTCGCTCGCCGCCGCGGCCGGAGGCGCCGCATCCGCCTCATCGAACACGATGTACATCGAGAGCGCTGCCGGGGTGTCGGAGGGAGGGCGAACCGGCTTGACGGCCGTCGTGGTCGGTGTGCTCTTCCTGTTGTCGATCTTCTTCTCGCCCCTGGCTGGGGTCATCCCGCCCGAGGCAACGGCACCCGTGCTGATCATCGTGGGCTATTTCATGATGACCATGGTGAGGGAGATCGACTGGGCGGACGCGTCGATCGGCATTCCGGCGCTCCTCACGATGATCGTCATGCCGTTCATGTTCAGCATCACGAACGGTGTGGGCGCCGGCTTCATCTCGTACGTGATGATCCAGGTCCTTCGGGGACGGTGGGACAAGGTCCACTGGCTCATGTACCTGGTCTCGGCGATCTTCGTCTGGTACTTCGTGCGCGGCCTGTTGGCCTGATACGACACAGGCGAGTGGGGCGGGCCCGGGAGCACGGCTCCCAGGCCCGCGCATCTTCCGATCAGGCGAAGCGAAGGTGTTCGCGAAGATCCAGGGGCGGTCGGGGCTGCGGAGCGCCGGGCGGCATGGGACCGGCAGCAACGGCGCCGAGGGGGAACCACTCGTCGCCCATCGACAGGACCGCTCGGGTCTCGTCCTGGCAGAACAAGGTCGACGAGATCCAGCACGATGCGATCCCCTGGGCGTGGAGGGCCAGCAGGAGGCTCTGGATGGCCGCGCCACCCGACAGCAGGAACATCTCCCGCTCGGCGCGAGCCCGCTCCTCGTCCGGGTAGCCGTGGGCGCCCTGGAACCGGATCCACGGCACGATGAGCACCGGAGCCGTGCCGAGCACCGCGTCGCTCCGGTCGATCCGGCGCATGATGACGTTCTCCGCGACGCCGTCGCGTTCCAGGTCTTCCCTCCATGCCTGTGCCATCGCCGCGAGCAGGGCACGCTTCGCCGGCTTGCCGTCGAGAGCTGTGAACGCCCAGGGACGCGTGTGGTGCGGGGCCGGCGCGGTGCACGCGGCCCGGACCGCCTCCTCCACCGCTTCGCGGGGCACCGCCCCGGAGCCGAAGCTCCGGATGGTGCGCCGCGCCGAGATCGACAGGAGCGGCGACTCCCGGAACAGGTCCTCCTCGGCAGGGCGCACGAGGTCGGCCGCCGGTGACGCCGGGGCGCCCGGGGTGACGCCGCGCACGATCGCGGCGGGGATGTGCGAGGCCTTGGCCATCACCAACCCGCTCGCCGCGGCCAACTCGTCGGCCAGTGCCACGATCGTGGCCTCGAGGATCGTGCCATGCTGGTCCGGCATTCCCCGAAGATCGATCATGGCGGGAAGCCCCGCGCATCCGATGGCCACGTTCACCACGCCGCGCCTCCAGGCGCGCCCGAACGTATCGGTGACCACCACCCCGACGGAGATCCCGAGCGACTGCTCGAGGCCCTTGCGGATCGACTCGGCCGACCCATCCGGGTCCTCCGGAAGCAGGGTCAAGAATCCCTGCTCGACGTTCGACGCGTCGACGCCCGCGTTGGCGCAGACGAACCCGTGCCGAGTCTCGGCGATGATCAGATCGCCCCGACGAGCCACGATGCGGCGGGACTCTCGTTCGGCCCACCTCCACCGGCCCTCGTCCCCGGCCGGGACGATCCGGCCCTCGGCCTTCGACACGATCTTCTGGGTGACCGCGACGACGTCGCCGTGGCGAACTCCGAGCTCCGCGAGCTTCGGTCCAAGGAGCGTCGCGAGATCGTCGCCGGGCCGGACCTCTCCGACGGCCTCGACCGGGATGATCTCGATACCCATGCTCACCGCATCAGCTCGAGAGCCTCGCGGGCCACGCTCTCGGCCCTCGCGTCGTCGGTCATCACCGTGTCGGTGACCGCGACCCGAACGCCAACCTCGCGTTCGATGCGGGGCGCCAGCCCACGATCGACACGATCGACCACCCACCCGGCGAGCCGTCCGCGGTAGCACTCCGCAGCTCCGAGCGCCGTCACGGCGTACCCCGCCACCGGCATCAACCTGTCGGCCATGCCGGCGAGCGGCGCCCCGCCGACGATCGGCGAGACGCCGACCGAAACATCCCGACGGTCGGCCACGGCGCGTCCGATGCCGGGCACGGACAGGATGGGCAGAAGGGACGCGATGGGGTTCGAGGGGCACAGCACGATCACGTCGGCGGCCTCGATCGACTCGAGCACACCCGGCCCGGGGCGGGCGGCGTCGACACCGTCGTACCGGATCGCCTTGACCTCATCGCGGGCCTTGCGCTTGACCCAGTATTCCTGGAAGTGCATGTCCAACGTCTCTCCGTCTGCGATCACGAGGACGCGCGTGGCAACCGGGTCGTCGCTCATCGGCAGGATGCTGGAGGCCACACCGAACCGGCGGGCAACGAGCGCCGTCGCGTCGGACAACGTGGCGCCCGCTCGGAGCAGGTTCGTCCGGTACAAGTGGGTGGCCAGGTCGAGGTCACCGAGGTTGAACCAGGCCTGTTCGGGATCGAACCGGCTGAGCTCCTCGGTGGCCCGGAACGTCTCGTCCCGACGGCCCCACCCGCGCTCGCGGTCCATGGCTCCTGACAGCCAGTAGGTCACCGAGTCCAGATCCGGCGACACGTGGAGCCCGTGCATCTGCACGTCGTCGCCGGTGTTGACCACCACGGTGATGTGCTCGGGGCCGACGATGCGGACCAGTCCTCGCAGGAACTTCCCCCCGCCGATCCCACCCGCCAGCGCCGTCACTCGCATCGCGAATAGCGTAGTAGGCTCGCTCGCGATGGCGGAGGCGACCCCCCGGCGGACCCGGCTCAATCGCTCGTCCCGCCCACCCGAAGCGCTCACCCGCCGAGCACTGTCACGGGCGGAAGCCGGGAAGACGCTGTCGGTCGACGAGGCCGAGGGCCTGGTCGCGGCGCGGGGACGGGACCTGGACCGGCTGATGCTGGTGGCATCGGGCCTCCGCGAGCTCGGCCACGGCTCCACCATCACGTACTCGCGCAAGGTGTTCATCCCACTCACGATGCTCTGCCGGGATCACTGCCATTACTGCACGTTCGCCAAGCCGCCCGCGAAGTTGGACCGGCCGTTCCTCTCTCTCGAGGAGGTCGTGGCCATCGCCGAGGCCGGCAGGACGCACGGCTGCAAGGAGGCCTTGTTCACCCTGGGCGACCGACCGGAGGAGCGCTACCCGGTGGCGCGTGAGTGGCTGGCTGCGCGGGGGTACCACTCCACGCTCGATTACGTGCGGGCGGCGGCCATCCGGGTCATCGAGGAGACCGGACTCCTGCCGCACCTGAATCCCGGCGTGATGAGCTGGGAGGAGATGGCCCGACTGAAGCATGTGAGTGCGTCGATGGGTCTGATGCTCGAGACGTCATCGGATCGTCTCTCGGAGAAGGGCGGGCCTCACTTCGGCTCTCCGGACAAGGTCCCCGCCGTTCGGATGCGAACCATCGAGGATGCCGGCCGACTGGCCATCCCTTTCACCACCGGGATCCTCGTGGGGATCGGGGAAACATATCGAGAGCGGGCCGAGTCGCTGCTCGCCATCAGGGACCTCCATCGCCGGTACCGGCACGTGCAGGAGGTCATCGTCCAGAACTTCCGGGCCAAACCGGGGACGGCCATGCGCCGGGCCAGGGAGCCAGAGGATGAGGAGTTCCTGGCGGCGGTGGCCACCGCAAGGGTTCTCCTCGGACCTCGGATGAACGTCCAGGCCCCGCCGAACCTCTCGGACGAGGGGATGCAGCTCCGGCTGCTCGATGCCGGGATCAACGACTGGGGAGGGGTGTCGCCGCTGACGCCCGACCACGTGAATCCTGAGAAGCCGTGGCCGAACCTCGACGTCCTGGCGACCCGGACCGCCGAGCGGGGCCTGGAGCTGAGGGAGCGGCTGACCATCTACCCGGAGTTCGCGCTTCGTCCCGACCCCTACCTCGGGGCGAAGATGCGTCGGCCGGTCGAGACGCTCATGGGTGCCGACGGCCTGGCTGCCCCGGACACCCTGTCGCGGTCCATCGCCTGGCAGGACCCGGACATCCAGTGGAAACCCCGGTCGATCGATCTCACTTTCGCCAAGGGTCCTGCGGCGGGCCTGCGCCAGGACGCCGTCGCCGTGTACGGGGACTTCGAGGTGCTCGACAACGAGGTCACCAGGTCGTGGGCCCGCCGGAAGGTGGTCCCGGCCCGGATCGATGCCGACGTCAAGGCGGCCTTGCGACGGGCGGAGCGGCACCGGCCCATCACCGACACTCAGGCGCTCGCGCTCTTCCAGGCGGACGGGCCGGCGCTGGAATCGGTGTGCGGCGTGGCCGACGGGTTGCGGGAAGAGGCGGTGGGCGACGAGATCACCTACGTCGTGAACCGCAACATCAATTTCACCAACGTCTGCTACGTGGGATGCCGGTTCTGCGCTTTCGCGCAGCGGGAGGTGGATCCCGAGTCCTACACGCTGACCCTCGAGGAAGTGGCGGACCGAACCCGCGAGGCGCGGGATCATGGGGCCACCGAGGTGTGCATGCAGGGCGGGATCCACCCGGACCTCCCGGGGTCGTTCTACTTCGATCTACTCGACGCGGTGAAGGCGGCCGCTCCAGATATCCACATCCACGCGTTCAGTCCCATGGAGGTCCTGAACGGCAGCACGAAGCTGGGTGTGAGCTTCGGCGAGTTCCTCCAGGAGTGCCGGAACCGCGGATTGGGGACCATCCCGGGGACCGCCGCCGAGATCCTCGACGACGACGTGCGTTGGGTGTTGACCAAGGGCAAACTCCCCGCCGATACGTGGGAGGAGATCGTCAGGGCCGCGCACTCACTCGGCCTCCGATCCTCGTCGACCATCATGTTCGGGCACGTGGACGCGCCGCCTCACTGGGTTTTCCACATCCGTCGGATCCGCAGGATCCAGGAGGACACCGGTGGCTTCACCGAGTTCGTGCCGCTCTCGTTCGTCCACCAGAACGCTCCGATCTATCTCGCGGGACGTGCACGGCCCGGCCCCACGATTGTGGAAAACCGACAGATGCACGCGGTGGCCCGGATCCTGCTCGACGGTGCGATCCCCAACGTTCAGGTCTCGTGGGTCAAGATGGGCATCGAGGCGTGTCAGATGATCCTTCAGGGAGGGGCGAACGACTTCGGCGGGACGCTGATGGAAGAGACGATCAGTCGGATGGCCGGAGCGGAATGGGGCATCCGCATGGAGCCATCGCAGTTCGAGGAAGCGATCCGGGCCATCGGTCGCATCCCCGCGGAGCGCACGACCACGTACGGACGGGTGCAGCGCAATCGTTTCAACACTCCGCGGATCGTCGATCCGATCGAGCTCGCAGCATCCGCGCCGGTTTAAAACCCCTCGAAATCGCGTATTCCGTCAATCACCTTGACCTACCTAGTAAATGGGGTTGACGGGCAAAATTCTGTCCAAAATGCCTTGCAACCTGCCGCTTCCCTGTCGAACATTTCGGTCTGGGAGACGTTATGTGGAGGTGCACCAACAAATGAGGAATTCCCTCTTGTCAAGGAGGGGAGGAATCCCTCAGAATCACAGGTGTGTGATTTGCGGGGGGAGAGAGCGGTGCATCACTACATCCCCTGGCAAGAGCGGGCCCGCTGCCGAGAGCACGATCCCGAGATCTTCTTCCCCGAGAAGGGAGGGTCATCGAGGGAGGCCAAGCGGATCTGCGCTGACTGTCCCGTTCGAATCGAGTGCCTCAACTACGCCCTGCGCCGCGACGAGCGGTACGGGGTGTGGGGAGGGATGAGCGAGCGGGAACGGCGACGCCTGAAGCGTATGGCGTCATGAGCATCGAAAGGGGGTGACCGATGTCTCCCGCAAAGAAGAGATCCACCGCCAAGAGGAAGACGGCCGCGAAGAAGACGGCCAAGAAGCGGACCGTGAAGAGGAAGACCGCGAAGAGGAAGACCGCGAAGAGAAAGACCGCGGCGCGCAAGCCGGCGGCGAAGAAGCGGACCGCGAAGCGGCGGAGCACAGCGAAGAAGACCACTACGGCAAGGAAGCGGACGTCGAAGAGGCGGACCGCGAAGCCGTCGACGGCGAAGAAGCGGACCGCCGCGAAGAGGTAGCCTGCGGCTTCATCCGTTTTCTCCGGGAAGGGGGGCGCATCGTCGCCCCCCTTCCTCGGTTTTCGGAGCCCGCCGCGTGCTAGGCTGCGCGCCGCGCACGCGCATCCGATGGTTACCACGACAGCCGATCGCTCTCCGGTAGCCGACGCCGTCCGCACCCCGAGCGTCCTCGTGGTGCTGGTGGTGAGCAACGGAGCTCGCTGGCTGAGGGAGAGCCTCCGCTCCCTGGCTCGTCAGACGCATCCCCGGCTCGGCGTGGTGGCCGTCGACGGTGGTTCGACGGACGGTTCTCGCGAGATCCTCCAGCAAGCC
>JBKPDU010000139.1:0-32999 GCA_046728055.1 Actinomycetota bacterium | reverse complement strand
TGCCTCCTTCCCAGGGGCCGCTGCGCCCGGAGGAGGTACGCGGCGAGCTAATGGATCAGTGCTCGAGGCACGACATCCCACCAGCCGTCAGACCCCCTCGCCGGCCGGTGGAGGCACGATCTAGGCCCAGAGGTCGAGCCTCAGCCCACACGAGTGCTCATCCGCCGGCGGGTCGGGAACAGCATGCACCACGCACGCCGTCGGCTCCCATTAGCCCACCGACCTCGGCTTGACCGCCTGAAGGAGCAGGTAGTCGACCAGCCCACGGCGCCACAGCAGCTCGACTTGCGAAAGCATGGCCCTCGAGGCCAAGCGCATGATCACAGGGGCCCTCCCCGACTCGGTGTCGAACCGTCGGCGGACGAACGCGAGTGCGGGGGCGATGACGCGCTCGCCGACCAGCCGCGCCTCCACGTCTCGAAACCCCGCACCCTCGACCAGGTCGACGATCCGGTCGGCAGTCTCGACGGACGCAGTTGACAGGCCCCACACCCGGAGCTGGGTCAGCCCGGCAACCAGCTCGCCCGGACGGCGAGGCAGCCGCTTCATCGGGACGTCCGACATCGACAGAACGCCCCCCGGCCGGAGCACCCGGAACGCCTCGGCGAAGAACCGCGATCTGGACGCGAAATGGAAGGCCGCCTCGACGCTGATCACGCCGTCGACGGTCTCGTCGCGGAGCGGGATCCGTGTTGCGTCGCCGTTCACCGGCTGGGCGTTCGCCTCCTCGAGACGGCGCCGCCCCGCACGGAGCTGGGATTCCGTGATGTTCAGGACGACGAGGCGCGTTGGGCGCACCACCTCGGCGATCACCACGTCCTGCGCGCCGAGGCCGTTCCCGACGTCCAGCACCACGCCGCCTCGAGGGAGCGGCTCCGCGAGGGTCGAGACCAGGCGACGAACAGCAAGAGGGGCCTCGGAGGGATCCGTCCCGTCCCCTTCCCACAACCCCAGGTTCAGCCAACCCTCGTCCAGGGCCAGGAAGAAGTCCGGCCCGATGCTGTCGTAGACCCTGGCTGCCGGGTTCCGTCCCTGCCAGACGAGCGATGCGGCGTGGCGGAAGTTCTGTCGCGTCAGCGATCTCGGCCTGGCCATGTCCTCACGGTACGAGCTCGAGGCGGCCCAGCCTCGCCGGTCGAACGGCGCGAGCTCGGAAGAGCTAGCCGGGGAGCTGCCGCTCGCACTCGGCGATGCGCTCAGCCAATCCGGCCATGATCCGCAGACCGACTTCGGGCTCCTTCACCAGGAGCTTTCGGAACGCCTGCCGCTGGATTCGGATCGTGTCGAGCGACGTCTCGGCGATCACCGAGGCGGTCCGCGGGCCACCGGTTAGGAGCGCGAGCTCGCCGAAGTAGTCGCCGGGTCCGAGCTTCCGCACGGTCCGCCCGCGCCGCGTCACGCGGGCCGTCCCGTCCAGGATCACGGCGAAGGAGGAACCCTGCTTCCCCTCCTCCACGACGAATCGGCCCGGGTTGAACCAGGTCTCCTCGGCCAGCCCGGCGACCCGCCGGAGGTCCCTGTTCGACAGACCGGCGAATAGTGGAACGTTAGACAACACACGAGCGCCGGAAGCCCCGAGCGGCTTGACAGTCCCGACAGTCGGCCCGATCCGCATCGTGCGTTTGCCTTCCATGGCCATGGCAACCTCCCGACTTCCGGCAGCGTACCCGGGACGTTCGCGTTCGTGCCACCGACCGATGGGGTTTGACGAACGCCACGAGGAGGCGCAAGGCTCCGCGAGGATCCGAAAGAGGAGGAACGTGGCAGCGATCGTCGATCGGGAGGTCCTGCGGGAGCTGATGGCCCGGGAGACCGTCCGCTTCGTGTCCGAGCATCCTCGATCGGGCCACCTGTTCGAACGGGGGAAGCACTCGATGCTGGCGGGGGTTCCGATGCCTTGGATGACCGAGTGGGCGGGACCCTATCCCCTCTTCGTGCAGGAGGCGGAGGGTGCCCGGTTCACCGATGTCGACGGCCACACGTACGTCGACTTCTGCCTGGGCGACACGGGTGGGATGACCGGGCATGCTCCGAAGGCCGCGGTGCAGGCCATCGCGGAGCAGGCCGCCAAGGGCATCACGCTCATGCTGCCCACGGAGGATTCCCTCTGGGTCGGCGAGGAGATGGCCAGGCGGTTCGGGCTCCCCTACTGGCAGTTCTGCCTCACGGCAACCGACGCGAACCGGTTCACCATCCGGCTGGCCCGGGCCATCACCGGCCGGCCGAAGATCCTGGTGTTCAACTACTGTTATCACGGGTCGGTCGACGAGACGATCATCAGCATCGAGGACGGGGTCGCGGGCTCCCGCCCCGGCAACATCGGCCCGCCGGTCGAGCCGACGGAGACGACTCGGGTGGTCGAGTTCAACGACGTGGCCGGCCTGGAGGAGGCCCTGGCTCACGGGGACGTCGCCTGCGTCCTGGCCGAGCCCGCGCTGACGAACATCGGGATCGTCCTGCCCCAGCCGGGCTTCCACGACGCCCTCCGTCGTCTGACCCGCGAGCACGGAACGTACCTGGTGATCGACGAGACCCACTGCATCTGCGCCGGACCAGGCGGAGCCACGATGGCGTGGGGCCTGCAGCCCGATTTCCTCACGATCGGAAAGCCCCTCGCGAGCGGCGTCCCCGCGGCCTGCTACGGCATAACCGAGGACGTGGCGCGGCGAGCCCAGGCGTTCATGGACTCGCTCCCCACGACCGACGTGGGCGGGATCGGTGGGACGCTCTCCGGCAACGCGCTCTCGCTCGCGGCGATGCGGGCCACGTTGGAACAGATCCTGACCGATGAGGCGTTCGAGCGGATGATCGGGCTGGGCGAGCGGTGGGAAGCCGGCGTGAGGGAGGCGATCGCGAGGCACGGCTTGCCTTGGGAGGTGCAGCGCCTCGGGTGCAGGGCCGAGTACTGGTTCACGTCAACGCCACCGCGCTCCGGGGGTGAGGCTGCGGCGGCCGACGATCACGAGCTCGCGCAGTTCACGCACCTCTACGCCCTGAACCGAGGGATCCTTCTCACGCCGTTCCACAACATGGCGCTGATGTCGCCGGCGACCACGTCGGAGGATGTGGACCTGCACTCGCGGGTGTTCGAAAGGATGTGCGTCGATCTCGCCGGCTGATCACCGTTCGACGCGGAGGACCTCGCGGATGCGGACACGTCCGGTGCGAAGCACGGCGCCCGAGTACACCCGGGTGGCTACGGGGATCAGCGCGAAGGTGGCCCCGATGCTGATCGTGGCAGAAAGCAGCGCCTGCCACGGCGCGATGCTGCCGAGCACGATCCGCGTCGGCATCACGAGCGGCGCGGAGAACGGCAGGTATGAGGCGACCGACGCGAGTGTCGACGACGGGTCCTGGAGCGCGCCGATCCCGATGAAGAACGACGCGATGATCACGATGCTGAGCGGTGTCATCGTGGCCTGAAGGTCCTCCTGCCGAGGAACGATCGATCCTGCCACGGCGAACAGCGTGGCGTAGAAGAAGAATCCGAGCACGAACCAGACGAGGACGATGCCGATCGCCGACAGCGCGCCGGCCGGGAACCGGAGCGTGCCCACGGCGCTCGACGCCGCCAGCCCGGCCGCGCCGATCAGCATCAGCTGGCACAGGCCCAGGGTTCCGATCCCGAGGATCTTGCCCCGCAGCAGTTGAGACGGGCGGATCGTCGCGAGCAACACCTCGACCACACGGGAGGCCTTCTCCTCCACCACGCCGGATGCCACCCAGAACCCATAAGCGAACAGCTGCCCGTACAACGCGAGCACACCGATGAACGCTACGACAGAGGTCTGCCGGCGGCGCTCGTCGACAGGCTCGAGCGCCCTGACGGGAAGCGGCTGGACGTTCAGGACGTCGTCGATCCGCTCCGGAGAGAGGCCGTATCCCTCGAGGACCATCCTGGCCCGGTCCTTGATCGAGACGGCCTGGATCGCCGCCACGAGCTGCTCGGGAGGCTGGGACCTCACGATCACCCCCGAACTACCCACGAGGACCGCGTCGGCCGAGCCGGCACGAACCGCCGCCTCCGCCTGCTGCCGGCTCGGGTAGTCGCGGACCGTGACCGCGAAGCCCAGGCTCCTCCCGGCCCCGACCACCTGCTCGGCCGTCGTCCGGGCGTCGGCTCCCACCACACCGAGGTCGAATCGCGTGCCCCTGTCCAGCAAGGACGTCACCACGATCAAGCCGACGAGGACCACGATGGTGATCGCAGTGGAGATGAGGAAGCTCCGGTCCCGGGCCCGTTCGACGAACTCCCGCCGCGCCACCAATCGATAGGTCCCGCGATCGCTCTCGACCCTCACGACCGAACCGCCTCGCGGAAGATCTCGCTCAGCGAAGGTTGCACCACGCTGAAGTGGCGGACATCACCGGCAGCCCGTGCGGCATCCAACACGTCACGTTCCCGCAGGGAGTCGGACAGCTCGAGGACGACGCCTTCCGCCAGGTGCTCGAGCACCTGCGCGCCCGGAAGCGTCGTGTACCAACTGGGGGCAGCCCCAAGGATCTCCACCCGCACGAGCCGCCGATGGTCGCGCGAGCGCAAGTCCGCGATCCGCCCCGCGGCTACGATGCGGCCCTTGTTGATCAGCACTACGGATTCGCAAAGGCGCTCGACCAGGTCCAGCTGGTGGCTGGAGAACAGGGCCGGCACTCCCGCCTCCGTCCGTTCCCGTAGCACGGCGGAGAGCACGTCCACGCCGACGGGATCCAGCCCCGAGAACGGCTCGTCGAGAACGAGCGCCTCGGGCCGGTGAACCATCGCCGCGGCGAGCTGCACCCTCTGCTGGTTCCCCAAGGAAAGCGCGTCGGTCCTGTCCCGGGACCGAGCGGCCACGCCGAGCACGTCGAGGATTCTCAGGGCCTCGGCGGCCGCGTCGCTCCGGGCCAGCCCGTGCAACGTGGCCAGGTACACCAGTTGATCGAGGACCCGCATCTTTGGATAGAGGCCACGCTCCTCCGGCATGTACCCGAACCGGCGACGAACGCGCTCGTCGACCGGCTTGCCCCGCCACCGGACCTCACCCGCATCCGGCTCGAGGACCCCGAGCGCGATCCGCATCGCGGTGGTCTTGCCGGCGCCGTTCGGGCCGACGAACCCGACCATCTCGCCTTCGGCCACGGAGAACGACACTGAATCCAGGGCGACGACGTCGCCGTACCGACGGGACAGATCGATCAGCTCGAGCACGCTCTCGCTAGGGTTCGGGCTCGATCGGGCCCCACTTGAGAGCGGGCTCAATCAAGCACGAGAGGCTTGCTCAATCGATCGTGAGGACGGCCTTGCCGTCGATCCGCCGCTCGAGCAGCGCGTCGATGGCCCCTGCGGCATCGCGCCAGCTGACCCGGAGGTCGATCCGGGACTCCAACCCGCCTGTCGCCGCGAGCGCCGCGAGATACGAGAGCTCCTCAGAGCCGATCCGCCCGTGGAGCAGCTCCCAGGTGACGAAGAAGCCGTCGATGCGGGGCGAGCCCTTCCGGTACAGGATGCGAGGGTCGAAGGAGGTCGCCTCGTCAGACGAGTTTCCGATCGAGACGATGAGGCCCTCCGCCGCGATCCGGTGGATCGCCGACGCGAGCGACGCGCCGCCGACGGACTCGACGACGAGATCGAACGGATCGCCCAGGGGCTCCAACCCGATCACCACCTCATCGGCTCCGAGCTCCGCCAGGCCCTCGGCCCGCTCCGGTCGTCCCACGATGGCGGTCACGTGGGCGCCGCCACGATGGGCGAGCTGCACCGCGAATCGGCCGACGCCCCCCGCCGCGCCGGTGATGGCCACCCGCGTACCGAGCAGCGCGCCGCGCCGGGCCAGCGTCCCCAGTGCGGTCAGCCCGGCAACCGGGAGCGTGGCCGCCACGTCGAAGGTCAGGTCGCTGGGAAGCTCGGCGCAGTGGTCGGTCCGCACTGCCGCCCGCTCGGCCCATGACTCGCCGTTCACCCATCCAACGACCCGAGCCCCGGCGGCCGGCCCGGTTCCGTCGGCGGCCTGCCGGACGACGACTCCGGACAGATCCCATCCCGGGCGCCAGCCGTCTTCGGTCTGCTGCCGAAGCGTGACGCACTCCCCACGATTGAGGGAAGCGCCGCGGACCTCGACCAGCGCCTGGCTCGGCCCCGGCTCGGGATCGGCAACCTCGCGGAGCTCGATGCCTCCGGACGCGCCGGGTGCCGCAACCAGCGCGCGCATGTCGGTTAGGAGATCCGGACCCGGGTGGGTTGGATCACGATCGGCACGGCGTAATCAGCGGCGAAGCTCTCGGGTGACCAGCCGTAGTTCGCCATCAGCCGCTGGTACTTACCGATGTAGTCGGGGAGCGAGGTAGCCGGCTCTCCGTCCCGAAGGACCTCAGCCCTGCCTTCGAACACGACGACGTCCTCTCCTTCCGTGCCTCCCTCGAGGTGCAGCGAGACGCCGGGGTTGGCGGCGATGTTTCGAAGCTTGGGCTGCCGCGGCTGGCTGAACGCGTGGAACACGTCCCCGTCCCACCAGAACCACACCGGCGATGACTGCGGTTGCCCCTGAGGGCTCACCGTCGTGAGCCAGACGATCAACTCGTCGCGGAGACGCTTGGCCGCGTGCGCGTCTTTCCGTTTGCGAGGATCGAGGAGCGCCACGGGGCTAGCCTACGCCACTGCGACGCGCGGCTCCTGCACGGCCGGTTCGAACGCGAGCGCCAGGACTTCGTCGATGGTTTCCACCGGATGGAACGCGATCTCCTCGCGAACCTTCTCCGGCACGTCGTCCAGGTCGCCCTCGTTCCGCTTGGGCAGGATGACCTCCGTGATGCCGGCCCGGTGCGCCGCGAGCACCTTCTGCTTGACGCCACCGATCGGCAGCACTCGGCCCTGCAGGGTCACCTCGCCGGTCATGCCCACCGTGCTCTTCACCGGCTGGTCGGCCAGCAGGCTGGCCAGCGCCGTGACCATGGTCACGCCGGCGGACGGCCCGTCCTTCGGAACCGCCCCCGCGGGCACGTGTACGTGGAACCGACCCTTCAGCCGCCCCGGCTCGATCCCGAGCTTCGCCGAGTGTGAGCGGACATAGGACAGCGCGATCTCGGCCGACTCCTTCATCACGTCGCCGAGCTGCCCGGTGAGCGTCAGGCCTGGCTCGCCGTCCATCCGGCTGGCCTCGATGAACATGACGTCGCCGCCGGTGCCGGTGACGGCCAGACCTGTGGCCACGCCCGGGACGCTCGTGCGGTCGCCGGCTTCGAAGTAGAACTTCGGACGGCCCAGGTACTCGCGGACATGCGCGGCGTCCACCATGACCGGCGGCGTGGCTTCACCCGAGGCGATCCTCGTGGCCGCCTTGCGAAGGACCTTCCCCAGCTCGCGTTCGAGGTTCCGAACGCCGGCCTCGCGGGTGTAATCCGCGACGATCGCGCGAACCGCGTCGTCGGTCACCTCGACCTCGTTGTCCTGCAAGCCGTTCCGTTCGACCTGTCGGCGGAGCAGGTGGTCGCGGGCGATCGTCACCTTCTCGTCCTCGGTGTAGCCGTCGATCCGGATGACCTCCATTCGGTCGAGCAAGGGCCCGGGGATCGTCTCCGCCACATTGCCGGTGGTGAAGAACAGCACCTCGGACAGATCCAGGTCGACCTCCAGGTAGTGGTCCCGGAACGTGTGGTTCTGGGCCGGGTCCAGGACCTCGAGCAGAGCGCTCGAGGGGTCGCCGCGCCAGTCGGAGCCGACCTTGTCGATCTCGTCCAGCATGAACACGGGGTTCTTCGTCCCGGCCTCTTTCAGGCCGCGAACGATCCGCCCGGGCAGCGCACCGACGTACGTGCGCCGGTGCCCTCGTATCTCGGCCTCGTCGTGGATGCCGCCGAGCGACACTCGGACGAACTTCCTTCCGAGCGCGCGGGCGACCGACTCGCCGAGCGAGGTCTTGCCCACGCCGGGCGGGCCGACCAGCGTGAGGATGGCCCCGGACCCGCGTCCGGTCACCTCGCCGAGCCCACGCTCCTGCCGAAGCTTGCGCACGGCCAGGTACTCGATGATCCGGTCCTTCACGTCGGACAGTCCGGTGTGGTCCTCGTCGAGGATGCGGCGTGCGTCGGCGATGTCGAGGTTGTCCTCCGTCCGGACGCTCCACGGGATCTCAGTCATCCAGTCGAGGTACGTGCGGATCCACCCGTACTCGGGCGACTGCTCGGACATCTGCTCCAGGCGACCCAGTTCGCGTTCGGCCTCTCGCCGCGCGCCCTCGGGCATCCCGGACTCCTCGATCTTCTTCCGGTACTCGGCGACGACGTCACCGCCGCCCTCCTCACCGAGCTCCTTCTTGATCGCCTCCATCTGCTGCCGGAGTAGGTACTCCCGCTGGGTCTTCTCCATCCCCTCGCGAACGTCCTGACGGATCTTGTCCTTCAGGCTGAGCTCCGCCAGGACCTCCCGGGTCCACGCCAGAACCTTCTCCAGGCGCTGTTCGACGTCCAGCGTCTCCAGGATCTCGACCTTCTGTTCGAAGGACAGGTCCGGCGAGTACCCGGCGGTGTCGGCCATGGCGCCCGGGTCCTGGATGCCGCGGAGGAACTCTGCGACCTGTGGGACGCCGCGAGATTCCACGATGCTTTCCAGGACGGCCCGGTACTCACGGGCCAGGTCGCGCGCCCGCTGGGTCGGCTGCGGCGGGTCGGATGAGGGCTCGACCTGGACCCAGGTGGCGTCGCCGGTTCCGGGGACCCCCGCGCCGATCGTGGCGCGATGCAGGCCCCGGATGACCACGGCCTCCATCCCCGAGGGGAGGCTCCCCACGTCCTCGACCTTGCCCACGGTGCCGACCCGCGCGTACCGGCTGTCGACTCGGGGGACGAGCAGCAGCTCACCACCCGTGGCCCGGGCGGCCGAGACGGCCGTGCGGGCGTCGTCGGATTCGATTGTCAGGGTGACCACCATGCCGGGGAGAACGACCCCGGTCGTCAGGGGGAGCAGCGGAAGGATCTGGGTGTCGAGTGTGGACATGCCTGGTCTCCTGGTTGGTCAAAGCCTCGCACCTGCAAGAACGGATGGCCGGGTCGTGCCTATTCCCTGGCCGTAATCCTGATTACACCACCTGAACCAGCATTCGTCGGAAACTCGGAAGGCCGTTAGGATGCGCGGATGGCCGATCAGATGATCCGCACCGAGGGCCTACGGAAGTCATTCGGCGAGGTGCAGGCCCTCAAGGGCGTGGACCTCGACGTGGGACAAGCCTCCGTGTTCGGGCTGCTCGGGCCGAACGGCGCCGGGAAGACCACCTCGGTCCGGATCCTGACCACGCTCCTCGCACCCGACCAAGGCCGAGCCGAGGTGGCGGGATTCGACGTCGTCCGGGATGCCGAGCCCCTCCGCCACGTGATCGGGCTGGCCGGGCAGTCCGCGGCCGTGGACGAGAACCTCACCGGCCTGGAAAACATCGAGATGGTCGGCCGGCTGTACCACTTGCCCGCCCATGAGGCCAAACGACGGGCCGTCGGCATCCTGGACCGCTTCGAGCTGAGCGACGCCGCTCACCGGACCGCCAAGACCTATTCCGGAGGGATGCGGCGCCGCCTGGACCTGTGCGCAAGCCTGGTCGGACGGCCGACGGTGCTGTTCCTCGACGAGCCGACCACCGGCCTGGACCCTCGAAGCCGGGTCGAGATGTGGGAGATCATCCGGGAGCTGCAGAATGAGGGCACGACGATCCTGCTCACGACGCAGTACCTGGACGAGGTTGACCGGCTGGCCGACCGGATCGCCGTCATCGACGTGGGCAGGGTCATCGCCGAGGGAACCCCCACCGAGCTGAAGATGCGAGTTGGCGGCGAGGTCCTTGCCATCAGGGTGGTCGACCGGTCGAGGGTGGGGGAAGCGGCCGGTCAGGTCCTGGGGCTGGGCCCGGGGGGCGGAGCTGTTGACAACAACACGGGCGAGATCACGGTGCCCGTCGGTGATCAGGGACCGGCCATCCTCACCGAGGCCGTCCGCCGACTGGACCGCGCAGGCGTGGCACTGGCCGACATCGCCCTTCGTCGGCCCACGCTCGACGACGTGTTCATGGCCCTCACCGGCCACGCGGCGGAGGAGGCCGAGCAGCCCAAGGAGAACGGCAAGCGCGGGCGGCGAAGGAGGCGAGGATGAGCGCAACGGTCACAGCCGAGCGAACGGTCAGCGCCGAGAGCCGGTTGCGCTACGCGATCAGCGACGGCTGGGTGCTGACGTGGCGCAACCTCATCACCTACGTTCGGAGGCCCGACCTCCTGGTGTTCTCCACGATCCAGCCGGTGATGTTCGTGCTGCTGTTCGTGTACGTCTTCGGCGGCGCGATGGAGCTCGCCCTGGACCCGGGGTTGTCGTACGTCGACTTCCTGATGCCGGGGATCTTCGTGCAGACGGCCATCTTCGCCGCCACCCAGACCGGCGTCGGCCTGGCCGAGGACCTGAAGAAGGGCCTCGTGGACCGATTCCGGTCGCTGCCGATGGCTCGATCGGCCGTCCTGTCTGGACGCACGCTGGCCGACAGCACCGCGATCGGCTTCCAGGTGATCCTGATGCTCGTCGTGGCCGTGCTCGTGGGGTTCCGGCTTCACGCCGGGCTCCCCAAGGGGGTCCTGGCCATCATCGGCACCCTCTCTGTGGGTTACGCCTTCACCTGGATATTCGCGTTCGCCGGCCTATCCCTTAAGAGCGTGGAAGCCGTCCAGGCGGCGAGCTTCACCATCATCTTCCCGTTCGTCTTCGCCAGTTCGGCCTTCGTCCCGGCGGACACCTTCCCCAGCTGGCTCCAGTCCTTCTCGAAGGTCAACCCCGTCTCGATCTGGGTGGACACGTTCCGGGACCTCACCCTCGGGTCGCTTGCCCCGGCCGGCGAGAACCTGATGACCCACCTGTGGCAAT
Organism: Actinomycetota bacterium; assembly: GCA_046728055.1. GTDB lineage: Bacteria > Actinomycetota > UBA4738 > UBA4738 > HRBIN12 > AC-69. The sequence continues at coordinate 22,135 of JBKPDU010000139.1, read as the reverse complement.
CGACGGCGTGGTTCCTGGCCATCCTGGCGATCGCCGTGCCGCTTTCGGTCCGGATCTACCGCCGAACGTAAGCCGGGAACAATCGCGCGGGACGGTCGGTTCCTCCAACCGTATCCTGGCCGGAACTCACCCTGGAAAGAGGTTTGGCGTGCCGTTGTTCGGGTTCGAGGGAGATAACGCCAGGGAGAAGGTCATCGTCCTGCTGACGATGTGTTTCGCCCTGGCCATGGCCATGCTGGACAACACCGTCGTGAACGTGGCCCTGCCCACGATCACGGACGAGCTCGGGGCGGGGGTCTCCGAGCTCCAGTGGATCGTCGACGGTTACGTCCTGGCCTTCGCCTCGCTCCTGCTCACCGGGGGCATCCTCGGAGACCGGTATGGGCGGAAGAAGATGTTCCTCTCGGGCCTTGCGGTGTTCACCCTGGCCTCGCTGGCCTGCGGACTGTCTCAGAGCACCGGCGAGCTCATCGTGTTCCGGGCCATCCAGGGCATCGGGGCGGCCCTCCTCATGCCCGGCACGCTGTCGATCATCACCGTGACCTTCCCGCCGCAGGAGCGAGCCCGGGCCATCGGCCTGTGGGCTGGCGTGTCGGGGCTCGCGTTGGCCCTCGGCCCGACCGTCGGTGGGCTGATGGTCGAGCACTTCGGATGGCAGTCGGTGTTCTTCCTGAACGTGCCCATCGGCATCATCGCCTTCCTCACCGGAAGCCGCACGGTTCGCGAGTCGGTGTCCGAAGTGGCCCGCAAGCTCGACATCCCCGGCCTGCTCCTGGGGACCGGCGCGCTGTTCAGCGCGACCTACGGGCTCATCGAGGCCAACCAACTCGGATGGGGCGATCCGCTGATCGTCTCCGCACTCGCGCTCTTCGTCCTGTTGGGAGCGGCCTTCCTGGCCTGGGAGCTCCGAAACCCCGACGCCATGATGCCGCTCCGGTTCTTCAGGATCCCGGCTTTCTCCGCCGGTAACGCCGTCGCGTTCTCGATATCGCTGGGGATGTTCGCCGCCTTCTTCTTCCTCAGCCTGTACATGCAGCTGATCCACGGCTACAGCGCGTTCCAGGCCGGCGTCCGGTTCCTGCCCTTGACCCTGGCGATCATCGTCACCGCGCCGAACGCCGGGCGGTTCGCTCAGAAACACGGTTCGCGGGCTCCGATGACCTACGGGCTGATCCTGGCCGGCAGTGGCCTGCTGGCGCTGGGGTTGTGGCTGAAGGTCGACACGTCCTACTGGTTGCTGATCCCGGTGTTCATCATGATGGGCCACGGCATGGGAGCCACGATGGCGCCCATGACCGCGGCGGTGATGAACGCGGTCGGGCCACAGCGGGCCGGCTTGGGCTCGGCCATGACCAACACGTCGCGAGAGGTCGGCGGGGTGTTCGGGATCGCGCTGCTGGGGACGATCCTCACGACGGAGCTCAAGAGCACGTTCACTCCGGCCCTGGCCACACTGGGCTTGCCGGCTGTCCAGCAGGCCGCCATCGCCGCCTCCGCCAGCCACGGCACCCTGGAGCCGGCCTCCCTGCGTGGCCTGGCGCCCGAGCAGGTGGCGACGGTGCATCAAGTGTTCGCCCAGTCCTTCATGGACGGGTTCCACCTCGCGCTCATCTTCGCGAGCGCCGTGCTGCTCGCCGCGGCGTTCGTGGCGAACCGATTCATCCCCAGCGGCGCGCCGGCTCACGAGGAGCCCCGGGCGGCCGAGCCCCAGCCCATCGCTGCCGAGGTGTAGCCGGCGCGGTAGGCTGCTCGACGGGAGGTCCGACCATGGCAGACGAGGACGTCATCACCAGGATCAACGACCTGGCGCACGAGGAGCACCAGCTCTTCGAGAAGGAATCCGAAGGAAAGGCCAGCGCGAGGGAACGGGAGCGCCTGAGGGAGATCGAGGTCCAGCTGGACCAGTGCTGGGACTTGCTGCATCAGCGTCGGGCTCGACGCTCGGCGGGCCTTGATCCTGACGAGGCCACCGTGCGGCCCGAGACCATGGTGGAGGGATACGTCGACTGACCTCGGCTAAGGCCTGAACAGCCGGATCGGGCGGGAACGGTTAGCTAGGCTTACTTTGGCTATTTGCCCTTCTTGGCCTGCCGCCTGGGGGCGGCCTGGCTGAGTGCGCTCGCGGCGGCCGTCCTCGACGCCTTGCCGGTGCTTCCACTCTTCAGCACCTTGCTCGCCGCCTTTGCCGCCTTCGGTCCAGTGTGCCTCTGCTTCGGCATCCTTGTACCTCCTTCGGATTCGGTCAGACACCGTCCGGGGTTCGGAACTCGTTGAACGCTTTCAGCAGCTTCATCGTCGCCTCGTAGTCGAGCTTCGTGCCCTCGTATCTGACCTCGTACAGGCCCTGAAGGTCGACGGGAGCGTGATCCCCTTCTCGACCAGCAGCACGAATCGCCGGCCGTACAGCGGCATCGCCGCACCGATCTCGATCAGGACGTTGGGGTTCAGCATCTTGACCTCGTTCCCGTCCTCGTCGCGGAGGACCTTCTCCGTCCCCACGTGGACGATGGCCGCGTAGCACCCGCGCATGTCGCCCATGACCTTGTCCGGGACGGGCTTGGCGGTCGACTCCTTCTGGACCGACACCACCGGCTCGAACTTTCCGAAGGTCAGGATGTCTTTGATCTGCTCGACGATCTCCTTGTTGCTCCCGTGAGTGACGAACACGCGACCCGTGTCGGGGAGGGTCTTCGCCACGGGCTGCACAGGTGTGGCCTCTTCCTCCTCGTAGGTCTCGTCTACTTCTTCCGCCTCGAGCATCTCGACCGGGCTGTGCCCGTTGCCGGACGGCTCGGCATCCGCCGCGGCCTCCTCGCCGGGCGCCGCGGCGGCGGCGGACAGGCTCACGTACTTCCTCCCCTTGATCTCGACAAGCAGCCCGAGCGCCTCGGCCTCGGTGACGATGAGCTCGTGCGCCCGCTTCAAGGCCTTCGCCGGCACGCCCATCTCCTCGAGAACGTTGCGCGCGATCTCCGGCTTCGGAAGGGGCGAGTCGTTGTACTTCTCCAGGAACTCCCTGCTGACCCGCGGCTGCAGCAGGGCCTGCCTCATCGCTTTAACTTCGTCGCCCTCTTCGGTCGGGGCGACCACTCGGCGGCCGAGCTCGGTCAGGCGGATCATCTCCGCATTGGCTGCACCCTCGGTTAGCCCATAGGCAATGGAGGCGCCGGTGACCATCTTGAAATGCGAGCCCTGGGGTCCCAGATCCAGAGCGCGGGCGACGTCCAGAGGCTTCGCGGGCTGCTTCCCGTACTGGTCGCGGAGGGCCGCGGCCACGCGCAATGCCTCGCGCAGGCCCATCGCGGGGACGTCGGACTGCTTGAGCTGAAGCGGCTGGGTCATCTGAGCCTGTGCTCCTCCCCCTATAGCGTCGGCGTGGGGAAGGTCCGTCGAGGTGCCTTGAACACCGGATGTGCCAAGATGATACCCATAAAGAACATACCTGTCATTCGCCGTGAGCTCCTCCTTGGAGAGCCACTCGTCCACGACCGGACGTCATCGCAAGGTCCGCGCCGTGCTACCGTCGTCGGCTCGAGCGCCTAGGAGGCGGGATGGCGCGGATCGATCTGTTCCGCATGGAGCGGATGCAGGCCCGGTACTGGCATCAGGTCGAGTACGACCTGTCCGAGAGCGGGGTGACGCCGCTTTCGATCGAGGAGCTGCTGGGCGAGGGCGAGGACCCCGGCGAGTTGCTCCGGACCGCTCTCGGGTATCCGCTCTCTGAGGGCTCAGAGCGCTCACGCGAGCTGATCGCCCGGTGGTACCCGGGCGCCGCGGTCGAGAACGTCACCCTGATGAACGGAGGGTCCGAGGCGAACCTCATCTGCCTGTGGACCCTGCTCGAGCCGGGTGATCGCCTGGCGTTCATGGTTCCCAACTACCTGCAGGGCTGGGGCCTGGGCCGCCACTTCGGCGAGGCCACGGACGTATTCCGGCTGAAACCGCGAGACGGGCGGTGGGCCCTGGACGTGGACGAACTGGACCGGGTTGTGACGAGGAAGACCCGCGTCGTCATGGTATGCAACCCGGACAATCCCACCGGCCACATCTTCACCAACGACGAGATGGATGCGGTGGTGGACGTGGTGCGCAAGGCGAACGCATGGCTGCTGGCCGACGAGGTCTATCGGGGTGCGGAGGTGAACTCGGACGAGACCTCGCCCACGTTCTGGGGACGGTACGACAAGGTGATCGTCACGGCCGGGCTGTCGAAGGCCATGGCCATGCCCGGGCTTCGGATCGGATGGGCCGTGGCCCCGCCGAAGGTGATCGAGAAGCTCTGGATCCACCACGACTACACCACGCTCACGCCTGGGATGGTGAGCGACCGGTTGACGGCGGTGGCCATGCAGCCGGTTCGGCGGGAATGGATACTCCGCCGCACCCGCGGGATCATCCGCTCCAACCTGCCGCAGTTGGAGGATTGGATCGGCAGCCACGACGGCCTCCTGACGTATGTCCCGCCTCAGGCCGGGGCCATCGCGTACGTGACCTATCGGCTGCCGATCACGTCATCGAAGTTGATCGACCTGATCCGCGAGGAGCAATCCGTGCTGCTGGTCCCGGGTGACATGTTCGGGCTGGGCAAGGGGTTCCGGATCGGCTTCGGGAACGACATCGAGAAGACCCTGAAGGGCCTGGCCCGGGTCGACGAGGTCCTCCGCCACCTCACGACGTAACAACCCTTCCTCTCCGAACGATCACTCGCCTGCGGCTGCATCCTTCGACAGACGGCGGAGGGCGTCCAGGATCCGGTCGACATCGGCTTCGATCGACAGGTAGTTCACGATGCCGGCCCTGAGATAGGTGTGGCCCCGGAGCTTCGTGGTCGACACCCAGCCCTCCCCGCTCACCTCGAGCGCTCGCTGGAGCCGGTCCTGGTAGGCGTCGAGCTCGGAGGGATCCATCCCTGGCGGCACATGCCGGAAGCACACGACGGACAGCTCCGGGTCATCCGGGACGACCTCGAACTCCCCCGACTCCTTGCATCGCTTCACCAAGTACGCGGCGAGATCGTCGTTGTGCTCGATCAGCCTGCCGAACCCATCGGTACCCAGATGCTTCCACGACGTCCACAGCTTCAACGCGCGGAACCTGCGCGTCCCCTCGATCGAGTACTGCATCCAGTTGAGCGGCGCGTCCTCCGGGTTGGGGTACCGGTAGTACTCGGGCTCCCGGTGGAACGTCCGCACCAGGTCCTCCCGCCGCTTCACGACGAGGGCGCCGATGTCGTAGGACTGGAAGAACCACTTGTGCGGGTCGATCGTGACCGTGTCGGCTCGCTCGAGGTCCGGCACGCGACCGGCGTCACGCTTGGAGAATCGGGCCCCACCGCCGTAGGCCGCGTCGACGTGCAGCCACATGCGCTCGCGCTCTGCGATGTCGGCCAACTCCCCTACCAGGTCGACCGACCCGGTGTTGGTCGACCCGCTCACCGCGGCGATTACGAGTGGGAGCAGGCCGTTCGCCCGGTCCTCGGCCACGGCCCGGGCCACCGGTCCGCCCTGCAGACGGAACCGCTCGTCCGATGGGATGACCCGAAGCGTCTCTTGCGGGAACCCCAGCACCGAGAGCCCTCGCTCGATGGAGAAGTGGGCCTGATCCGAGGCGTACACGCGCACGCCTTCGAGCGCGCTCCCGCGCGGTGGCTCCGACCGCCCGAGAAGCGTCGGCAGGTGCACGTCCCTAGCCACCGTCAGGGCCATGATGTTGGCCATCACACCGCCCGACGTGAGCACGCCCCAGCTCCCCTCGCCGAACCCCACGAGGTCACGGAGCCACGCCGTGACCTCCTCCTCCACCAACGCCCCGATCGGCCCGGCCGCCCACACGTCCACCCCCTGGTTCAGCCAGTGCGCCAGCACCTCGCCGGAGATCGACAGCGGGAGCGGGGGCGGCGTGAAGTAGCTGTAGGACCCGGGGTGTTGGGAGCTGAACGCGTAACGCGCCACGCGCTCGCGGAACTCGGTCAGGACCTCGCTCGAGCCGGCCGGCTTCTCGGGCGGCGGCGCCGGCTCGTTCGTCGGGCCGAAGAACTTCCTCCGCATCTCCGGGTACGTCTCGGTTGGCACCGGCCGGCGCATGGCGTCCTCGTAGAGCCAATCGAGCGCGGTGCCCCACGTGAGCCGGCCGAGCTCCTCCAGCGCCTCCCTGGCCTCGCCCGGGTCTCGAAACCCGATCAGCTCGGGTTCGGGATGCCAGGAGAACGGGTCGGGCACGCGCGGAGCCTAGCAAACGCCCTGGCGAGAGCCGTGGCGAGCCGGGAGAATCACCGGACATGTCCACCGTCGATTCCGATGTGGTCCGCCGTCTGAAGGCCAGGGAGGACGAACGGTTCCGCGACGCCCATCCGCGCTCCTTGGAACTGCTAGATCGGGCCAGTGCGTCGATGCCGAACGGCGTGCCCATGGCCTGGTTGGCCGACCCCGGCACGTACGACCGACCTCCCGTGTGGGTGACCGAGGGCAAGGGCTCCCGGTTCCGGTGCGTGGACGGCCACGAGTACGTGGACGTCAACGTGGCAGACATGAGCATGTTCTGCGGGTACGCGCCGGAGCCCGTTGTCGAGGCCGTCTCCCGGCGGATGGCCGCCGGCAATCAGTTCCTGCTGCCGGTCGAGGACTCGATCTGGGTGGCGGAGGAGCTCGCCCGGCGATGGGGCTTGCCGAAGTGGCAGTTCACCCTGTCCGCATCACAAGCCAACACCGAGCTCATCCGGGTGGCTCGGGTAGCGACCGGCCGTTCCAGGGTCCTGCTGTTCGAGGGCAAGTACCACGGCCACTTCGACCAGGCCCTGGTCACGCTGGAGGACGGTCAGGAGGTCCCCGAGGAGCTCGGGCTGCCGCCCGACGTGACCGAACAGACCAGGGTCGTCCCGTTCAACGACCTCGAGGCCGTTGGCCGCGCGCTGGAGCCACGAGACGTGGCGGTGGTCCTGCTGGAGCCGGCCATGACCAACATCCACGGGCTCATCCTTCCCCAGCCGGGGTTCCACGAGGAGCTTCGTCGTATCACTCGCGAGACGGGCACCGTCCTGGCCTACGACGAGACCCACACGCTCGTCTGTGGGCCCGGCGGGCTGACCAGAATCTGGAACCTCGAGCCCGACGCCGTCTCGCTCGGGAAGTCGATCGCCGCGGGCGTGCCGATCGGCGCATACGGGATGACCGAGGAGCTGGCTCGTGTGTTCGAGAATCCGGTCCGGCAGGCTTCTCCGCACGGAGTGGCCACCGGTGGCACGCTGTTCGCGAATACGCTGACCGCAGCGGCGGCCCGGGCCGCTCTCGACGAAGTACTGACGGAAGACGCATACGCGCACACGGCGAAGCTGGGGACGCGGCTGGCCGACGGGATGGAGGCGGCCGTCCAGGATATGGATCTGCCGTGGACCATCCATCGGTTCTTCCCTCGCTCGGGGTACACGTTCGCTCCGCGCCTGCCTCGTGACGCCGCAGAGGCGCGCGCGTCCGAGGATCGCCCGCTGGTCCATCTGATCAGGGTCTACCTGGCCAACCGCGAGGTATGGGAGGCGATCCCCGGCGCGGGGCCGACCGTGCCGGTCCCGGCCACCGAGGACGATGTGGATCGCTACACGTCGGCTTTCGCCGACCTGCTCGGCGAGCTGACCTCCTGAGGTGCTGGTAACAACGAAGGCTGAGTCGTACGCCTCCTGTCTCAAGAATCGCGCCGCCAGCGCCTAGAAAGGGCGAGGGCTCTGCGTGTTGGCAGTCGTTTCGTCAAGAAGCGACTGTCTCCTCGCAGGCAACCCATGAAGCTGGCAGCCAGGGTGGGATCGACGGGCGCGCAAGCAAGCGCGTCGGCCGGCGCGTTGACCGAGACGTGCGCGCCTCAAGTCTCCTGGCCCAGGCTCCGATAGACCCTCCGAACTCAGTTTCTCCGGAGGCGAGAGTGAGCCAGAAGCAAGGAGCGCGCTCGAGCCTAACCTTCGTGCTGTGGCTCTTTTGGCTGGGTCTAGTGATCTCCGCCCTGCTCGTGGTGCGGTACATGTTCTCCGCAGACCGGCGCGCTGAAGGCCTTCCAAGGCCTCCATCGGTCTACCAGAACGTCGGTGAGGTGGACGATTTCCGGCTCGGGCCGTCGCGTCTTCGTGACCAGGTCTGGATCGTTAGGTCGAGCGAGTTCATTCGCGCGGTTCGCTCGGACCCGCGCTGCCCGCTCCTTATGGCCGGACGGAGCCTGGTGGACTGCCGCGACCAGGTCTACTCGGTGGTTGGCGACCCTAAGAACTACCTCGCAGGTCCGGAGACACCGAGGGGCCTGCAGACGCTTTGCACATGGATCTACCCCCCGCAGGGCGACGTCTACGTCTATTTCGGCCCACACACCGAGGGCCGGGGATGTCCCCGGTAAAGGACTTGGTCGGTTCATTGCCACCTCGGCCGGTAGCCCTCGGGGTCCATGTGCGTGTCGAGCGTCACCTCGATGGCCTCGACGTCGGTTGAGGCGAGAACGTCTTCGATCGCCGTCCGACTCCCGCCCACGTAGGTGGAGTACCCGTCGACCTCCGTCACCACGATCCACGCCCTGTCGTCCGGCCACCACAGGTTCGGCGAGGTGTACCAGCCGCTCGGCTCGAAAGCGCACGCGGCCTCGAGCGGCCCGCGGAACAAGAAGTAGCTCCGGGCGTATGCCTCTACCCGAGGAGTCGAGCCGAGGAGAGCGTCTTGCGCGTGGGCCTCCGCCCGGTACCGCTCGATCTGCTCGTCGCTCGCATCGTGTGCGTAGAGGGGGCTGTGGGCGCTGCTCCAGAAGGCGCCGTTTCCCTCCCACAGGCAGAACCACGCGACGTGCGACGTGGTCGTGTGAGGTCGAAGGAGCGTCGCGAGCGCATCGCAGGTCTCGGGCGGCAACTCGCCCGACATGGGCGCGATCTCATCGAGCGCCCCTTCATCATCAGCCTCAGTACCGGCCACCTCGATGAAGGCGATGTCGGGTGTCAGCTCGACGCCGCGTTCGCGCGCGAGGTCGGCCCATCTTCTCCCAACGCTCTTGTCCATCGCGCCATGCTGAGCTGGCCTGAACCCCGCGGGGTGGAACACGCGCGCGTACGCCTCGAACCCTCCCGGGGCGAAGCTCTCCAGCCGTGCCCCGTTCGGGTCCCAGGCCTTTGGCTGTCCCACGACCCACTCGGCCGCCCTTACGTCGCGGACGAGCTCGACATCTGGAGGGAGCCACGTCAACATCCACGGAGTATCGCTTCGAGCGGGCCCGTGCAGTCACCGATGAAATCGAACGACAGATGGGGGGCCGAGCGGCACCGGCGGCCAACTCCAGAGAGCTACGAGGTCGCAAACGAAGACGAGGCGGCCGGGAGAGGATCGGTATCCCCTACGACCCAGACGCCATAGACATCAGGGCCGAGGCATCGATCGGGGATTGGGTAACCAAGCCACTGCTCGACTCCTCGAACCTGCACATCCCGCCGTTCCTCTCCTGGATAGAACTCCGCGGTAAAGCCGCCCCCATCTCGAAACGCTCATCTTCAATTGCAACAATCGCGCCGTCACCGTCGCGGACGACGACTCGTCCAGATTCATCCGGCTCGGCGGTGAAGCCCTTCCACCAGATCGGCAAGCTGTACTCACCGGGCCTCCCGATGAGGACGCACTCATCCCGCACGACGAGGGGTCCCGCGTACAGCGCCTCCATCATGTCTCCGCCCTGTTCATGCCTCGTGGGGAAGAACAGGTGGGCGTCGGCAGTGGCGGGTCGGTGTCCGCATGCAGTGGCGATGATGGCGGAGCCGGTCACCGCAGCCAGGAGGATGTGTCGTCGATTGCCCATCCAATCCATCATGTCGTAGTCGCCATCGATTGTGACGCCCGCTGAAGACATTCGGTTCCAGACGGTCGTCTCGGGCGAGAAACGATTTGCCATCCCCCGCGAGTCCTAGTTCAACTTCCGCATCTCACCTCGCGGTACTTCGGCGAACATGTTCAGCCTTTCGGCCGCAGGTCAGCGGACGAGGCGGGAGAGCCTCCGATCGGCCAGGACCTTCCCGTCCGTCTGGCAGTTCGGGCAGTACGTGATCTCGTGCGACTCGTACGAGATCCGGCGGAGGTCGTCGCCGCATCGCGGACACGGCGTTCCATGCTTCCCATGGACCGTGAAGTGGTCGCCGATCTTCGTGCGTAGGCCACCGGTGCGACGGCGTTCGACCTCGAGGGCCTCGTTCAAGACCTGATGCACCGCATCGAGGAGCGCACGACTTTCCTCCCTCGACAGCGCCGCCAGGGTGGCGAACGGCGAGAGCTTCGCCCGATGCAGCACGTCGTCGGAGTAGCCACGCCCGATCCCCGACACCGTGCGCTGATCCCGGAGGATCGTGTGGACGCGCCGGGAGTCGTCGCTCTCTATGACGAATCGCTCGAACTCAGTCGAGTTCGGCTCCGGACCGAGTTTGGCGAGCGGCCCGTCATCACCCTCGGCGAGCACCCACCAGCCAGCCTTTCGTTCCCGGCCGAACTCCTTCACCAGGACGCTGGGTCGTCCGTCGAAGGCCAGGCGGACGACGGCGCCGCGAGGCCGCGTCTTCTTCGGCGGATCCTCCACGTCGATCCGCCCGCCCTGCGACAGGTGGACCACGATCCGGTGGCCGCCGAACTCGAAGACCAGGTACTTGCCCCGCCTGCCCACGCGCTCGAGCTTCACACCGACGAGCGACTCCGGTCGGGGCGTGACGGTTTTCAGCGAGGAGAACTGGAGCACCGCTGCACCGGCGAACGGCGCGCCGGCGAGGGCCGCGTCGAGCCGTTCGGCGAGCGCCTGGACCTCGGGAAGCTCGGGCACGATCTCAGTTCCCGGCGACGGCCCGCCCGATGATGTCGATGCACTCGTCGATGCGATCGCGGTGGGTCCGATGCGACAGGATGCAGGCCCGGATGGTGAACCGGTCCCGGACGATCGTGCTCGACAGGAACACCCGGCCCGACACGTTGATCCGCTCGAGCAGCTGTTTGTTCGCCTGATCGTCTCCGTCCCTCAGTCGGAACGGCACCACCGTCAGCTCCGGCTCCCACGGAAGCTCCAGTTCGGGGATCGCACGCAGGTTGTCGTAGAGGACACGGGCCAGGTCCAGCTTCTCGTCGAGGGCCTCGCGGAACGCCGAGATGCCGTGGAGCTTGAGGGGGAACCAGACCCGGAGGCCGCGGAAGTCGCGCGAGAGCTCCGGCGAGTACTCGGAGAAGTTCGGGATCTCGTCCTCGCCGCCCACATCCTGGAGGTAGGCGGCGCTGGTGAAGTGGGCCTCGCGCAGACGGGCGCCTTCCCGAACGACCAGCGACCCAGTGCCGTACGGCAGGAACATCCCCTTGTGGGGATCGAGCGTGATCGAGTCGGCCCGCTCGATCCCGTTGAACTTCGTCCGGCCCCGCTCGGTGAGCTGGAAGAACCCCCCGTACGCCGCGTCGGCGTGGAGCCACATGCCCTCCTGGGCGGTAAGGTCGGCGATTTCGCTCACGGGGTCCACCGCCCCGGTGTTGGTCGTGCCGGCCGAGGCCACCACGAGGAACGGCCGTCGGCCGGCCCCGCGATCATCTCGGACCATGGCGCGCAGCCGGTTGACGTCCATCCGGAGCCGGTCCGTGGTCGGGACGACGCGGATGTTCCGCGGTCCGAAACCAGCCAGCGCGGCGGCCTTGTTCACCGACGCGTGCACCTGATCCGAGACGTACAGCGCGCCGTCGAGGAAGTCGTCGCCGAGCAGGGCCCGTCGGGCCGCCACGATGGCCGAGAAGTTCGCCATCGACCCGCCCGAGGTAAGGATGCCCCGGGACTCGGCCGGATAGCCGAACAGGTCGCACAGCCACCGGACGACGTTGTTCTCGATCTGGGCCACCACGGGCCCTGCCGACCACAGGTTGACGAACCGGTTGATCCCCGTGGCCAGGAAATCGGCGAGCGTGGCAGTGAACAGCCCACCGCCCGGGATGAACGCCAGATACCCCGGGGTGGTCGTGCCGTACGCCTTCGCCGCCGCCAGCTCGACCGTCTCCATGAGCGGCTTGAACTCGCCGCCCTCCTCGGGGGGCGACTCCCGCACGCTCCGGGCGGCCTCGAGCTTTCCGGGCTCGCCGCCGGCAGGAAGGTCGGGTTGACGGCCGAAGAACTCGATGAGATAGGCCAGCGCGGCCTCGCCCATCTCCTCCATCTGCTCGGGCGAAGGGTCGAGCGGCATCATGCGGCTCATCCTACGGGTGACCGGCCGCCCGTCAGGCCCGGCGTGCCGCCGTGACCGCGTCGAGCAGCTTTCGGGACGCCTCGGTGACGTCCGCCACGGCCGCGTCGAACGCTTCGGCGTTCCGTTGTGAGGGCACGCGGTACCCGCTGACCTTCCGCACGTACTGGAGCGCCGCCTCGCGGATCTCCTCCTCGGTGGCGGGGCCCTCCTCGGTGCGCAACCTCTTGATGCTTCGGCACATGCGATCGATGGTACCGGCTCCTTGCACGAGCACCGGGCCGGCCATACACTGCCCGAACGCATGTTCGATGCCCTGGAACGACTGAATCCGGCCCAGCGGGAGGCGGTCGAGCATCTCGGCGCTCCGTTGCTGGTGGTGGCCGGCGCCGGGAGCGGCAAGACGTGGACCCTGGCCTGCCGGGTGGCCCGGCTGGTCGATCGGGGCGTCCTCCCCGAGCGAATCCTGCTGCTCACGTTCACCCGGCGAGCGGCACGGGAGATGCTGTCGCGTGCCGAGCGCCTCACCGGCGAGCGCTCCGTTGGCAGGGTGTGGGGCGGAACGTTCCACGCCGTCGGCAATCGACTCCTGCGGCTGCACGGCCGAGCCCTGGGTCTTCGCCCGGACTTCACGGTCATGGACCGGACCGACTCGGCCGACCTGATGGATCTCATCCGGGGCGACCTCGGCCTGGGCGCGACCGATCGTCGGTTCCCCCGCAAGGACACGCTGGCCGACATCTACTCGCGGTCGGTGAACGCGCAGACCAAACTCCGCGAGGTCCTGGAGACGGAGTTCCCGTGGTGCGCGGAGGAGTTCGACGGCATCCGCTTGATCTTCGAGGCCTACATCGACCGCAAGCGCGAGCACCACTGTCTGGATTACGACGACCTCCTCCTGTACTGGCACGCGCTGGCCCGTACGCCCGGCGGAGGAGACCGGGCGGCCTCGATGTTCGATCACATCCTGATCGACGAGTACCAGGACACCAACGCCCTCCAGGCCGACATCCTGTGCGCCACACGCCCGAGCGGGCGGGATGTCATGGTCGTGGGCGACGACGCGCAAGCCATCTACGCGTTCCGCGCGGCGACGGTTCGCAACATCCTGGAGTTCCCCGACCGGTTCCCCGAGACGCGGGTCGTTCGCCTGGAACAGAACTACCGCTCGACGCAGCCCATCCTCCACCTCTCGAACGCGGTCATCGCGCTGTCGCCACAGCGACACGAGAAGACCCTGTGGTCGGAACGACGGAGCGAACGGCAGCCGGTCCTGCTGACGTGTCTGGACGAGCCGGATCAGTCCGACGCGGTCTGCCGGGCCGTGCTGGAGCACCGGGAGCAGGGCGTGCCGCTCAAGGAGCAGGCCGTGCTGTTCCGGGCGGGGCACCACAGCGACCTGCTGGAGGTGGAGCTGTCGCGTCGGAACATCCCGTTCGTCAAGTACGGGGGACTGAAGTTCATGGAGGCGGCCCACGTGAAGGACGCGCTGGCTGTGCTCCGGGTCCTGGAGAACCCTCGGGACGACGTGAGCTGGTTCCGCGTGTTCCAGCTACTCGAGGGAGCGGGGCCGGCGACCGCCCGGAGGCTGGTGCGGGAGGTCCCAGGAAATGGCGGATCCGTCGAGGGAAGGCTCGCGGAGCTCTCGACGGCGGTGGCGATCCCGGCGCCGGCCCGTCCGGGATTGGACGAGCTGGCCTCGGTGGCCCGCGACTGCGGGACGGAGGTACCTCCCGCCGCACAGCTCGGCCGGGTCCGGCGGTTCCTGGAGCCCGTGCTGGCTCGCCGGTACGACCATGCCGACGCGCGGCTGCGAGACCTGGAGCAGCTGGAGCAGCTCGCGGCGGGCTATCCGACGCGCGGGCGATTCCTGGCCGACCTGGCGCTCGATCCGCCGACGTCGACCGCCGAGCTGGCCGGCCCGCCGCACCTCGACGAGGACTACCTGGTGCTGTCGACCATCCACTCGGCCAAGGGCGGCGAGTGGGACGTGGTCCACGTGATCCACGCGGCCGACGGGATGATCCCCTCGGACATGGCCACCGGCGACGAGGAGCGGATCGAGGAGGAGCGTCGCCTGTTGTACGTGGCGCTCACCCGGGCCCGCGACGCCCTGTACGTGTACTTCCCCATCCGGTACCGGCGGCGGAACCACGGGTACGAGGACCGTTACCACCACGCGCAAATCACCCGGTTCCTTCCGGAAGAGGTGCGTGGGCTGATCGAGCGCCGAACCACGTTCGCCGACGCCGAGGGCTCCCATGCCCAGCCGCTCGGGTTCGATGCCGAGCCGGTCGGGGCCGTGGCCGTGCATGGACGCGGGCCCGACGAGCTGCTCCGATCGCTCTGGTCCGACGAGACGAGTTAGCTGCGCTTCTTGAGGTCCGAGAGGATCACCCGTGCCGCGTTCGCGCCGGGCGCACCGGTGATGCCTCCGCCTGGGTGCGCGCCGGAGCCGCACAGATAGAGGCCGTCGATTCCGAACCGGTACCGCGCGTGGCCGAGGAGAGGCCGCCAGGCGAAGAACTGGTCGAGGCCGGGCTCGGCGTGCATCGGATGCCCACCCGACAGCCCGTACTCGCGTTCCAGGTCCACCGGGGTGATGATCTGTCTGGCCATCACCAGCTCTCCCAGCCCCGGCGCGTACTGCTCCATCGTCTTCACCACCAGGTCACCGACCCGCTCGCGTTCAGCCTCCCAATCACCGTCGCGGAGCCGGTACGGCGTCCATTGCACGATGATGCTCATCACGTGCGTCCCCTCCGGCGCGAGGGTCGAATCCAGCAGCGTGGGGATGGTGGCCTCCAGGGACGGCTCGTCGCTCACCCGTCCATACTTCGAGGCGTCGAATGCTCTCTCCAGGTAGTCGATGCCAGGGGCGATGGCGATTCGGCCGGTCAGTCGCTCGTCGCTCTCGGCCCCGGCGAACTCGGGTAGGCCCGACAGCGCCAGGTTCACCTTCGACACGATCCCCGGCGTTCGGATGTTGCCGGCTCGCCACATCAGTTCGGGCCCTGCGACGACCGGGTCGAGCAACGTGGTGATGGTTCGTTTGGGATCGGCCGCCGAGACCACGACGCGGGCCTGGAGCTCGTCGCCGGCGGCAAGGGCGACACCGATCGCGCGATGGTCCCTGGTGAGCACCTCGGCGACCTCGGCGCCGGTTCGGATCTCGGCGCCAAGCGATGCTGCCGCCGAGGCCAGGGCATCCGCCAGGGCGCCGGGGCCGCCCCGGGCGACCGTGGACTGCCCGGCCGCTCCCCCGGCGTTCCCCGCCGAGTCGCCGAGGAACACCGCCGTCGTCCCGGCCGACCACGGCCCCATCGCCGTGTACTGCACGGCCCGCGAGGCGATGGCCCCGCGCAAGGGGTCCGTGTCGAAGGACTCCGCCACGTAGTCGGCGATGGCCATGGGCAATGCCCGGGTTGCCTCGCGCGACGCCCTGTGGCCGAGACGCCGGAACGCGTTGCCCAGCCGCACCCCTCTCATGGCGTCGCCGAACGACGGGCTCTTCACGTCCGGTGGGGTCGCGGCGTACAGGTAGGCCAGGAAGCTGGCCAGGGCCCTTACCCTGGCATCGAAGCGCGGGTAGGCGTCGGCATCGTGCGGCGAACGCGCCCGGAGCTCCGCGGCCGTGCGGGCCGGATCGGACCACAGCGTGATGGCCGACCCGTCCGGCTGCGGGGCGAACACACGGACGGGTGGTTCGATCAGCACGAGCCCGTGCCGTTTCAGCCCGAGGTCATCGATCACCGACCTCCGCAGCCGCCCGACGGTGTGCGCGATGCCCGGCGCCCGTACACCGGGCGCGACCTCCACCGTCTCGAGGATTCCGCCCACCCGGTCGCGCCGCTCGAGCACGAGGACCCTTCGTCCGGCCTTCGCCAGAAGGGCCGCAGTCACCAAGCCGTTGTGGCCGGCTCCGATGACGATCGCGTCGTAGGTCACGCCGCCGCTCATGCGGCCCTCCACCGGCGAGCCCTTCCCGCCTTCAAGACCTCCAGCGCCGCGATCCGGCCCGGCGCGCCCATGATGCCGCCGCCGGGGTGGGTGGCCGATCCGCACATCCACAGGTCGGCGATCGGCGTTCGGTATCGGGCCCACCCGGGCACCGGTCGATTGAAGAACAGCTGTTCCAGCGACAGCTCACCCTGGAAGATGTTCCCCTCGGTCAGCCCGGTGACGTCCTCGATGTCCTTCGGCGTCAGCACTTGCCGATGCACGATGAGGTTTCGGATGTCGGGGAACCGTTCCTCGATCGTGTCGATCACGGTCTCGCCGAACGCGTCACGCGCGGCGTCGTCCCAGACGGCCCCGTCGGCAAGATGGTAGGGGGCCCACTGCACGAAACAGCTCATCACGTGCTTCCCGGGTGGCGCCATGCTCGGGTCCACGAGCGTTGGGATGATCATGTCGATGTACGGGCGCCGGCTGGGATGACCGTACTTGGCCTCGTCGAACGCACGCTCCATGTAGTCCAGCGACGGCGAGAAGCTGATCGCACCCCGCAACCACTCGCCCCTGCCCGGCTTGCACGCCAACTCGGGAAGGTCGTCGAGCGCAAGGTTCACCTTCCCCGACGAGCCCCGGTACTTGTATCGCTTGACCTCCTGGAGGAACTCGTCGTCGAGGATGCCCGCCTCGACGAGCTTGACGAACGTGACCCGAGAGTCCGCGCTCGAGAGCACGACGCCGGCGGGGATGTGCTCGCCCGACTCGAGGATCACGCCGAGGGCACGCCCGTTCCGCACGTCGATCCGGGCCACCGGTGCCTCGGTTCGGATCTCGGCGCCGAACGACCTGGCCGCCGACGCGATGGCGTCGCTGATGCCGCCGGTGCCTCCCTTGGGGATGCCCCACGCCCGGAAGGCGCCGTCGATCTCGCCCATGTAGTGATGGAGCAGCACGTAGGCGGTGCCGGGCGAGCGCGGGCCCTGGAAGGTCCCGATGATTCCCGAGGCCGACATCGTGGCTTTCAGCGGATCGGTCTCGAACCACTGGTCCAGGAAGTCCGCCGCGCTCATGGTCATCAGCTGCACGAACGTCTGCTGGAGGCGCTGGGACAGCTCGGAGAATCGCCTAGCCAGGCCGGCGACGGGCCGCCAGTCGAACGGGTTGATCCGACCCGGATCGGGAGGGACGACGGACAGGATCGGCTTGATGAACCGGGCCATGTCCACCATCAGACGGCCGTATTCCTCGTAGGCCTCGGCGTCGTTCCTCGACCACCGACGGAGCTCTCGGATGGTCCTGCTGTGGTCGTTTACCCGCCACAGCGAGTCGTCGTCGAGTGGCGTGATCGTGCCGTCGAGCGGAAGGATCTCCAGTCCGTGCCGGGGAAGGTCGAGTTCCCGGATGATTTCCGGGCGAAGGAGCGAGACGACGTAGGAGAAGACGCTGAACCTGAAACCGGGGAAGACCTCCTCGGTGACCGCGGCACCGCCCAGGACGTGCCGCCTCTCCAGGACGAGCACGCGGCGGCCTGCCTTCGCCAAGTACGCCGCCGCCGTGAGCCCGTTGTGGCCGCCGCCGATGACGACCGCGTCGTAGCGTTCCGCCATCCCTCTCCTCAGTGGGATCCGCAATCGGATTCGCGCCTACACTACACGGCGTCCAATTCGGCTCGGAGGCTGTGAAGTGACTATCGGTACCGCGTTCCACGAACGGACGTCGGGGCTCAATCAGAACCTGTCCTGGGGCGACTGGTCGGGCTATCTCTCGGCCCAGGTCTACGCCGACTTCCACGACATCGAGTACAACGCGATCCGCGAGGCCGTGGCCGCGATCGACGTCTCTCCCCTGTACAAGTACGTGATCGCCGGACCCGACGCGGGGCGCCTGATCGACCGGGTGATCACCCGTAACGCGACGAAGCTGGCCGTGGGTCAGGTCTACTACACACCGTGGTGCGACGAACGCGGGCGTGTCATCGACGACGGGACGGTGACCCGGCGCGAAGAGACCACGTACTTCTGGACGGCCGCCGATCCGTCGTATCGGTGGTTCTCGTTGAACGCCCACGGGCTCGACGTGTCGATCACCGATGTGTCGGAGACCGTGGCCGCCTTGGCCCTCCAGGGGCCGGGCGCCCGCGAGGTGCTCGAGGTCGCCACGCGGCAGGACTGGTCCGACCTCCGCTATTTCCGTCACCGTCGGACCGAGGTCGGTGGGATCGAGACGGACGTGACCCGCACCGGCTACACGGGCGACCTCGGCTACGAGCTGTGGGTCGATGCCGACGCCGCCGTGGAGCTGTGGGACGCCGTGTTCGAGGCCGGGAGGCCGTTTGGGATCCGCCCTGCGGGGGTCCGAGCGCTCGACGTGGCGCGCGTCGAAGCCGGCCTCATCCTCATCGAGGTCGAATACACGAGTTCGCGGAATGCCCGGTCCGCCGAGCAGGAGTACTCGCCGTTCGAGATCGGCCTGGGGCGGGTGGTGGATCTCGGCAAGGCCGACTTCGTCGGCAAGCGCGCCCTGGAGCTCGAGCAGGCGAACGGCGGTCCGGCCCGGCGCCTGACCGGATTGGAGCTCGATTGGAGCGGGATCGAGGAAGTCTTCGCCCGTCACGACCTGCCGCCTGAGGTCTCGCCGACGGTGCACCGGGACCCTACGCCGGTGTTCAACAGGGGTCGGTTGGTTGGCCGGGCCACCAGCCTCACGTGGTCGCCGACGCTGAAGCGGATGATCGGGTACGGGTCGCTCCCGCCGTCTCTTGCGACGCCGGGCACGCAAGTCTCGGTGGAGTGGATGGTAGAGGGCGAACCGGCGACCGTCCGGGCCACGGTCGTGGAGCTCCCCTTCCTTGACCTCGCGCGAAAGCGCGCCTGAACCAGGACCTCTGGGAGAATCGAACGCCGTGTCATTCGGTTCCCAGCGCGCACTCCTTCTGCTTACGCTCCTCGAAGCGATCATTGCCGTCGTCGCCGCATTCGCGTGGGGGCTGATCGCCGGGGTCATCGCCGGCGCCATCTGGCTGGTCGTGGCGCTGCTCGCCGTGGCGTGGATTCGACGAGGACCCGAAGGGCCGTCGAATCCGGGGCGACGGGGGTTCCTCGGCATCATGGGCGTTGCCGGCATCGTGGCAGTGGCCGGAGGCGCGGGCGTCGGCCGTGCCCTGCGACGTCTCACCCGCCCGGATCCAACGCCCGTTCTCGACGCGATGGCCAGGGACGTCGGAGCCGACGTCCTCGAGCTCGTGCGTCGCACGTTTCGCCCCGATCGCTCGGGCGATCTCCAGCTGGTCCTCGCGCCTGGGTCGAGCTCGAACTACGCGCAGGAGTCGGTCTCACTGCTGCCGCACGATCCGCGGTCGAGCCATGCCCTGCCGTGGATGTACCTGGAACGGGTCCCTCTCGCCGTTCACGCGCCTGGGATCGTCGAGCCGTCCGACGGAACCGAACGGGTCACGCTCGCCGACCTGGCGCCGACGACGTCCCTCCTCATGGGGTTCGACGGGTTCGAGGCGCCCGACGGGGAAGCGGTCCCCAGGGTCGGCCAGCCACCGGCGCCACCGAAGGTGATCATCACGTTCGTCATCGACGGGGGCGGGTGGAACGTCCTCACCCACTGGCCGGACGCCTGGCCGAACCTTCGGCGACTCCTGCCCGAGAGCGCCGTCTACCGAAATGCCATCACCGGTTCCTTCCCGGCGGTGACGGCGTGCGCACATGCCACCATCGGGACGGGAGCGTTTCCCAGGACCCATGGGATCACCGGCCACAACCTCCGCGACGGCGGGTCCGTTCGAAAGGCCTACGGCGAGCCGGGACGGGCCCAGCCCTCGGACATCCTGGTGCCCACCCTCGCGGACGAGTGGATGGACGTCGCCGGCCGCCGATGCTGGGTCGGCGAGATCGGCTATCAGATCTGGCACCTGGGGATGCTGGGAAGGGGGGGCAGGCCGCTTGGCCAGAAGCCCGTGGCCGTGTACTGGGACGAGGTCCGAACGGGGAGCTGGCAACCGCAGAACCCGGACCTCTATCGTCTCCCTTTCGAGGTGCCGCCGCTCAGCGTCCTCCATAAGCACGAGGCGAAGTACCGGGACCCGGGGGTCGATGCACAGTTCGACCGGTTCGCTCCCGGCTTGCGAGCGGTCTGCTGTTCCCCACCGATCATCCGGTACCAGGGGGATCTGATCGAGGCGGCGTTCGACTCGGAGGGCATCGGACGCCACGACGGGACGGACCTGCTGTACGTCAACTACAAGTCCCCCGACTACACCGGGCACGTGTACAACATGCGGTCGCTTCGGACGAAATTCGCCCTGGCCGCGGCGGACGGGCAGCTCGGGCGGTTGTCCCGGATGCTTGCGTCGAGGTTCGCTGCCGGCGAGTACGTGTTGATCGTGACCGCCGACCACGGGCAGTGCCCCACGGTGGATATCGCGGGAGGCGTCCGACTCGACCCCATCCAGCTCCGCGACGATCTCAACCGGGAGTTCGGCGGCCCGATCCTCGACGTCGTGACCAGCGTGGTTCCCTCCGAGGTGTATCTCGACGATCGGGCGCTGTGGGATGCCGGAGCAAGCCGGGACGACGTTGCGGCGTTCCTCCGCGACTACAGGTACGGCGACAATATCGGCCCATACGTGAACCGCGACGCGATCGAGTGGGACCGGCTGGATCAGAAGCCGTTCGCCGCCGTGCTGTCCGGGGACTACATCGAGGGGTTGAGCCACCGCGACCTGTCGAGCTTCGGCCGCGGCACGTACTTCGCCGAGTCCGACCTGGGCATCCCTCCCGTGACCTGGTAGGGCCGTGACGGTCGAACTCTCGGCGGACGATCGCGCGATGATCGACGGCGAGCGTGGGGAGGCGGCCCGGTTGGCCATGCGGATCGTGGTCGACGTCGCCGAGGTGATGGAG
The DNA here is from genome assembly GCA_046728055.1 of Actinomycetota bacterium. GTDB lineage: Bacteria > Actinomycetota > UBA4738 > UBA4738 > HRBIN12 > AC-69. The sequence continues at coordinate 1,075 of JBKPDU010000139.1, read as the reverse complement.
GCCCACCGGCTGATCGACGTCGAATCGGCCCACGTCGACGGATGTCTCTATCACGGCCCGGCCGGCCTGGAGTTCGCGGAGCGGCTCGTGGCCGGGGGGGCGGCGGTCTCGGTTCCGACGACCTTGAACACCGGTGCACTCGACCTGCTCCATCCCGAGCTCGTGCGGGAGACGCCGGAGCGGGCAGACGCCGCCCGCCGCCAGATGGATCTGTACGTGGCCATGGGATGCCGCGCCACCTGGACGTGCGCGCCGTACCAACTCCCCGGACGCCCATCACTCGGTCAGCAGATCGCGTGGGCCGAATCGAACGCCATCGTGTTCGCGAACTCGGTGCTCGGCGCCAGGACGAACCGCTACGGGGACTTCATCGACATCTGTGCGGCGATCACCGGCCGCGTGCCGTATGCCGGCCTGCATCGCGAGGAGAACCGACGCGCAGAGATCGTCTTCCATCTCTCGGGGATCCCCGAGCGGTTGCTCGAGGAGGACGTTCTGTACCCTTTGCTCGGGCAGGTGGTCGGTGAGGAGGCCGGAAGTGCGGTGGTGGCCATCGAAGGCCTCCCGCCCGATGTGTCCGAGGACCGGCTGAAAGCGCTCGGGGCTGCGGCGGCGTCGTCCGGTTCCGTGGCGCTGTTCCACGCGGTCGGGATCACACCGGAGGCGCCGACGATCGAGGCGGCGCTCGGCGGGCGCCCGGCATCACGCATCGTCGAGGTGACTCCGGAGCGGCTCCGGGCTGCTCGAGACGAGCTCAGCACGACGTCCCGAGAGGATCTGGCCGCGGTGAGCCTGGGCACGCCGCACTTCTCGCTGGCCGAGTTCGAATCGCTGATGCCGCTCCTCGATGGCGTTCGGGTGAACCCCCGAGTGGACCTGTTCATCTCCACAGGCCGGGACGTCCTGTCGGAGGTGGAGCGGCGGGGGTTGCTCCCCATCATCCGAGCCGCCGGCGCCCGGATCGTCACGGACACGTGTCCCTACATCACCCCGATCATGCGGGTGGCGGACGGTCCGGTGATGACGAACTCGGCGAAAAGTGCCTGGTACGCACCGATGAACGTCGGCGCCGAGG
>JBKPDU010000138.1:0-5023 GCA_046728055.1 Actinomycetota bacterium | reverse complement strand
GGGGGCGGTGGCGATGCGCTACGAGCCGAGAAGATAGCCATCGGGCTTGCGAGCCTGAGTCGGCCGCATCATGGAGCCAACTCGGCCAGGCGTTCCTAAGTACCGACCAACCTGACCATCGCCAGCTATCCCGGTGACACTTCTCAGCAAGGGCGTTGTCCTTGCTCGTCAAAGGCTCGAGCGGGATGTCTTCCCGGACCCGTGCCGTGATGGCGAGGTCGATCTGCTTCCTTTCGGCGAGCACCAGCAATCGCTCCACGAGGGCTCTCTTCGCCTGGTCCTTCCAATACTCCAGGAGCACCCTCGTGTCGACGGTGACTTGCATTCCGGGGACGCTCTCTTGGTTCATGGTCAGCCCTGACTACACCACGAGTCGATCGAGTCTCCCATCCGGCGGCTCATGGGCGAAGGCATCGTAAAGCATGCGCGACCTCAGTCTTCGGCCCCCCCGTATGTCTCGGCTTCAACCTTTGCCGAGACGACCAGACGGCTGGCGGCAGCGATCGTCGAGAGTCCTCGCTCGAAGTTCGCCGAGAACTCAGTTTCAGGTCATTGTCGGCGCGCCTGGCGAGTGGGGTTCGCCGCGTGGTCCTGGTGCACGCTCGCGTCCATGCCGACGGCCCTCCGTGAGTGAACGTCCAAATGCGGCGGTGAACTTTTGGGTCATCTGGTCGACCCAGAAATGGCCGATGTGCGGCCCGTCTGGTCCCTCGCGGACGAGCCGATACTCGCCCTCTCGAAGCGGTGGTAGGTCAGCCGAGCGCGCCAGGTCGTCACCTGCTTCGCGGAGCCGGACATCCTCGGCCGCCTGCCACGACGAGCCGTCCCACCGCTCGATCAGGGCGACCTCGGAAAGGTCTCGTATCGCCTCTAACACGTCCTCGCGGGACTGGGCTCCCGTCGGAGCGGGGATCAGCGGATAGAGGTCGACCTCGCCGCCATCGCGCGACACCAGGGCGGGAGTGACCGAGATCGCCGGAGCGTCGACGGGAACGAGCGGTGCGGGGACGGATGCATTCTCGGCGATCTCGAAGATCGCGGCGGCGACGATGCCTTCGTTCGCCTGCTGCGAGATCCGGTACCACCCGACATCGAGCCCGTCGATCGTGAACCGCTCCACCGGGCCCGGCCTTTCGGGTTCGGCGCTTAGGCCGATGCTCGGCACGCTGATGACTTCCTGGGGCGGCTGGACGCGCGCGGTGCAGTGCCAGTGATCCATGCACATCACGAGGTCGCCGTACGCGACCCACTCGCGACCGTCCCATCGATCGACGTTCGCCAGGACCCCGAACATCGCGTCGACGCCGTCGTGGTTGACGAGCACAGCGACGAGCTCGACCGGGCCGGGTGCGACCCGCTCCGCACTCAGCCACAGTGAGACGGGCGACGCCGGCAGCGCGGGCGGCACGGCGAGCGAGGCGGTCTGGTCGCCGGCGGTGGAGAAGGCCCGCCAGCCGAACGCGGCCACCCCGACGAAGACAGCGACCGCGACCACCCCAGCGATGACGCGTTCCTTCGTCGATGGCAGCGGCGACCCCGGGCGCGGCGGCTGCTGCGCTCTGTCGCGCACGCGTTCGAGCGGCACCGATGCCTCGCGGAGGCGATGCAGCTGGTTTTCCGATCGTGTCCGCATCAGTCGTTCACCTCATCGTCGCACAGCACCGCCGCGAGGTGCCGCCGGCGGCGTGTCAGATGGACCCGGACCGTGGCCGAGGCCTCCGAGCTGAGCGGCGACTCGGGCGGGCAGGTCAAAACGCAGAACAGCGCCATCACGGCGCGCGTCAGTTGTAGCAACCCGGTCCCGCCCACCGCGAGCACGACAAACGTGAGGAATGCGAGCACGAGCGACGTTGGGATCATCGCGATTGCGCGCCCTTTCCGGCGGGCACCGAGGATGAGACTGACGATTGCTGTCACAAGTCCCGCCGGAAGGAGCCACCAACCCACCCCGGCTAGCAGATCGAGCACGCATTTCGATTCCGTCGCATGTGATCTTGCCGGTCCAGCGGATGCCAGGGATGACACTCTCGACGACGGAGACGAGACCCGCGACGAGCCAGACGGAATCGCCGCTCCCGCAAGTGTCTTTGAAAGACATGTCTCCCAGGGTTTCGGAACCGGCCGCGGAGCGCTTGATGCATCCACGGATGCTCGCCGCTACGGTCCCGTTCCAAGCCTTGCTAGGCGAGAGCTTGACCCATGAGTACTAGAGGGACGCGGCGTGACAGGATATGTGGCGTACCCCGTCAGGCCGCTCCGCCGGTCAGCGTCCGGCCTTGACCTTGCTTGCCTTGGCCAACAGCTCCTCCGCGTGGACCGCCGCGGCCTCGCTCTTGGGCAGCCCGGAGAGCATCCGTGACAGCTCGGCCACTCGCTCGGACCCCTCCAGCACGGTGGCCGTGGCCAGGCCACCTGCTTTCTCCACGCGAATGTGCCGGTCGGCGAAGGAGGCGATCTGCGGGAGGTGCGTGACCACCAGCACCTGCCGGCTCCCGGCCAAGGCGGCCAACCGCTTTCCCACCGCCACCGCGGCCCTTCCCCCGATCCCCGCGTCCACTTCGTCGAAGACCAGAGTGGGCACGTCGTCGAGGTCCACCATGACGCTGCGGCAGGCGAGCATCGTCCGTGAGAGCTCCCCGCCCGAGGCCACCTTGGAGAGCGGGAGCGGGGCCTGCCCCGGCCCGCCGGAGAACAGCAACTCGACCCGCTCGGCCCCGGTCGGGCCAGGCTCGGCCAGGGGCCGGCGCTCAACGTCCACCATGCCCCCCTCCATGCCCTGCTCGCGCAATTCCGCCTCGATCGCGGCAGAAAGCCTCGGCCCGGTCTCGGCCCGGACCCGGGTGAGCCCGGCGGCGGCCTGCGCCGATGCCGCTGCCAGTTCCTCGACCGTCGCCTCGAGCCCGATCCGTTCGTCATCGGCGCACGCCAGCGAGGCGAACCGAGCCCTCGCCTCCACCAGGTAGGCCAGGATTCCCTCCTCCCCCTCGCCGTACTTCCGCTCGAGGGCCTTGAGCGCCGGAACCCGTTCCCGGATCTCCTCCAGGCGGGCAGGGTCGAGGACAAGGCCCTCCCGGTAACCCCTCAGGTCCCGGGTCAGGTCCCTGGCCTCCTCCGCCAGGGCGGCGGACCGATTCGCCAGGTCCTCGGCCTCCGGGTCCAAGGACGACGCCTCCCGAAGCGCGGCGGCCACCCTGAGGACGGAGTCGACTCCCGTTCCCTCGGCCGACAGGACGTCTTCGGCCGAAGCGGCATATCCGAGGAGCCGCTCGGCGTGGGCCAGGCGCGCCTCCTCGGCCTCGAGGCCCGCGAGCTCCCCCGGGCGGACGCCGGCCGACTCGATCTCACGGATCTGATAGGCGAGGAGGTCCATATCGCGCTCACGCTCTCGGGAGAGCGCGGTGAGCTCCTCCAGGCGGGCCCGGGTCGCCTGGAGCCGGCCGCGAAGGTCGCGGAAGGACCGAACCCGCGCCACCTGCTCGGCCCCCGCGAATCGATCCAGGAACTCGGTCTGGGCGGCCGCCGACAGGAACTTCAGACCCTGATGCTGCCCGTGCATCTCGACCAGGTGGGAGGCCAGCTCGATCAGGGCCGATATCGGCGCGAGCTGCCCGCCGATCCGCGCCGCGCTCTTCCCGTCGGCCCCCACCGTCCGGGCCAGCAGCAACTCACCGTCCTCGGCCCACCCACCGGGATCCCCCGTCGCCGTGGCGTCGAACCTGGCCTGCACCCGGGCCGCCCCGACCCCCGGGCGGACCATGGTTGCCGACCCCCTCTGCCCCAGGGCCAGCGCGAGCCCCACGGTGATCATGGTCTTCCCCGCCCCGGTCTCGCCGGTCAGCACGTTCAGCCCGGGGTCGAACTCCAGGTCCAGGTCCTCGATGACCCCGAGCCCGGCGATGTGAAGCTCCCGGAGCACCCGGCGATGCTACCCGGTCCCGCCGACATCCCAGCGGGAGGCCAAGCTTCTTGCGCACTCGGCCCACACGTGCGGCGCTTGCTTCCCGCATCGTCTGGATCAGCGACTTCGGCGCCAACGCCATGGTCCGTTTCGATCCGACCACCGAGAGTATTCGCACCTGCTGCTGCCCTCACCTCATGGCACCGTCCACCAGATCCTGGGAAGGCGGGGGAGGTTTGGGGAGCGGAATCCGGAGCCTCCAAACCCATGTGGATCAAAACCGTGTAGCCTCGGAACGATCAGCCGAATCCGACCTAGAGCGATGAGTTTCCGCGACCCGACCCGTCCAACCATTCGATAGCCAAAGGAGGAGAGGCATATGGTTCAGAAAGTCACGCCACACCTCTGGTACGACAAGGAAGCGGTCGAGGCCGCCGAGTTCTACTGTTCGGTCCTCCCCGATTCGAAGGTCACCAAGGTGACCACATTGCCCAACACACCGTCCGGAGACACCGACGTCGTGGCGTTCGTGCTGTGCGGGCAGGAGTTCCAGGCGATCAGCGCCGGCCCGCTGTTTAAGTTCAACCCGTCCATATCATTCTTGATTTCGTGCAACACCAAGGGAGAAGTGGACGAGATCTGGAACAAGCTCTCCGAGGGCGGAGAGGCCCTGATGCCGCTCGACAGCTACCCGTTCAGCGAACGCTACGGATGGACGACCGACAAGTACGGGCTTTCGTGGCAGGTAATGGCGGCCGGCGAACGGGAAGTGACTCAGCGAATCATCCCGACCCTGTTGTACGTCGGCGATAAAGCCGGCAGGGCGGAGGAGGCAATGAAGTTCTACGCCTCAGTGTTTTCCAACTCGAAGGTCGGCGAAATCGACCGCTACGCCAAGGACGAGGAGCCGGACAAGGAAGGCACGGTGAAGCATGGCGCCTTCACCGTGGGCGGCTATCAGTTGGCCGCCATGGACAGCGCCCGGGACCACAACTTCGACTTCAACGAAGCGATCTCGATCATGGTCTACTGCAAGGACCAAGCCGAGATCGACCGTTACTGGGATCCTCTCTCCGCGGTACCCGAGGCCGAGCAGTGCGGCTGGCTCAAGGACAAGTTCGGCGT
>JBKPDU010000137.1:0-20579 GCA_046728055.1 Actinomycetota bacterium | reverse complement strand
CGCCGTGCTCCGACGCCACGTTGGGGGCCCGATGGGACGGAAGACGCCCCGAGGGATCATCGTCGGCGATGCCGCCCTCTACGACTCGCTGGCCCACCGTCTCCTCGGCCCGTTCTTCGACGACATCGCGGCCGATGTCGCCGCCATCGTGCCGGCAGGCGCTCGTGTCCTCGAGGTGGGGTGCGGTCCCGGACGGCTCTCGATGCGGCTGGCCCGCGACCACGGGCTCGACGTGACCGGTCTCGACCTCGATTCGGCGATGATCGTGCGCGCCCGAGCCAACGCAGGTCGATCGAGTGCGAACCGGCAGCAATCCTTCCTCGTCGGCGACATCGCCTCCCTGGCGTTCCCCGACGGATCGTTCGACCTTGTCGTGAGCACGCTCTCGATGCACCATTGGGCCGACACGCCAGGCGGTCTCAACGAGATCGCGCGTGTCCTCCGTCCGGACGGCCGATCCCTCGTGTGGGACTTCCGCCGAGGCTGGATCCCGCTCCACGGCGGGCTCCCCGACCCCGCCGAGTGCGCCCTCGGTACATCGCTCCGAGTGGTGAGCGCGACGCCGTGGCAATGGCCATGGAGATTCGCGCTGACCGAGCGGGTCGAGCTGGTTCCGAACGACGGCACGCCCCGTCAGCTATAGCGGCCGATCAGGCTCAGAAGCCCTTCCATCGTGTTCAGATCCTGGCGCTCGCGCCGAAGGGGTGATTCCGGGCGAAGCAAGTCTTCGTTGCGGAACCTGAAGCGACGGTAGCCCTCGCACGGGAGACGTTCCTGCATCAGACTCAACGAGCAGCGGCACATCTCGCTTTCGTCGATGGAGCAGTTCTGGTCGTGAAAAACGGATCGCCCGTTCCGGATACGGGTACCTGGGACTCGCGGACGAACTCGCTCCCGCGATGAGGAACATCGAGGCTAGGCAAGACTGCCAAACCACGTTCACAGGCCTTACGCTCTGTCTTGCCACGCGCCCTACGCGGACCGAGACTGCGCTTGCCATGCAACTGCATGGAGAGATGAGCGACATCTACGGATTAGGAGTGTTATCCGCCGACCGGGGTGGTGGGTCTCCTGACGCTCTTGGATCGCAGACGACCGAGGTAGGGTCGACTTGTGGAGCTGTTCGACTACTCCTTGTGGGCAGCGCCCGTGGGTCTCGCGATTGGGACCATCGAGCTCATGTGGCACCGACGCGTGCTCCCGTTGCTCCTCGGTCTCGCCGGGGTGCCGCTCGGGGGAGTTGTGGGACGTGTCGCGTGGGAGTGGTTCGCGAATCCTCCCCCGGGGTTCGATTTCGGCTCGGAGTTCGAGGGTTACGACTGGGTAATCGGCTTCGCGTCCGTCGGTGGGCTCGTTGGCACGGTCGCGGGGGTCTGGCTGTCAACAAGACGACACCGCCGGAACGGTGCGCAGCCAGTCCAGCACGATTCTCGGTAGCAGGTCGCCGTCTTTCTACGCACAAGGAACGCTGTCCGCGGATCAGAAATGCCAGGCACCCTCGTCTGCGATCGCCGGGGCGCTGAGGTGCTCGTTCTGCTAGCCGGCCTGATCCGCTCTCCCGGGAGAGAGCTGAGGATGGAGGAGGAACAGCGGATGCGAGCGGGAGGCGCCGAGCACCACGACGACAGGATGACTCTTTCTACGACGACGTGCCGCCGGACCTTGCGGAGGAGGCCATCAAGCGCGGTTGGGGTGATCGGAGACGCCCAACGCGCGAACCGTTGTCCTTGGACGCCTAGCCCGGCCTACCGGCCCGGTTCCTACATGCCGCGAGGACCGTCTGTTCCCACCGGTTTCCCACGCCGTGGTTCGCGAGCGTCGGCATAGCCCAGGCGAGATCGACGCAGGACATTGCGCTGCCTCAGTCGACCAAGCGTGGTTGCGGACCGCATTGAGCGATACTCGGAGCTTGAGCGATGATTTCGGTGCCTTGCCGAGGAGCTGGAGAGGATCCGGGCGGGCACCTTCGAGCACTTCGAGTGGAACACCGAGGAGAACTTGTCTTCGCCGACCGCTCACTCCTCGCGCCAGGTTGGCAACTCGGCGTATGGAGCAGTCGGTGTCTCGGCTCCCGCCCAGTAGTACTGACTTGGATCGGCTTCGGGTCGTATCAGGACCCTCGGCGTTCGCTGTCGGCCCCAGGAGACGACCTCACGAGCCGACGTTGACCGCGGACATTCCTCAAGCGGCGTCGGTGGTCCGTCGGGCTCAAGGTCCCAGTACCCCCAATACTGGCCTTCATCGAAGGATAGATACACGATGCCCTTGCCGCTGTATCGCTCTGGTGCCGGGTCGTACTGGATCCCCATTGTCGACACCGTAACTCGGCGGTCACCCTCCTGCTCCCGACTCTGCGTCGAGCTGGCTTTCAGGACCTGCGCGTACCCGTGCACGGTGTTGGGCGCGAAGCCCTGAGGTCGGCAGTGAAGGACGAACCGCTCGAGGTCGGAACAGCGCGAAGGTCCGACGGGCACTCGATCCCCTGGGTTACGCACCAGTCAGCGAAACCGTGTGGTGCGGTCCTCGTACCACTCGAGGGCTGCCGCTGAGGTTGCGGGCCTCGCAGCGCTCCAGGAAGTCCTCGCGTAGATCCTCGAGCGAGATGGGCTTCCTCGCCATCGGTCGTCCAACGGGGTGAGCCGTCCACGCCCCCTCCCCTCCTTCGAGAGGACGACGGCCGAACACTTGTCCGGTCCTCCGGCGGCCGGTCGGAAGACTTGTCCGGCGCAGGGAGGGACCTCCAACTGCTCGCGAACGCGAGCGAGCCGGTACTCGCGGAGGCGGTCGAAGTCGACGCGGTTCTCCCAATCGACCCCGTAGATCCCCGGGGCTCGGGTGGTCGCGACCGGGAAGCCTTCCTTCATACGCATCATCACCTGATCGCCAGGAGCGAAGCCCAGCACTTGTTCAGCGCAGGATCGAGACCGCCCCTGGAACGGGAAGGATAGTCGTGAACGGCCGCCCTTAACAAGGTCGGCGAGGGTCCACATCGCGTGCGTGGGCGGGCGACGAGGTGATGGGCTTCTTCGAGGTCGAGACCGACTTCACGAACGAGGGAGCCTCTCGCGCTTCGCGGGCTAGGGCAGACATGGGCAACCTACGCCAGCCTTCCGAAGCGACCCTCCAGCACGGAGGGCCGCTTCGCGTGGAGAGGTGCGGTAACCATCTGCGGTAGCCTCGCGGCAATAGCAGGGAGGCCCCGGTGGAACGGTTCTCGCTCGAAAGTCGGGTCGCCATCGTGACGGGAGCGAGCCGCGGGATCGGGCGGGCGATCGCCGTCCAGGCCGACGTCGGGGATCGGGACGCGGTCCGAGCCGCCGTTGATCGCACCGTCGAGTCGTTCGGCACGCTTGACATCCTGGTCAACAACGCCGGGGCGGCCCCGTTCCTCGCCAGCGTGGAGGAGACGCGGCTCGAGGGCTTCGAGAAGTACCAGCGGGTGAACTTCCTTTCGCCCGTGTACGGGATCCAGGCGGCCGGCCCGGTGCTCCTCGGCAAGGGGTCCGGCTGTGTCCTGAACATGGCCTCGGTCGCCGGGATCTCGGGGGCCCCGCGCGTCGCCTACTACGGCGCCGCAAGGCCGCGCTGATCAACGTGACCAGGACGCTCGCGATCGAGTGGGCACCGAGGGGCGTTCGGGTGAACGCGCTGGCCCCCGGGTGGATAGAGACCGACATGAACGCGAGGCTCAGCGAGGATCCGGAGCGCCGCGAGCGCATGCTGGATCAGATCGCGATGCGCCGGTTCGGCTCCCCGAAAGAAGTCGCGGCGGCCGCCCTCTTCCTGTGCTCGGACGCCGCGCCGTACATCACCGGGACGGTGCTCGTGGTGGAGGGCGGGGATGCCTCGCACGCGGGGGCCGCGCCGTGAGGGTGGGCGTGGGCCTGCCGAGCATCGTTCCCGGGGCCTCGGCCGAGCTCCTCCTCGAGTGGGCCCGGCGCGCCGAGTCGAGTCCGTTCACCAGCCTCGGCGTCCTCGACCGGATCGTGTACGACAGCTACGACCCGTTCGCGACGCTGGCCGCGGCGGCGGCCGTAACCGAGCGCATCGGGCTCGTCACGATGGTCGTGATCGGGCCGCTGCGACCCGCGGGCACGCTCGCCAAGCAGGCCGCTTCGGTGGACGCGCTGTCGAACGGACGGCTCACGCTGGGCGTTGCCCTCGGGGCGCGGGCCGACGACTTCGAGGCCGCCGGCGTGCCGCTCCGAGGCCGGGGGGACCGATTCGACGAGCAGCTCATCTCGCTGCGGCTGGCATTCGCGGACGGAACCGTGCTCCCCCGATCCGCGAGACAGGGCGGCCCGCCGCTGCTCGTCGGGGGGCTGAGCGGCCGCTCCTACGCGAGGATGGCGAGGTTCGCCGACGGCTATGTGCACAACGGCGGACCGCCCAGGGCCTTCGCCAGGGCCGCCGAGCAGGCCCGGGCCGCGTGGTCCGAGGCCGGCCGGCCCGGGACGCCCGAACTGTGGGGGCAGAGCTACTTCGCGCTCGGGGACGAGGGACGCGGCGCCGCGTACCTACGCGACTACTACGCGTTCACGGGTCCGTTCGCCGAGAAGATCGCCGCCGCGAACCTCACCACGCCGCAGGCCGTGATGGACCAGGTCCGCAGCTACGAGGAGGCGGGGTGCGATGAGCTCGTGCTCCTGCCGACCGTCCCCGACCTGGTGCAGCTCGAACGCCTGGCCGACGTGCTGGCGTCGACGAGCTGAGGGGTCGTGAGGATCGAGGTCGTCGGGGGTGGGCCCGCCGGGCTGTATTTCGCGCTGCTCGCCAAGAAGGACGACCGGAGTCGCGAGGTCGTCGTCCACGAGCGCAACGCGCCGGACTCGACGTTCGGCTGGGGCGTGGTGTTCTCGGAGGAGACCCTCGGGTCCCTGCGCGACGCCGATCACGACTCGTGGGAGGAGATCACCGAGACGTTCACGCGCTGGTCGGCGATCGACGTGCACGTCGGCGGCGAGACCGTTCGCTCGGTTGGCCACGCGTTCTCGGGAATCTCTCGCAAACGGCTCTTGCTGATTCTCCAGCAGCGGTGCCGGGAGCTCGGGGTCGAGCTTCGGTTCGAGGAGGAGGTTCAAGCCGACGCCCTGCCCGGTGCCGACCTCGTGGTGGCCTCCGATGGGGTGAATAGCTTCGTGCGGCGCTCGGATCCGGAGGCGTTCGGCGCCTCCGAGCGCGTGCACGTCACCAGGTACATCTGGTTCGGGACCGACCTAGTCTTCCGGGCCTTCACGTTCGTGTTCCGCGAGACCGAGCACGGGATGTTCCAGGTGCACGCGTACCCGTTCGACGCCGATCGATCGACGTTCATCGTCGAGTGTCGCGAGGGGGCGTGGCGACGGGCCGGCCTGGCGGGGGCGAGCGAGGAGGAGTCGATCGCGTTCTGCCAGGAGCTGTTCGAGCGCGAGCTCGGCGCCCACAGGCTGCTGTCGAACCGCTCGCTCTGGATCAACTTCGTCACCCTGTGGTGCGAGACCTGGCACAGGCGGAACGTCGTGCTGCTCGGGGACGCTGCGCACACGGCGCACTTCACGATCGGCTCGGGCACCAAGCTCGCGATGGAAGACGCGATCTCGCTCGCGGGCTCGCTCGAACGGTATCCGGGCGATCTCGAGCGGGCACTGACCTCGTACGAGCTCGAGCGTCAGCCGGCGGTCCAACGGCTCCAGCTTGCGGCCCTGGAGAGCGCCGCTTACTTCGAGAACGTCTCGCGATACGCGGGTTTCGAGCCGGTGCAGTTCACCGTGAACCTGCTCACGCGCAGCGGTCGCATCTCGTACGCGAACCTCACCCAACGCGATCCCGAGCTCGTTCGGCGCGCGGACGCGGCGTTCGTGGCTCGGAACGCCGAGCGACCCCGCGTCGCGCCGCCGCCCGCCTTCGTTCCCGCGGTATTCGGTAACGTGGAGCTGTCGAATCGCGTGGTGGTCTCGCCGCCGGGCGAGGACGACGCGGAGGACGGCCTGCCCTCGGACGCCACGGTGGAGCGTCTGGGCGACGCGGCGGGCGGTGTCGGACTCATCCTCTCCGAGCTGGTCTCGGTGGTCGCCGACGGCCGGATCACGCTGGGGACGCCGGGCCTGTACGTGGAGGGGCATGCCGTGGCCTGGAAGGCGATCGTCGGCGCGGTGCACGAGCGCGGCTGCGCGTTCGGCCTCCGGCTGGGCCACGCCGGACCGCGCGGCGCGACGCGGCCGCGACGCTGGGGGGCCGACCTCCCGCTGCCCGACCCGTGGCCGCTGCTGGCCCCCTCTGACGTGCCGTCGGTTCCCGGCGGGCCCTTGCCGCGTAGGATGACCCCCGCCGACCTGCAGCGCGTCCGAAGCGAGTTCGTCAAGGCGGCCACGTGGTCCGCCGAGGCGGGGGCGGACCTGTTGGAGCTGGACGCGGCCCACGGGTACCTGCTGTGTTCGTTCATATCGCCGCTCTCGAACCACAGGACCGACGCGTACGGCGGCTCGCTGGAAGGGCGCATGCGCTTCCCCCTCGAGGTCGTCGAGGCGGTCCGCGCTGCTTGGCCGAACGGTCGGCTGCTCGCGGTGCGCATTCCCGCCACCGAGTGGGCGCCGGGCGGGTTCGACGTCGAGGACGCGGTCGCGCTCGCCGCCGCGGTCTCGGAGGGGGGGTGCGATCTGGTGCACGTGGCGGCGGCCGGGCCGGCCGCGCGGGCGAACCCCCAGTACGGCCCCGGCTACCTGGTCGCGTTCGCCGACCGGATCCGCAACGAGGCCGGCGTGAGCGTGATCGTGGAGGGGCGGATCTGGACGCTCGACCAGGCGAACACGATCCTGGCTGCCGGCCGCTCCGACCTCGTCGTCCTCGACTATGCGCCGACGTCGTAGAGCTGGCCGGGCTCCATGTCGAGCCCGTTCGCCACCTGCCAGAGCGCTGCGAACGCTTTCATCGCGTTCCGCCTGGCGAACGGCGGCAGATCCTCTCGCTGCTCGCGCAGCGTCGTCGCGAGCCGTTCGTAACACTCGACGAGGCTCGCCTCGGCCGGTGTGAGCTTCACGCCCATCGCGTTCTTCACGGCTGCCTCCGCTCTTCCTCGGTCCCGATCACTGTCCGCTCGTCGACCACTCGCTTGGCCTTCAGCTCGAAGCGCGGGAGCGAGCCGGTCTCCGCCTGCCGAACGCCGAACCGCAGACCCTCGTGCGCCTCGGCGAACTCCTTGCCGAGCGCTTCGAGGATCGACCCGGCATCGACCGAGGGGTCAGGGATCTCGACGAGCACCTCGATCTCATCGCGGATCCCCTCCTCGGTGAACAGCCGGATCTGGAACTCGTCGATCTCCGGGTGGTCGCGTACGATCGCCTCGACAGCGCGCGGGTACACGTTTGTGCCCCGGACGAGCTTCATGTCGTCCGCCCGCCCGCGCAGGCCGCCGTCGTAGATGTCGAACGTCCTGCCACAGGGGCACCGATCGTGCGGGACCTTCACCGCGAAGTCACGCGTCCGGTATCGCAGGACCGGGATGAACCCCCGTCCGAACGACGTGACCACCCGCTCGCCCATCTCGCCGTAGGGCACCGGTTCATCGGTCGCCGGATCGACGACCTCCTCGATGTAGTGGTCCTCGATGATGTGCATCCCCCCGGGCTGGCGATCGCATTCGAAGACCATGATCGTGCCGAGCTCGGTCATGCCGGCGGTATCGGCGGCCTTGGCCCCCCACTGCTCCTCGATCAGCGCCTTGGTGGCGGGGATCGAGCCCGCTGGCTCGCCCGAGAGGATCAGCCGCTGCACCGGGCCGGCGGCCAGGTCGATGCCGAGCGTCTTGGCCTCCTGCGCCATGCGGAGCGCGTACGTGGGCGTCGAGGCCACGACCGTGGCCCCCATGTCCATGATGGTCTTGACCCGGACGTCGGTGGTCATGGCGCCGCCGGGGAGGACGAGGGCGCCGAGCTTCTCGCACGCGTACTGCAGCCCCCAGAACCCGATGAAAGTGCTGTAGCCGAACGCGACGAAGGCCACGTCCGCGGGCCGCACCCCGAACCCCCACAGCCCGTAGCACCACATCTCGGCGATCCACTCCCAGTCCTTCATGGAGTCGAGCACCCGGATGGGCGTCTTGCCGGTGGTCCCCGAGGTCGTGTGGTAGCGGATCGCCCCCTCGGGCTGGGCCGCGAGGATCGCGCCGTACGGCGGCGTCTCGAGCTGGCTTTGCATCCACTCGTCCCGCGTCATGAACGGGATGCGCCGAACGTCCTCCAGCGAGCCGATCGAGTCGGCGGTCACGCCGGCGTCGCGGAGGCGTTTCGAGTGGAAGGGGACCTTCGCATCTGCCCACTCGACCAGGTTCCGGAGCTTCCTGAGCTGCAGGGCCTCGAGCTGATCTCGGGGCATCGTCTCGTGGGCGGGGTTCCAGTACGGGGATTCGGCCATCGCTCCTCCCTCGGACGTCGCCTCATCATGGGTGAGCACGGGCTCGGCGAGCAAGCGGCGAGCGGGTGGCGCCCCGGCACTAGAGTTGACGGGCCATGGAGGGGTCCCCGTGCTTCCAGCTGTCGGCCGCGGAGAGGGATCTCCTGCGCGAGACGCAGCGGGTGGCGGAAGAGACGCTCGAGCCGATCGCACAGGGTGGGGTCGAAGGCAGGGTGAACCGCGAGCTCGTCCACGCCCTCGGGGCGAGCGGGCTCCTGGGACGGTTGTTCCCTCCCGAGGGCGGCCTCTCGTCGGCGCTCGAGCTCTGTCTCCTTCGCGAGGGGCTCGCGGGCGCCTGCACTGATGCCGAGAACGCGCTCGCCCTCCAAGGGCTGGGCGCGTACCCGATCCTTCGATTCGGCTTGTCCGACCTCGTTTCCCGCTACGTCACGCCCGTCGCCCGGGGTGAGGCGGTGGCCGGGTTCGCGCTGACCGAGCCGGCGGCTGGCACCGACGCGGCGGCGATCGAGCTCGAGGCGGCGCGCGACGGCGACGGGTTCCGGCTCACGGGCGAGAAGGCGTGGATCTCGAACGCCCCCGACGCCGACGCCTACACGGTCTTCGCGCGCACGACCCCGAACGCCGGGACGAAGGGGATCACCGCCTTCGTCGTCCCGGGAGACGCTCCCGGACTCTCGGGCGAGCCCGTCGAACTCCTCGGGCGGCACCCGATCGGACGGCTGCAGTTCGACGGGGTTCCCGTGCCGGCCCACCAGGTCCTGGGGGAGCTCGGCCAGGGCTTGCGCGTCGCATTCCAGACGCTCGACCTGTTCCGGCCTAGCGTGGGGGCCGCTTGCGTGGGGATGGCCCAGGCCGCCCTCGATGCGGCGATCGGATACGCGGCCGAGCGCCGGGCGTTCGGCCGGCCGATCCGGGAGTTCCAGGCCGTCTCCCACCGCCTCGCCGAGACGGTCACGCGGGTCGAGGCGGCGCGGCTGCTCGTGTACCGGGCGGCCGCGCTCTTGGACGCCGGTGAGCGCGCCACGAAGGAGGCCGCGATGGCCAAGCTGCACGCGACCGAGACCGCCCAGCAGGCGATCGACGCGGCGATCCAGGTCCACGGCGCGGTGGCGCTCGAGCGCGGCCACCTGCTCGAACGCCTCTACCGCGAGGTCCGAGCCACCCGGATCTACGAGGGCACCAGCGAGATCCAGCGCGAGATCGTCGCGCGCGAGCTCTTTCGCAAGCCCTGAGTGCTCCTCAAGACCGCCTACTCAGGGACGACCGCGATCCCGACGAGCTCCACCTTCGCCGCCGGGTCGAACAGGCCCGTGACCTCGAACAGCGCCATCGCGGGGAACCGGTGTCCGATGCGCTCGCGCCAGACGTGACCGATCTGCTTCAGCGACGACCGGTACTCTTCGGCGTCGGTCACGAAGATCTGGAGCGAGACGAGATCCTCGGGGGTGGCGCCCGCCGCCTCGAGCGCGACTACGAGGTTGGCCGCCGCCGCGTCGAACTGCTCGGCCATCGTCTCGCCCCGGACCGCGCCGTCCGGCCCGTGCGCGGTCTGCCCTCCTAGGTACATCGTGCGCCCGGGCGCGGCGATCACCGCGTGCGAGAAGCCCCGAGGCGGCGGCAGGCCCTCGGGGTTCAGGATCTCGTGCGCCACGAGGTCACCGGCCCGTCCAGGTGGCGTCTCGGCCTTCCTTGAACGCCGCGTAGAACTCGGCGTGGTCGGCGCTCTTAAGCAGGAGCGCCTGTGCGACGGCCTCGAGCTCGAGCGCCCCCGACAGCCCCATGTCCTGCTCCCGCGCGAGCAGCAGCTTCGTGACCGAGTACGCGAGGGCGGGCCCGCCCGCGAGCGTGGTCGCCAGCGTCCGCGCCGCGTCACCCAGCGCCTCGTCGTCCACGACGTCGTACGCCAGGCCGATCTCCAGTGCGCGCTCGGCCAGAACGTCCTGGCCGAGCATCAGCACCTCGGTCGCCCGGCCGAGCCCGATCATGCGCGGCAGGAGGTAGGCCGAGCCCATGTCGGCGCCGGCGAGGCCTACCTTCGTGAACAGGAACGCGAACAGCGCCGAGCGGGCGAGCACTCGCAGGTCGGCGGCCAGCGCGATGACCGCGCCTGCCCCCGCGGCGACCCCGTTCACGGCCGCCACGATTGGGAGCGGGCACTCGCGCATCTCGCGGACGACGGCGCCGGTCATGCGGGTGAACTCGAGCAACGTGCGCTGGTCGGCGCCCTGCAGCGCGCCGATGATCTCGTGCACGTCGCCGCCGGAGCAAAAGCCACGGCCGGCCCCGGTGATCACGAGCGCCCGGACGTCGTCGCGGTGGCGCAGCTCGCCGAGCACGTCGCGGAGGTCGGCGTACGCGTCGAACGTGAGCGCGTTCAGCTTCTCGGGCCGGTCGAACGTGACGGTGGCGATCCCATCGGCGATCTCGACGCGCAGGTGCTTCCACGACTCTGTGAACCCTGCGGAGGCTCGGAAGGGCGCCACGTCAGTCGTACTCGTAGAAGCCGCGGCCGCCCTTGCGTCCGAGCCGCCCAGCCGTCACCATGCGCCGGAGCACGGGCGGCGCCTTGTAGCGCTCGTCCCCGAACTCGGCGTACAGCACGTCGGCGACGTGGACGCACGTGTCGATCCCCACGAGGTCCATGAGGGCGAGCGGCCCCATTGGGTGCCCGAGCCCGAGCGAGATCGCGGCGTCAATGTCCTCGCGGGTGGCGAACCCCTCGTCGTACAGGCGCGCCGCGTCGTTCAGGTAGGGCACCAGGAGGCGGTTAACGATGAACCCTGCGTGGTCCTTGGCCACGATGGTGGTCTTGCCCAGGCGCACGCCGAACGCTCGGGCGAACGCCAGCGTCTCCTCCGAGGTCGTGAGCGCCGGGATCAGCTCTAGGAGCTTCATCACCGGCGGCGGGTTGAAGAAGTGCGTGCCCACCACTTTGTCCGGACGCCCGGTGGCGAGCGCGAGCTCGACGATGGGGATCGAGGAGGTGTTCGAGGCGAGCACCACCTCGGGCCTCGTCAGGCCGTCGAGCTTGCGGAACAGGTCGAGCTTGGTCTCGAGATCCTCGACAACGGCCTCGATCACGAGGTCCGAACCGGCGAGCGCGCCCAGGTCGGTGGCCCCGGCGATCCGGCCGAGTGTGTGTTCGGCATCGGCGGCGTGGAGCTTCCCGCGCTCCACCGCCCTGCTCACCGAGCGCTCGATCCTGGCCCGCCCCGCGGCGACCAGCTCCTCGGTTGGCTCCACGTAGGTCACATCACACCCGGCCCGAGCGCAGACCTCGATGATGCCCGAGCCCATGAGCCCGCAGCCCACAACCCCGACCGACCGCACGTCCTCCGCTCGCACGAGCCTCCTCCGGTCGACCGAACGGCTCCCACCGAAGCCTAGCGCGCCCCTGTCTCCCTCGGCTCCGTGGCAAGACGAGCCCGCGTGACCAGAACCAAGCTGCACCTCACGTTCCGGAGCACCTGGTTTCCGAGCCAGTGATCCAGCGCATCGGCACCGAGCTCGGCCTGGTGGCGCCGTGGTGCAGGGACTGGGATAAGCGGACATCGGTCTCTAACGGCTGCGGCGGCAGTTCTCGTCGTTATAGCGCTGCGTACCCCGCCGGTCACCCAGCCACCGAGGACCGTGCCATAGGTCCTTGCACCGCTTCCTTGCCCGAGCGTTTTCGCGGGTCACAGGTTGCGGAGGCGGACGGGAATCGAACCCGCCTGGGAGCTCTCGCCCCCACACCGGTTTTGAAGACCGGGGGGCCCACCAGGCGCCCTGACGCCTCCGAGCCCGAGGATACGACCACCGGTCAGAGGTCGTATTTCCAGTTCCTGTCGGAGCCGTCCCCTACCATTGGATCCATGGAAGCCGCGTTCTTCGACCTGGACAAGACCATCATCTCCAAGTCCAGCTCGCTTGCCCTGTCCCGGCCGATGTACCGGGCTGGGATGGTCTCGCGCGGCCAGCTCCTGCGGGGGGCCTACGCGCAACTCGTCTACCTGCTGGTTGGGGCGGACGAGAAGAAGATGGAGCGATTGAAGGACGGCCTGCTGGCCCTGACCAAGGGGTGGGACCGCCAGCAGGTCGAGGAGCTGGTGCAGAACGTGATCATCGACGTGATCGACCCCTTCGTGTACCAGGAGGCGCTCGACCTCATGGCCCTGCACCGGCAGGAACACCGCCGGATCTACATCGTCTCTTCCTCCCCAGAGGAGGTCGTGCGGCCCTTGGCCCGCCATTTCGGCGCAAATGGGGTCATCGCCACCCGTGCGAGGATCGTGGACGGCCGGTACACCGGCGAGCTCGAGTTCTACTGCGCCGGCGATGCCAAGGCGCTGGCCCTCCGGAACCTCGCCGAGCGCGTGGGCATCGACCTCGAAGGCTCGTTCGCGTACTCGGACTCCGTCTCCGACCTCCCGATGCTCCAGGCCGTGGGACATCCGGTTGCGGTGAACCCCGACCGCGACCTTCGCAGGGAGGCCGAGGGCCGAGGGTGGGACATCCGCGAGTTCCGCCGTCCCGTTCGCCTGCGTTCGAAGATCGCGTCGGTTGCCACTCGCCCGCGGAACCAGGTGGCTGCGGGGGCCGTGGCCGCGCTCGCCGTTGCCATGGTCGTCGGGTGGGTGGTGCTCCGGTCCCGGTTCGCGGCGCGTCGTCGCGACTGACCCACCTGTTCCCTGCGATTCGCAGGCCGCAGCGGGCCGGACTACAATGGGGGCGTCGTCTTCGGGCGACCGTGAAGGGAGCAGAAACCCACGCGCGTCTTGCCGCGGGAGGCATGCTCGGGGTGCGGCGGCGATCGTCGCCGGCCCCCGTGCAAGTGCGGACAGCGCATGCTACCTGCTCCCTTCGCGCTGTCTCGGGTAGGTTCGGTGGCTCAGCCCTCGGCTGGTGGCCGGCGGTATTCGAAGTGCATCCCGTCGGGTGTCAGGAACGTCCCGCCCCAGATGAACCCCCACTTCTCGAAGGCCGCGACCAACCGCCGGTCCTGGTGCGGCGACGCCCCGTACGGGTTCTCCGGCACGTTCACGTCGAGGGCGATGCCCCACGTGTGGTGGGAGATGGCCTGCGACGGATCGCGGTTCGAGTACCGCCGCGCGTAGCAGCCCGCGTAGCTGTGGATGGTGCCGGCCAGGTCCTCGGCGATCAGCTCGCGCATGACCCCCCGGATCTGGGGCAACAGGGCCACGTTGCACGTGATCGTCCCGAGGATCGGCACCCGTTCGGTGACGATGTGGCTCCGTTCCCACGCCGGGTCGATCAGGAGGTAACCGGGTCGACCCGGGTCCGGCTTCGCCGCGAACTCACCGAACAACAGCTTGATCTGGACGGGAGGTAGCACGGCGTCGCCCTGACGGAAGTACGGCGTCTCGCCGGGAGCACGGACCCGGAGGGGCACCCCGCTCGGCAGGATGGTCCTGATCTTCCTCGCCAGCGACGCATCCGTGGCGCGCCGGAGGGGTTGGAGCAGCACGTAACGATCGTGGGTCACCCCGATCTCCCGCCCGACGGGCCGCGACACCATCAGCTCGTTCGCTCCGACGAGCTCGTCGGGGAGGACGGCGGCGATCCGCACGCGGACGGACCCGAACCGCAGGACCCCACCGGGACCGAGGTGCCGGAGGCGAGCGCTGCTCTCTCCAAGGATCCCCTGCCCGTCGGCGAGTGCGACGGTCACGCCGCGTTCAGCGGGCGGCAGGAACGGCGCGTATTCGCGTGGATCGACCGCCGCGACCTCGAGGGGGATGCGAAAGCCGCCCTGCGGATCGTCGACGATCTCCCCCTGCGGCGAGGCGGACCGGGTCATCCACGTGTTGTCGCTGGCCACCACCACCGCGCGCCGCATCCCTCGGAGGTCAGCCACCCGCTGGCGGAACCCGGAAGGCAACCCACCGGGTGTCCAGGCCAGGAAGGTCTGGGGGGCCTCCGGCGTCGTCACCGGGATCGGGGGTTGACCCGGGCGCCCCCGGCGGGGGACCCCGGTTCCCTGGAGCGAGAGGGTAAGCACGGCGCCGACGACGAACCCGGCCAGGCCGGCGGTGACAACGGATGCCACGCGGCCGAACCTCATCGCGTGCTTGGCTCCAGCGATGCCGCCACCGCCAGCAGGTCGGCGAGTGACAGGCCGCCTGCGTCGAGTGAGTAGTACACCCCGTGCTTCACCCACTCGAGCTGATGGCGGTCGGCCGTCCATCTGCCGATCACATCGCGAACCTCGACCTCCGACTGCGCGGCCGAGGATGGGGGCGGCAGCTCGTTCGCCACCTCCTCGTGCAACCGGATCGGTCCGGTTCCCAGATCGGTGTCCTGCTGCTGGAAGTAGACGTTCAGCGCCGTTTCGGACTCGAGGCGAACCAGCTCGGCGCTGGCCACCTCGTATCCGGCGGGAAGAGCTTCGGAGCTGGGAAGCAGGATCGCGAACGGCATCTCGGCGGCCGCCTGCGCCAGGGTCACGCGTTCGGTCACGCCTTCGGGCGACCGTCGCACCGCCCAGTCGGTCGGGATGGGGATCCCGGTCACCGGCAGTGACGCCGCGACGTCCAGGAGTGCCCCGCGCGGCAGGTTCGTCTCGACGTACAGGTCCGTGAGGGCGGTGTGGATGGCCAGATGTCGTCCGTGATCCGTGGTGGCCGGCTCGTAGTACGCCACGCCCCCGTTCGACAGCGTGACTTCGTCTGCCTGAAGGCTCACCGGTCCGTACAGCGTGTTCGACCTCCACCCTCTGGCTTCGCCGACCTTCAGCCAGGCCAGGCCCTTGGCGTAGGTGGTGATCGTCTGTCGGGCTTCCCCCTCCGCAGTCGAAGCCGGGGGGAGGACCACCTGATACAGATCCAGGCCGTCCACGTCCTCCGGCTCGATGGGCTGGAAGCCCGTCTCCTCATAGGCGCGGGAGATCGACACGGGTTTCGCCCCCAGGTCCTGCGCTTCCTTGGTCCGCGGTATGCGGAACGTGCCGGGAGCCGGAGGCGCCCGGTCGACCGACAGCGCCACCACCTGGAAGATCGGGTGCCGGGGCGATTCGGAGGGAAGGCCGAACCGAAGAGCCCACTGGTCGCGTTCGCGTCCCTCGGCCGGATACACCGCGTAGCTGAGAGGGAACCAGTTCCTGGCGTCGAGCCACAGATCCACTTGATCGGAACCGAAGAACGGTCGCCACGAGCCACCGAGTGACAGGAACGGGAACAGCGGCTCCGCGCGTTCGAATGGAAGGCTCACCTGGATCGCGGGCCGGCCCAGCAGGGTGCTCCGGCCGACGACCTGGAGCTGGTTTGCGTCGGCCAGGCTGGTGACCGGAAGGATCAGGTCCGTGGGGGCGGGCGTAGTCGTGGAGAACGGCACCCGGTTCTCCACCACGGTCGTACTCGGCGGGCACACGTCGATGGGGCACGCCGATGGGCCGTTCGAGTACCAGCTGGAGCCGTTCACGATCATCTCGAGGTCGTTGGGCCTCACGTCCCTGCTCGGGTACTGGGTGTGGTCCACCACGTCCAGGCGGAACCGTTCCGGGGCCTGGAACCACACGTTCATGGAGAACTCGCGGATCGGAACGTCGGGGGCGAAGTGGTACTCGGTGACGGCGAACTGGGCTTGGTAGGAGGAGAGGGTTGTCGCCGCGGCAGCCACGCCACGGGTGACCTCAGCGGCGTCCACACTCAGCCCCTCCGGACGCTGCCACGGTCCGCCGACCGCCAAGCTGCCGGCCACCATACCCACCGCGAGCGCCGCGGCCACGGGGGCCAGGCGGATCCTGCCTAGGAGCGGGCGCCTGGCGTGACCTCCGGGACTGAGCGGACGCCGGGCATGTCCCCCTGGCAGGAGCCGGAGGCGCACCGGCGCCCGCTCCTGCCTCTCTCGCTGGACCGACGCCATGATCGAGTCGACGAGGTCCGGGACCGCGGGGGCCACCTCGAACCGGGCGGCCTCACGAAGTTTCCACGCGCCGGCCTGGAAGGCTGCGCACCGCGGGCAGCCGGCCACATGGCGTTCTACCGCGGCGGTCAGTCGAGGCGACAGCCGTTCGCCATCCATCCGTTCGGAGATGGCCCGGCGGGCTCGCTCACAGTCCACGGGCGTCCTCCTCCACGGCCAGGGCGTTCATCATGGCCTGCCGTGCCCGGTGCATCCGACTCTTCACCGTGCCCACCCGGAGGTGCAGCACGTCCGCAGCCTCCTGGTACGAAAGGCCGAACACCTCGATCAGCAGGAAGGGCTGGCGATGCTCCTCGGTCACCGCCGAGAGGGCCGCGCCGAGCTCCAGCCGGGCCTCGGGGTCCGGCGGGCCCACGGGCGAGGGAGGCTCCTTGGTCATGGTGCTCTTGCGGGACCGCAGGGCGTCCATGGCGCAGTTCCGGGCGATCCGGAAGAGCCAACTGGTGAACTTCGAATCTCCCCGAAAGGTCCGGAGGAACCGGAACGCCCGCAGGAACGCTTCCTGGGTCACGTCCTCGGCCAGGGCGCGGTCTCGGGTGAAGTGGAAGGCGAAACGCCACACGTCGGCCTGGTACTGGCGCACGAGCTCCTCGAATGCGCCGAGGTCGCCCTCGCGGGCGCGCGCGAGTGTCCGCGGGTCCGGGTCCTGCACGTATGCCCTCTCGGTCCGGCCGGCCAATCAAGAGTATCGACCGGCGCCGGCGTGGCTTGGTTCCTGGAGTATGGGCCGAGTGCCCTCCTCGCCCGCAGATGCCGACGGTCGTGCCTAGCGGGCGGTTCTGGAGGAGGGGTGCTCCAGGCGCTCGGCCAGGCGCTCCGCCCTCGTTGCGGCGTCTTCGACCCGGCCGGCGGTCACCGCACCGGTGATGGCCAGGAGCTCGGTCTCCACCCTGGGGCCGATCCGGCCCGTACCAACGTTGACCAGTGGGTCCAGGCGCCCGATGGCCCTCTCCAGGCGATTCAGCGGAGTCGAGCCCTGCTCGAGACCCGGGACGAGTCCCGGGACCTCTTCGATCCGAGGCCGCCGGCGTCGCCAGGCAGCGAGCTCGATGACCGTTCCCATATTGAAAGAAGCGTAAAGCCAGGGTGTGACAAATCCTCGGAAGCTCGGATGCCTCTTGACGAGGTTCCTCGGCGATTCAATTGGGCGCGAACCTGAACGCGTTGGCCGCCGTGGGGGGATGGGTCTACAGCGCTTCCATTACGTCACGAGGGCGCGCGCGGCGGGTGACCTACGTTCGTGTGAAGAATTCGCAAGGGACCCATCGCAGCCGGTAGCGGGTCGAAACGTTTGTTCCGCAAAACGGGCATGATACGGAGGACAGAACCACCCCATGGCCCAACCGATATCACGCAATCGCCCCCGCCGGGGATCGCTCCCGGATCGGCTGCTCCGCCTTGCGGGCGGGCGGTCCCTGCCGCGCGTGTTCACCGAGTGGCGTGCGCGCCTGGACGCACCGCTTCGACCCTCCCGCGTGGACGCGATCGCAGACCGAGCGATGGGGGAGTTCGAGGCGCTCGACCGTGAGAGTCGGTTCGGGCTCGTCCTGATCGCGGGGATCATCGTGTTCGCCCTGGCCTTCATACCAGCGGCGATGGTCGTGACCACGTCGGTGGCCATGGTCGACCGCAACTATCTGGCCAAGGCCGGCGATCCGCTCAAGCTCCCGCCGCTCCCGCAGCGATCGACCATCCTGGCGAAGGACGGCTCGGTCCTCCAGCATGTGTATTTCGGTGAGAACCGGGTGGTCGTGCCGATCAACCGGTACCGGGAGAGCACGATCGACGCCGTCCTCGCGATCGAGGACGACGGCTTCTTCCAGCACGGGCCGCTCGACTTCTCGGCCATCGTCCGGGCCGCCGTCACTAACCTGATGGCTGGAGGGATCGTCGAGGGCGGCTCGACCATCACTCAGCAGCTGGTGAAGGACACCGTCACCGGTGACGCTCCCACGCTCGCTCGCAAGATCCGGGAGGCCGCCGACGCCATCCGCCTGGAGAATACGTACTCCAAGGAGCACATCCTGGGGATGTACTTGAGCGATGTGTACCTCGGCCACGGCGCGTACGGGATGGCCGCGGCCGCCGAGTATTACTTCGCGCGGCGTGCTTCTGAGCTCACGGTGGCCCAGGCCGCCCTCCTGGCCGGCCTGATCCGTTCACCCTCCTACTACGATCCGCTGACCAGGCCCAAGCACGCGCTGCATCGCCGCAACACAGTCCTGGCACGGATGCTCGAGCTCGGCTGGATCACCGGCGCCCGCTACACCCGGGCTTCGTCGGCGCCGATCGTCCTCTCGGCCGCCGATCGGGACGTGGCTCAGGCTGCGCCCAACTCGTACTGGACGCAGTACGTCGTGGACAGCTTCCTGTCCAACCCGGCCTTCGGCCCCACCGTGAAGGCACGGATCAGGGCCCTGTACCAGGGGGGCCTGAAGATCTACACGACGCTCGAGCCGACCATGCAGCGGCAGGCCGAGCAGACCCTCCTGAACCGCATGACCGGGGCCGGGCTTCCCCAGTCCGCCCTGGTCAGCATCGTTCCCCAGACCGGCGCCATCACGGCCATGGCCGTGGGGAACGCCCCGTATGGACCGAACCAGTACAACCTGGCGGTCGATCCCGGCGGCGGACGGACCGCCGGCAGTGCCTTCAAGGTCTTCACCCTGGCCGCCGCCCTGGAGGCCGGGATCTCACCGAATGCCGTCTACAGCGGGTACTCCCCAAAGACCATCCCGAACTGCGGCGGGGGTGAGACCTGGACACTTCACAACGCCGAGCCCGTCGGGGGCGGCAGCTACCCGCTGTGGCTGGCCACCGCCGACTCGGTGAACGTGGTGTTCGCCCAGGTGATCGATCAGATCGGACCGGAACGGGTTGCGGAGGTGGCGCACAAGATGGGGATCACCACCGAACTCGCGCCCGTCTGCCCGCTCACGTTGGGGACCTCGCCGGTCTCACCGCTCGACATGACCTCCGGCTTCGCCACCCTCGCGAATGACGGCGTGCACTGTCAGCCCTACCCCATCGCCCAGGTTGTCTCGAGCACCGGGAAGACCGTGTTCAGACAGAAGCCGGAGTGCTCGCGGGCCATCCCGGCCTGGGTGGCGCGGCAGGAGACCGCCATGCTGGAAGGCGTGGTCGAGTTCGGCACAGGGACCGCGGCGAACATCGGGCGGCCCCAGGCCGGCAAGACCGGGACGGGTCAGGATTACCAGGACGCCTGGTACCTGGGCTACGTGCCTCAGCTCGCCACGGGCGTGTGGGTGGGCTACGCGAGGGCCGAGATTCCCATGCCCTACGTCCCGGGCTACGGAACGGGATACGGAGGAGTGCTCGCAGCCCCCATCTGGCACGACTACATGCTCCTTGCAACGCAAAACATGCCCGTGGAGTACTTCGTGCCGCCCTCGACTGGGGCGGCAGCTTCTTCCACGCCGCCGTCCACCCCTAGCCCCACCGCGTCGCCGTGGGATGAGTAACGGCGCCGGGCACGGGGGAGGCGCCCGTCAGAGCTGACCGATCCGTTCGATCGGGAACGGCGGCTGGGCCAGGGGTTTGACCGCCAACCGAAGCAGCACGAGGGGGTTGTCGTCGCCGGCGGTCCGATTGAGATGGAGCTCGGCACAACCGCGGCACCGATGCACGATTACCCACTCCGCATCTCCGCGAACGGTGATGGCGATCGGTTCCATAAGCGAGCCGCAGTCCGCGGCTCGATCGCCGGGACTGTCGTCCAGATGGCGGCTCCACAGACAGTTCGGGCAGTGGTTGCGGTGAGCCGTCCCGAGTGCGTCGGTCGAGACGTCCAACCGGCAATGGCCACAGCGGAACGAGCTTTGCCGCAGACGCCGCACACGGCGGCGTTGATCGCGTGACATCAGAGGACCTCCAGGAGCGCGCGGTGGGATACGCCGTCGTGCCCTGAGGCTCCTGCCGATCAGGAACAGCGGAACCGACCGGAACCAGGGCGCGACGCGATGACCACCTCGGCAACGATCATCGGTCACCTCCCTGCGGTCGGGCCACCAATGTGGCGAGGCGCCGAACCTAGCATCCCTGCCCGGCCCGGCGCAATGCGTCGAGGGAAGTTCGCCTCAATCGTCGGCGAGTGGAGCGAGTGGGGCTGTGCCGCATGTCACCCGCTCCTCCCCCGACAGGATCCGGAAATCCGCCGGGCTGGCGATTGATCACGCGGAACCCGCCGAGTAGTGTTCGCGTGCCGAGCAGTTCCGACGGCCTCCCCCGCAGGACTCTCCCTCGCTTCC
>JBKPDU010000136.1:0-25927 GCA_046728055.1 Actinomycetota bacterium | reverse complement strand
GTATCGGCTCGCCCTAAGCCGTCTCTGACGATCCTCGAGGGCATCACTGGTTGTCACTGAGCCGAGATCATCGACCGAGTTGCCTCAATGGGCCGTGCGCGCCCCGAGGAACGACCGGTCGCCGATCCACAGTCCGGGTGGTACAGCCAGCAAAACCACGATCGCGTCCAATCGCGGCGCATACTTCGCGCGCTTCTCCGTGAAGCGAGCGAACGCCTCATCCACAGGCCGGATGGCGAATCCGTCGTTCTTCATATCGTTCAGAACGTCCTCGAATTCGTCGCGCTGGATCACCGACTCTCGTTCGGTCAGCCGGAAGTAGTAGAAGAGGTCCTCGACCGCGTGAACCGCCGTCCCATACAGGAGCTTGGCTCGTTCGTCGGGCTCATCCTCCACCGAGGTGATCATCAACGTGGCCGCATCGAGCACGGAACCGAGCGAGGTGACCCACGAGGTGTAGTCGTGCGGCGAACGGAACAAGGCGAGGAGGGGATAGGACATGTGGGTCTCCAGCACGTCGGCCACCCATCGCTCCCATTCCGCGAACAGCTGCGGCAATGACGAGGCCACGCCGGCGCTACCCAACCGGTGGAGCAGCTCGGGACCCGAGGGAGGCGACCCGGCCCGCGCGTCGAGCAGGAGCACGCCCACCTCACGCCGGTTGAAGGCCTGGTACAGCACCGGGAGGTAGGCGATCACCACCGCGAACAGTCCAAGGCCGGTGGCCCCCTCGGCGACCGCGACGGCCCGCGCCCATCCGGTAGCGGCGCCGGCCCCGAGCGTGAACAACGCCGAACCACTTGCGTACAGGGCGTCTCCGAACGACGCGTCCACGGATCCGATCCCGTGCACGAACGCGGGACTCCACAGGATCAGCGCATAGCCCAGCAACGTGATGGACACCCATCCAGCCAGCAGAAGGAAGAAGAAGAACGGCGCAAAGGCAGCCAGGATGCGCTCTCGGCCCTGGGCCGTCTTGCTCCGCACGCCGACCCATCTCCATGGGTACCACAGTGCCTGGAACAGGATCCGGCTCAGCCGCAGGCGCCCCCGTGCCGCCCGGGGAGTGACGAGCGTCCTGAGCACGTCGATCAGCGCCCAGACGAGCAACACGATGCCCACGGGGAGCGCGATCCATCGCATAGCGTCTGACGCCGCTACGCCGGTCCGTCCAGGTTGAACACCGGCTCACCCGATCCCGAGCGCACGACGACGATCTTCGCCTCCTCCTGGCCCGGATTGCTTTCACGATGGATCGCGCCGGGCGCGACGAACAGGAAGTCGCCCGGACCCGCGTCCAAGACCTCAGTCCCGCCCGGACCGAACTCCATGCGCAGGACCCCCGAGAGCACGTAGATGGTCGACTCGAAGTCGCCGTGATGGTGCCACCCCGAGACCATCCCGGCCTCGGTCCGGGCCACGCCGCCCCACGAGCGATCGGTGGCCACGGCTTCTTCCCTGGTCATGCCCGGCGTGGGAGCCCCCAGTGTTCGGTCCTGGGGGCGGATCAGTCGAACGTCGCCGGCCATCGTTCGCCGAAGTATGGGCCCGTGCAGCAGGCATGAGCAACGCTCTCGGATCGGTGGGAGGCGGCCGATGGGCTGGATCGTGGCTGGTCAAGGCCCGGAATGGGTCTTGCGCCGGGGAGGCACGAAGTGCCAAACTTGCCCGGTCCGAGCTCTCAGGCTCGGCGATGACGGCGGCGCGACGCGGGCACGCGCCGCCGTCTGCTTTCGACGGTCTTGGGCCTGATCGGGCCCGCCGAGCCGGTGCTATCGTGGTTGCTCCCGGGCGCGTAGCTCAGCGGGAGAGCGCTTGCTTCACACGCAAGAGGTCGTAGGTTCAAATCCTGCCGCGCCCACGACCTGATCCCGGATCTCCGCGCCTCTACCCGTTGACTTCGAAGGTATCCTGCCTGCCTGCTCGAACTCAGTGGCCGGTCCCCCACGCCAGGTCGTAGCGGCGCCGGCAGGAAAGAAGCGCGAGCCAGGGAGAAAGCCATGACGCCCGCAGATCGGATCGCCGATTTCTCCAGCAACGGTGCGGCGGCGCGGGCCGTAGACCTGCACAAGGTCTACGGCTCGGGCGACGCGGAGGTGGTGGCGCTCGGCGGTGTCACCGTCGACTTCGAGGCCGGGCGTTTCACGGCGATCATGGGCCCGTCCGGGTCGGGGAAGTCCACGCTGCTGCACTGCATGGCCGGCCTCGACGCGCCGACTTCGGGGCAGGTGCTCATCGGCGATGTCGACCTGACCACCCTGTCGGAGAAGCAGCTCACGCTGCTCCGGCGGGAGAAGGTCGGGTTCGTGTTCCAGGCCTACAACCTGGTGCCGACCCTCACTGCGGCGGAGAACATCACGCTCCCGCTCGACATCGCCGGCGACAAGCCCGATCGGGGATGGTTCGACACCGTCGTTGACGCCGTGGGACTCCGGTCCCGCCTGGGCCATCGGCCGAACGAGCTCTCGGGCGGACAGCAGCAGCGGGTGGCCGGGGCCAGGGCCCTGGTCAGCAGGCCCGACATCGTCTACGCGGACGAGCCCACCGGCAACCTGGACTCGAAGAGCGGCGCGGAATTGCTGTCGTTCCTCCGCAGCGCCGTCGACGACCATGGCCAGACCATCGTCATGGTCACCCACGACCCGAGTGCCGCTGGCTTCGCCGACCGCGTGGTCTTCCTCTCGGACGGGCACGTCGTGGACGAGATGCGGGATCCGACCTCGGAGCGCGTGCTCGATCGGTTGAAGCTGCTGGAGGTCTGATCGCTGTGCTGCGCGCCACGCTGAAGAGCCTCCTGGCCCGCAAGCTTCGCCTCGCCCTCACCGCGCTGTCGATCGTGCTCGGCGTGGGCTTCGTGGCGGGGACGTTCGTCCTGACCGACACCATGAACAAGGCGTTCGACGACCTTTTCGCGCAGGCCGCGTCGGGGAGCGACGTGATCGTCCGGTCGACGTCGGCGTTCGAACCGAGCCAGGCCGGTCCCGGTGGAGGTGGTGGCCAGCAACGGAACTCGATCACCGAGAACCTGGTGGCGACCGTGGCCGACGTCGCCGGCGTCGAATCCGCCGAGGGCGGCGTCTCGGGCTACGCGCAGATGGTCGATCCGAAGACCGGCGACGCCATCGGCGGCTTCGGCCCGCCGACGCTCGGGGCGAACTGGAATGAGACGGCCAATGCCACGCTGGAGCTCCGGTCGGGGACTCCGCCGACGGGCTCAGACCAGGTGGTGGTGGACGCGGCCACCGCGAAGACGTACGGCCTATCCGTCGATCAGACCATCAGGATCCTGTTCCAGGGGCCCGCTCGGGAATTCAGGATCGTGGGCATCGTCGGGTTCGGAACTGCGGACAGTCTCGGCGGGGCGACGCTCGCGCTGTTCGACACGGCGACCGCCCAGCAAGTCTTGGGCAAGGAGGGCGTCGTCGACGCGATTGACGTGGTCGCGGACCCCGGCGTGTCGGACATCGAGCTTCGGAACCGGATCCAGACCGTGCTCCCCAAGGGCGTCGAGGCCGTGACCAGCACCACCGTGGCCGACGAGAACTCGCAAGCGCTGAAGGAGGGCCTGGGGTTCTTCCGGACCTCGCTGCTCGTGTTCGCCCTCATCGCCCTGTTCGTCGGGGCGTTCATCATCTTCAACACGTTCTCGATCATCGTGGCCCAGCGGACCCGCGAGCTCGCACTGCTCCGAACCCTCGGGGCGACTCGTCGCCAGGTGATGACGTCGGTGATCGTGGAGGCGTTCGCCGTCGGGCTGTTCGCCTCCATCCTGGGGATCGTCGCCGGGATCGGGATCGCCGTCGGCCTCCAGGGGCTGCTCGCGGCGTTCAACATCGACCTGCCCAGCACGTCGACCCAGCTTGAACTGCGCACGATCATCGTGGGGCTGGTCATCGGGACGGTGGTCACGGTGTTCTCCTCGATCCTGCCCGCGTGGCGAGCGGCACGGGTCGCGCCGGTCCAGGCCCTCCGGGAGTCGGTGGAAACCGGTCCGGCGGGCTCGCCGGGGCGCCGGCTCGTCGTGGGCCTTCTGGTCACCGCCGGTGGGGTTGCGGCGCTCCTGTACGGCTTGTTCGGAACTCCCTCCAGAGCCGGCATCCTCATCGGGGCGGGAGCCGCGGTCACCTTCGTCGGGGTGGCCATCCTGTCACCGCTCGTGGCCCGGCCGGTGGCCGGGGTGATCGGTGCGCCGATCCGCGGGCTCGGCGTCCAGGGGAAGCTGGGAAGGGAGAACGCCATGCGCAACCCCCGGCGCTCGGCATCGACGGCCTCGGCGTTGATGATCGGGTTGGGGCTGGTGGCGATGGTGGCCATCCTGGCGGCTTCGCTGAAGGCGTCGTTCGACGCGGCACTCAACGAGACGCTGAAGGCGGACCTGATCCTGTCGACGACCTCCGGCGTGTCGTTCAGCCCGGACGCTGCGGCCAGAACGAAGCAGGTGCGGGGCGTGTCCGCCGTCTCGGAGTTCCGGCAGGGCGGGTTCCGGGTGAACGGATCGACGGCGTTCCTGACCGCCGTCGACCCATCCACGATCGAGCAGGTCACCTCGCTGAAAGAGACGGCCGGTTCCATCCAGGCGCTTGCGGATGGGGACGTGCTGGTGTTCGACGACGTCGCGTCGAAGAACGGCTGGGCGGTGGGGGACACCCTCCCCGCTGCCTTCGCGACCGTCGGCCGGACCCCGCTCACGATCGACGGCACCTACGACGAAAGTCGGTTGGTCGGCAACTACGTGGTCTCGCTCGAGACGTACGAAACGTACTTCCCCGAGCAGCTCGACTCGTTCGTGATGGTGAAGCTCGAGCCGGGAGCGGACCCGCAGACGGTACAGCGGGGGATCGAGGAGGCGACCAACAGCTTCGGCAACATCGAGGTCCAGGACCAGACGGCGTTCCGAGACAAGCAGGCCGGGTTCATCAACCAGCTGGTCGGGCTGATCACGGCCCTCCTTGCGATGGCCATCCTGATAGCGCTGTTCGGCATCGTGAACACCCTCGGCCTGTCCATCTTCGAGCGGACCCGCGAGCTCGGGCTGCTCCGAGCGGTGGGTATGAGCCGGCGACAGGTGCGCACGATGGTCCGGTGGGAGTCGGTGATCATCGCCGTCCTCGGCGCCGTGTTGGGCATCATCATCGGCGTCGCGTTCGGCTGGTCCATTCAGCAGGCGCTGGCGTCGCAGGGGGTCACGGAGTTGCGGATCCCCAGCGGACAGCTTGTCGTGTTTCTCGTCCTCGCCGGCGTCGCCGGCGTCCTTGCGGCGATCCTTCCGGCCCGCCGGGCGGCCAGGCTGAACGTCCTTCAAGCCATCTCCTACGAGTAGGCCGGCCGCCCCCGGCGGACGAACACCACACCGCGCAGGAGCATGGAGTGGTGCAGCTATCATGGCTGGCCATGCCCCAGGTCGAGCTTCCCGACGGTGACAGCCTCGCGCTCCCCGAGGGCGAGCCCGTTGGGTCGATGCTCCCGCCGGACGCGATCGTAGCCCGGTTCGACGGTGAGCTGGTGGACCTGGCGTTCATCCCGAGCCGCGACGGAGCGGTGGAACCCGTTGCCGCGGACGATCCCGACGGACTGCACGTCCTTCGGCACTCCACGGCGCACGTGATGGCCCAGGCCGTGAGCGACCTGATCCCCGGTGCGAAGTACGCGATCGGTCCCCCGATCGAGGAAGGGTTCTACTACGACTTCGAGCTCCCGCAGCCGCTCACACCCGACGACCTGCCGCGGATCGAGGGTCGGATGGACGAGATCCGGGCGGCCGACCAGCCCTTCGTCCGGGAGGAGCTGTCCCGTCAACAGGCCTTGGGGCGCTTCGCCGACCAGCCGTACAAGCGGGAGATCATCGAGAGTCTCGACGAAGCCGAAGGCGCCGGCGCCGACACGGTCGTCGTCTATCGCAATGGCGAGTGGTCAGACCTGTGCCGGGGCCCGCACGTGCCGTCCACCGGCAGGCTCGGTGCGTTCAAACTGTTGAAACTGGCCGGCGCCTACTGGCGTGGCGACGAGTCCCGGCCGATGCTGCAGCGGATCTACGGGACCGCGTGGCCGACCGAGGAGGACCTGCAGGCATACCTGCACCGGGTGGAGGAGGCCGAGCGTCGCGACCACCGCAAGCTCGGCCGCCAGCTCGACCTGTTCTCCTTCCCCGAGGAGCTGGGGCCCGGACTCGTCGTGTGGCATCAGCGTGGTGGACTCTTCCGCAAGCAGCTCGAGGACTACGTCCGTGACCTCCACCTCGAGCGGGGATACGACCTCGTGGTCACCCCGCATCTGGCGCGCCGGGTCCTGTGGGACACCTCGGGCCACACGGAGAAGTTCATCGAGAACATGTACCCGGTCATGGATGACGGCGAAGGCAACCAATACTTCGTCAAGCCCATGAACTGCCCGTTCCACGTCCTGATCTACAAGTCCCAGGTGCGCTCGTACCGGGACCTGCCGATGCGCCTGTCCGAGCTCGGCACCGTCTACCGGTACGAGCGGGCCGGCGTGGTCCACGGGTTGTTGCGAGTCCGGGGGTTGACCATGGACGACTCGCACATCATGTGCCGTGAGGACCAGCTAATCGACGAGATCCTCGCGGTATTCGACCTCACGCTGGACATCCACCGCACGTTCGGGTTCGAGCAGCCGGTGGTGACGCTGTCGACGCTCCCGACTGAACAGTCGATCGTGGACGAGGCGATGGCCTCTCGTGCCACCCAGGCCCTGACCAACGCGCTCGACAAGAGCGGGCTCGTGTACACGCTGGCGGAAGGGGAGGGGGCCTTCTACGGCCCGAAGGTGGACTTCCACTTCCGGGATGCGATCGGGCGGTTGTGGCAGCTCACCACGGTCCAGGTCGACTTCGCGCTGCCCGAGCGGTTCGACATGGAGTTCGTCGGCGAGGACAACGAGCGCCATCGCCCCGTGATGATCCACCGGGCCATCCTGGGTTCTCTGGAGCGGTTCTCTGGAGTCTTGATCGAGCACTACGGGGGAGCCTTCCCGCTGTGGCTCGCGCCCGAGCAGGTGCGGCTGGTGCCGGTGGCCGACCGGCACGCGGAGCTCGCTCGGGAGTTGGCGGAGAAGCTCCGGGCGGTCGGGCTCCGGGCCTTCGTCGACGCGACCGGCGACACCGTCGGCAAGAAGGTGCGAGCGGCGCAGCTCATGAGGGTTCCGTACACGCTGGTCATCGGGGATCGTGAGGCCGAGACGGGGAACCTGACCGTCCGCGACCGGTCGGGTACCGAGGCACGGGACGTGTCGTTCGATGTGTTCGTCCGAGTGCTGCTGGACGAAGCCGAGAGCCGCTCGCTCGAGCAGAGCCGGTTCGCGAGCTAGCTCCCGGTGGACCGACTGTGGTCACCGTGGAGAATGGCGTACATCGAGGCGGCCAAGGACGAGCCGGAAGGATGCATCTTCTGCGACCTCCCGGCCAAGGGCGACGACGCGGCAGCCCTGATCCTGGCGCGAGGTGAGCGGGGATTCGTCCTGATGAACTCCTTCCCGTACAACCCCGGCCATCTGATGGTCGCGCCGTTCCGACACACCGGCGACTTCGAGGATCTCCACGATGACGAGCTCTCGGACCTGGACGGGCTGCTGAAGCGCTCGCTCCGCGCGCTGCGGGAGGAGATGGAGCCGCACGGCTTCAACATCGGGATGAACCTCGGGCGGGTGGCGGGTGCGGGCATCCCGGACCATGTGCACTGGCACGTCGTTCCCAGGTGGAATGGCGACACGAACTTCATGCCGGTGGTTGGCCAGACGCGGGTACTTCCCGAGCTGCTCGAGGAGACCTACCGCAAGCTGGCCCCCCGATTCCAGCGCTGAGGCGCGCCGGAACGAGCGCTACTTCTTCGCCTCGTCCTTGACCCTCTGGGCCTCGGCGATGATCCGGTCGGCGAGGTGTGACGGCACCTCCTCGTAATGGGAGAACCTCATGGTGAAGACTCCCCGGCCGCCGGTGAGGGAGCGGAGGTCGATGGCGTAGCGGGCCACCTCCGCCTGGGGGGCGAGGGCCCGGATCCGCTGCTTGCCGGGTCCCGCCGATTCCATCCCCTGAATCTTGGCTCGTTTGGCGTTCAGGTCTCCCATCACGTCGCCGGTGTGGTCGTCGGGCACGACGATCTCCAGCTCAACGATGGGCTCGAGCAACACCACGCCCGCTTGCTGTGCGGCGTCCTTCAGGGCCAATGAACCGGCAATTTGAAACGCCATGTCGGAGGAGTCCACCGCGTGGAACTTGCCGTCGACCAGCGTGACCCGAACGTCGACCATGGGATTGCCGGACAGGGCTCCCTCCTGCATGGCCTTGACCACGCCCTTCTCCACCGACCCGATGAACTGGTGGGGGATCGCGCCCCCGAAGATCTTGTCCTGGTACTCGAACCCCGAGCCTCGAGGGAGCGGCTCGATCTCGATGTTCGCCACCCCGTACTGGCCGTGGCCGCCGGTCTGCTTCACGTGACGGCCCAGTCCCTTTCCCGGGCTCCGTATCGTCTCGCGGTACGCGATCTTGGCCGGCGCGGTCGTCACCTCGACGCCGAACTTCCGCTTCATCCGCTCCATCATCACGTCGAGGTGGGCCTCGCCCATCCCGTAGGCAACGGTCTCGTGCGTCTCATCCGAGCGCTCGACACGGAACGTGGGATCCTCCTCGCGCAGCCGCGCGAGCGCGGTGGACAGCTTGTCCTCGTCTCCCTTGGTCTTCGGGGTGATGGCGTAGGCGAGCAAGGGCTCCGGCATCTCCGCCGGTTGCAGCTTCACCGGGTCGTCCTTGGTGGAGAACACGTCACCGGTCGTCGTGTGCGACAGCTTGGCCACGGCTCCGATGTCGCCGGCCGGCACCTCCGCAACTGAGTCGTGTTCCTTGCCCCGGAGGGTGAACAGCTGTCCCACCCGCTCGTCAGTGCCCTTGGTCGCGTTGTGAACGGCCGAGTCCGGCCGCATCTTGCCCGAGAACACGCGAAACATCGTGATGTGCCCAACGTACGGGTCGGAGACCGTCTTGAACACCAGGGCGGTGAGCGGCTGCGAGGGGTCGCTGGCCCGCTGTTTCTCCTCGCCGGACTTCGACACGACCGTGATCGGTCCCCGGTCCACCGGCGAAGGGAACTCGTCCACGATGAACTGGAGAACGCGGTCCGCCCCGATGGGGCGAGCCGCGGCGGCCACCAGCACCGGCGCGATCCGAGCCTCGGCGAATCCGCTTTTCACGCCTCGAACAACTTCGTCCTCGGACAGCTCGCCCTGTTCCAGGTACTTCTCGATCAGCGCGTCGTCGGACTCGGCCACCGCTTCCATCAGCTTCTCGCGGAACGGGTCGGCCTTTCCGGAGATGTCGTCGGGCCACGGTCCCTCCTCGGCCCGAGGTCCGGAGCCGTAGCGGAAGGCCCGTCGGCTGAGGAGGTCCGCGATGCCCTCGAACTCGTGCTCCTCGCCGAGGGGAAGCTCGAGCGGCGCGACCTGCGTGCCGAAAGCCTGAACGAGCTGCTCGAGTGTGCGCTCGAACGAGGCCCGCTCCCGATCCAGCTTGTTTACCAGGATGGCCCGGGGGAGTCCGGCCTCCACTGCCAGCTCCCAGGCCACCTCGGTCTGAACCTCGACGCCTTCGACCGCCGACACCACCAGCAGCACGGCATCGACGGCGTGGATGGCCGAGCGTAGGTCGCCGACGAAGTCCGCGTACCCGGGCGCATCGAGGACGTTCACCTTGACGCCGTTCCACTCGACGGGGGCCATGGCCAGCGAGACGCTCAGCCCCTTCTTGACTTCCTCGGGCTCGAAGTCCGAGACGGTGTTGCCGTCCTCTACTTTGCCCATGCGGGTGAGGGCCCCGGATGCGAAGAGCATGGCCTCGACCAGTGTCGTCTTCCCCGCGCCCCCGTGGCCGGCGAGGAGGACATTGCGGATGTTCGTGGGTTCGTACGTCTTCACTGGGTCCCTTTCGGCGCGACAGACAGGTGCGGAAGGAACCCGGGGATTCTAGCGCGGCGGGCACTGACTCCTGCGGGGGCCCTTCGGACGCGGTGATAGGCTCGCCGCGGTGTCGGTCCCGGTGAACCCGCAGGCGAAAGGGCGTGTGGCGTTCGTGCTGGCCGCGATCGCGGCCGCCGGCGCGACGGGGATCGCGACCTGGCAGTTGCTCACGACACGACCGGTCACCGCGGGCGTGGCGGCGCTGGCGGCCGGCGCCATCCTCCTGGCGGCCGATCCGACAATATTCGTCCCGGAGGCCCGGCTCGAGCGAACGGTCGTCTCGTTCGTGGACCGGGCGTACGACGGGGCCATCCTCGCTGCGGTCGCCTGGGCGTTCAGGGGCACGGACCCATGGATCGCAGTCGGCGCGCTGGTGGCGCTGGGAACGAGCTTCCTCGCGGCCTACGTCCGCGCCCGCGGGGCCTCCCTCGGCTACGGCATCGGCGAGAGCTCGATCACGCGCGGGTTCCGCTATGGGCTGATCTCGGTCGGGCTCCTGGTCGATGGGCTCGGTTGGGCCCTGTGGACTCTGGCATCGGTGATGGGCCTCGCGGCGCTGGTGCGAACCAGCCAGGTGGTGAAGGAGGAGCGGGCCTGAGCGTGGAGACCCCCAAGGAACGGCTGGTCCTCTGGTCGTTTCGCCTGGCGGCCTGGTTGGCAAGAACACTGCCCGAGCGAGCGGGACGCCGTGTGTTCGATGCCTCCGGGCGCCTCGCGTACCGCCTGCTCCCCGGGGTTCGGGGCACGGTCGCGGCGAACCAGGCCATGGTCTTGGGTCTGGAGCCCGGGTCCGATCTGGTCGTCTCGGCCACTAAGGAGGCGTTCTCGCTCTACGCGCGGTACTGGTTCGACACGTTCCGCGCTCGGATCCTGCCCGTGGCCGAACTGAATGCCCGCACGGTCACCGAGGAGATCGAGAACATCGACCGGGCCCTCGAACGTGGCAAGGGCTGCATCACGGTCCTGCCGCACATGGGGAACTGGGACATGGCCGGGCGATGGCTGGCGGCCCACGACTATCGGATCGCGTCGGTGGCCGAGGAGCTCCGGCCGAGGAAGCTTTTCGAGCTGTTCCTGGAGCACCGGGAGGCCCTGGGCATGAGGATCATCCCGCTGAGCAAAGATGGCCACGTCGGGCAGCAGCTCGGCTCGCTGCTCGCCCAGAACTGGATCGTGGCCCTGGTGGCGGACCGCGACCTCACCGGGAGAGGGGTCGAGGTGATGATGTTCGGCGCGCCTCGCAAACTCCCGGCCGGGCCGGCCCTGCTGTCGCTGTCCACCGGAGCGCCGCTGCTGGTCTGTCCGGTATGGACCACCGACAACGGATGGAAGATCCGGATCGGCGCCCCCCTGGAGATGCGACGGACCGGTGACACGCGGGCCGACGTGACCGCGCTCACGCGCAGGATGGCTGTGGAGTTCGAACGGGCCATCGCGTCGCGACCGGTGGACTGGCACATGTTCCAGCCGGCGTGGGAGGAGCGGCCCGGGACCGGTGGGAGGGACGGCCGGGACCGGTGAGGATCGCCCTGGCATGCCCCTACGCCTGGGACTCCCCGGGCGGCGTTCAGGTACACGTCCGGGAGCTCGGGGAGCGGCTCCACGGGCGAGGGCACGAAGTGCTCGCGGTGACGCCGTCCCGGTCGCGGCCGGCCGAACCCTGGGTTCGGGCTGTGGGGCGGCCGGTGGAGGTGCCGTACAACGGGTCGACCGCCCCGATCGACCCTCGTCCGTGGTCGGTCGTACCTATCCGCCGATTCATGCGCGCCTTCGGTCCCGACGTGGTGCATGTTCACGAGCCGGTTACGCCGAGCACGTCGATGTGGGCCATGCTGTCCTCGCCCGCTCCGATCGTGGCCACGTTCCACTCGGGGGCGAAACGATCGCTGCTGTTCGATGTGGCCGCGCCGGTGCTGCGACGGATGGGTCGCAGGATCGTCGTTCGGATCGGCGTGTCGGAGCGGGCGGCGGCGTTCGCCCGCGCTCGGCTGAGAGGGGAGTTCCGAGTCGTGCCCAATGGACTGGATGTCGCATCCTTTGCCGGGGCGAAGCCCGCCGACCTCGGTCCGGGGCGTCGGATCCTGTTCGTGGGGCGACTCCACCGGCGGAAGGGATTTCCCGTCGCCGTGGAGGCATTCCGACTGCTCGCCGATCGATACGCGGACATCGGGCTGGTCGTCGCCGGTGACGGAGAGGAGCGGGCGTCTGTCGACCGCCTGACGCCCCCCGTGCGGGCGCGCGTGACCATGCTCGGTGCCGTCCCCCACGAGCAACTCCCTCGGTACTTCGCCGCCTGCGACCTGCTGGTGGCGCCGTCGCTCGGCGGGGAGAGCTTCGGCTACGTGCTCCTCGAGGCCATGGCGGCCGGGCTGCCCGTCGTGGCCAGCCAGATCCCCGGGTACGACGAGGTCGTGATCGACGGGCGGGAGGGGTTCCTCGTGCCGCCGGGCGACCCGCAGGCGGTGGCCGACGCGGCGGCGAAGGTGCTGGACCATCCCACGCTGGCTCAGACGATGGGGCACGTCGGTCGCACGATGGCCGCCAGATATGAC
The DNA here is from genome assembly GCA_046728055.1 of Actinomycetota bacterium. GTDB lineage: Bacteria > Actinomycetota > UBA4738 > UBA4738 > HRBIN12 > AC-69. Next base: position 13,412 of record JBKPDU010000136.1, on the reverse strand, counting down.
TGGGCGGTCGTCGCGGAGCAGATCGAGGCGGCGTACCTCGAGGCCTTGACGCTACGATAGTTGCATGTCGGCCGTATGGATCGCCGTCGCCATCGTCGCGGTCATCCTGCTGTACCTGATGTACCTGTTCAACCGGTTGGTCTCCTTGCGGAATCGGGTGGACAACGGTTGGTCGCAGATCGACGTGCAACTCCGCAGACGATACGACCTCATCCCCAACCTCGTGGAGACGGTGAAGGGGTATGCCGCGCACGAGCGCGAGCTGTTCGAGCACGTGGCAGAGGCTCGTTCCAGGGCCATCGACGCATCGACCGTGGGCGATCAGGCACAGGCAGAGAACCAGCTCACCTCGGGCCTCCGACGACTGATGGCCGTGGCGGAGAACTACCCGGAGCTGAAAGCGAGCCAGAACTTCCTGGGCCTCCAGGAAGAGCTGACGGGGACCGAGTCGAGGATCGCCTACGCCCGGCAGTTCTACAACGACCAGGTGATGCTGCTGAACACGCGGATCCAGGCCGTGCCGTCGACCATTGTGGCCAAGGTCTTCGGGTTCACGCCTCGGGAGTTCTTCGACATCGAGGATCCGATCCGCGGGCCCGTCCGGGTGGACCTCACCAACCCGTAGCCCGTGTACGAGCAGATCGCGTCGAACCGACGGAAGTCGGTCGCCATCATCGTGGGAGCGATCCTCCTCCTCGGCGCGGTTGGGTACGCCATCGGTCTCATCACCCAACAGGGCCCCGTTTGGCTGATCTTCGGCGTCGCCATCGCGGTCGCCATGTCACTCGGCTCGTACTTCTACGGCGATCGGATCGTTCTGGCCTCTACCCGGGCGCGTGAGGTGACGCCGGAGCAGGAGCCCCGACTGCACAACATCGTCGAGGGGCTCGCGATCGCCGGCGGGATCCCCAAGCCCCGCGTGTACGTCGTGCCGGAGCAGGCCCCGAACGCGTACGCCACCGGACGCAATCCCGAGCACGCCTCGATGGCAGTGACTCAGGGACTGCTGGACTCGATGAACCGGGTGGAGCTGGAGGGAGTCGTGGCCCACGAGATGTCTCACATCCTGGATCGCGACATGCTGGTGGGAACCATCGTGGCCACGCTGGTCGGCGCCGCGGTGCTCATCTCCGAGTTCTTCATGCGTGCGCTGTGGTGGGGAGGACTGGGCGGGCGACGAGGGAGCGACCGGGGGGGAGGGCCGGCGGAAGCCGTCCTGTTCGCGGTGGGGTTGGTGTTCTTGATCCTGGCACCGATCATCGGGCAACTCGTGCGGTTCGCCATGTCGCGACAGCGCGAGTACCTGGCGGACGCGCAGGGGGCGATGCTCACGCGCTACCCACCCGGACTGGCCGCCGCGCTCAAGAAGATCGCGGCGTCCAGCAGCGTCCCCATGCGCTCCGCGAACAACGCCACGGCCCACCTCTGGCTGAACCAGCCATCGAGGATCCAGGGCGAGCGGATGGGCCCTCTGGAACGGCTGTTCTCCACCCACCCGCCGATCGAGGATCGGATCCGACGCCTCGAGGAGATGTGACGTTCTTGCCAAGCGTCGTTGAGGGAGGCTCGATCGGCGGGTAGCATCCTGCGGTCCGTCGCACGGCCGTACCCCGCAGGCCCCCCGATACGAACCAGATGGAGGTCCCTTGAGCTTCACTCGTCGTGGAAAGATCGCGGCGGGAGCGTCGACCGTCGCGGTCCTGGCGCTTTCCGCCGTCGGCTATTTCGTCATCTTCCCCAACCAAGCGCCAGCCTTTGTCCGGGACGCCATGTCCAGGGTCGGCCTGGCCGACGCGCCGCCGCCGTCGTGCCCCCTCACGGGGGAGCCGGCGCCCCACGGCCTCGTCCCGGACCGGCCGGCGCTCGCCGTCAAGGTCGAGAACCTCCCGGACGCCCGACCCCAGGCCGGCCTGGAGCGCGCCGACGTCGTGTACGAGGAACCGGTGGAGGGCGGGATCACCAGGTTCATCGTGGTGTACCAGTGCCGCGACGCCGCGAGGGTGGGACCGGTCCGAAGCGGCCGAACCACCGATCCCAAGGTCCTCGTCCAGTTCGGACGTCCGGTGATGGGCTATGCGGGCGCACAGGCACCGGTGGTCCGGGCCATCGACCGGGCCGGCGTGATCGACATGAACTACACCATCGCCATCTCTGCTTACAGCCGCGACGACAGCCGGCCCGCTCCCCACAACCTGTACACGTCGACCCGGTCGCTGTGGAAGGCCGCGAAGGCGAAGGACGGCGCTCCCGCACCGGTCTTCTCGTACGATCCCGAGCTCGGGGGACGGTCTCGGAAGGCCCACACCGTGCACCTGCCGTTCTCCTCGTATTCGGACGTGTACTGGAAATGGAGTAGGAAGCAGGCGGCCTGGCTCCGGTCGCATGGCACCGTCCCGCACGTGCTGGAGGACGGCACGCAGGTCCGCGCGGCGAACGTCGTGGTCATGCAGGTCCAGGTCACCAGCGGTCCGATCGTCGATTCGGCAGGCAACCATTCGCCCGAGGTCGATCTGACGGGCTCGGGCAAGGCCTACGTCTTCCGGGGGGGCCGGATGATCATCGGCCGCTGGGAGCGCGCATCCTTGAACGACGTGACCACGTTCGCCACCAGGGGTGGCACGGAGATTCACCTCGCCCCTGGGGTCACCTGGGTGGAGCTCCTCCCCAACACGATTCAGGTCGACGCAGAGCGATAGGACGGCCACACTCTCTGGCCGTCCGGGGTCCGGCGGTAGACTGAAGCCTCTGGAGCGCGGCCAGGAGGTAACCGTGGATCGTGAGACCGGCACCTTCCGGGTGAAGTCGGGGTTGGCCGAGATGCTGAAGGGCGGGGTCATCATGGACGTGACCACCGCCGAGCAGGCCAAGATCGCCGAGGACGCCGGGGCGTGCGCCGTCATGGCGCTAGAGCGGGTCCCGGCCGACATCCGCAAGGAGGGAGGCGTTGCCCGGATGGCCGACGTCGCCAAGATCGAGGAGATCATGGGCGCGGTGACGATCCCGGTGATGGCCAAGGCGCGCATCGGACACTTCGTCGAAGCCCAGATCCTCCAAGCGGTTGGTGTCGACTACGTAGACGAGAGCGAGGTGCTCACGCCGGCCGACGAGGAGCACCATATCGACAAGTGGGCGTTCACGGTGCCGTTCGTCTGCGGCGCACGGGATCTCGGTGAGGCCCTCCGACGCCTGGCCGAGGGCGCGGCGATGATCCGGACGAAGGGTGAGGCCGGGACGGGCAACGTCGTGGAGGCCGTGCGGCACCAGCGAACGATGCTCCGCCAGATTGGCTGGCTACAGACGCTCCGCCCCGAGCAGTACGTCTCGGCGGCAAAGGAGCTCGGAGCCCCGGTCGAGCTGGTGCGGGACGTCGTGGCGACCGGCAGGTTGCCGGTGGTGAACTTCGCAGCGGGCGGCCTGGCCACGCCGGCCGATGCGGCGCTGATGATGCAGCTGGGGGTGGACGGCGTGTTCGTGGGGTCCGGCATCTTCAAGTCCGAGGATCCCGGCCCTCGGGCCCGATCCATCGTCGAGGCCACGACCCACTTCAACGACCCGGACCTCCTGGCGAAGGTGTCGAAGGGCCTGGGCGAGCCCATGCGCGGCCTGGACATCAAGGACCTCGGCGAGGAGGGACTGCTCCAAGTCCGCGGGTGGTGAACGAGGGGCGATCTTCCGCCTGCCTCGCTCCTATGATGGAAGGAGATGAAGGGCGGGGTCCTCGCGCTGCAGGGTGATTTCCGCGAGCACGCGCACGTGCTCGCGGATCTCGGCATCGCTCCGGTCGAGGTCCGCCTGCCCGACGACCTGGCCCAGGTCGATCTGCTGGTGATCCCGGGCGGGGAGTCGACCACCATCGGGAAGCTCGCCGCGAGTGCCGGGCTGGTCGAGGCGATCCGCGAGCGGACCGCCGACGGGATGCCGATGCTGGGGACCTGTGCCGGCATGATCGTGATGGCCCAACGGGTCGAGGGAGGCGAGCCGCTGCTGTCGGTGGTCGACATCACCGTGCGCCGCAACGCGTACGGGCGGCAGATCGACTCCTTCGAGTCGGACGTCGAGGTGGACGGGATCGACCATCCGGTCAGAGGGGTGTTCATCCGGGCGCCGATCGTGGAGGACGTGGGGCCCAACGTGAGGGTGCTCGCTGAGCACGAGGGGCACGCGGTCGTCCTGGAGCAGGCCAACCTGGTGGTGGCATCGTTCCACCCCGAGCTGGCCGGTGAGACGCGGTTGCACGAGTACGTTGCGGGGAAGGCGTAGGTGTCCGGACACTCCAAGTGGAACACCATCAAGCGCAAGAAGGCGGCGGCGGACGCCAAGCGCAGCAACGCGTTCGCCAAGCTGCTCCGAGCCGTCGAGGTCGCAGCCAGGGAGGGTGGGGGCAGCGTCGAGGGGAACCCGACGCTGGCCTCCGCCGTGGACAAGGCCCGGGATGCCTCCGTCCCCTGGGACAACATCGAGCGGGCAATCAAGCGCGGTACGGGGGAGCTTGGAGACGGCGCCCGCTACGAGGAGGTCACCTACGAGGGCTACGGCCCGGGAGGCGTGGCGCTCTTCGTTGAGACACTCACCGACAACCGCAATCGGACCAGCCAGGACGTCCGCCACGCCTTCACCAGGAACGGCGGCAGCCTCGGCGACCCGGGGAGCACCGCGTGGATGTTCACGCGTAGGGGCGTCGTCCAGATCGAGAAGTCTCCGGCAATCGACGAGGAGAAGCTCCTGGAGATCACCCTCGACGCCGGGGCCGAGGACGTCGTCGATGTCGAGAGCACCTGGGAGATCACCACGGATGCCGCCGCCCTTCGGAGCGTTCGCGAGGTGATCGAGGCGGCCGGCATCCCCGTGCTCTCGGCCGAGCTCACCATGGTGCCCCAGACCCAGGTCCCGGTTGAGGGGGCCCAGGCCCGGCAGGTCCTCGCCCTGCTCGATGCCCTCGAGGAGCTCGACGACGTCCAGAGCGTCTACGCGAACTTCGACATACCCGAGGAGGTCATGGCGGAGGTCGGGTAGGGCAGGTGCTTGCTCGGCCACCGCTTCGAACCTAGTCTGAACACGTGTTCGAGTCGTGCGTGCTCGGGGTCGATCCCGGGCTGGCCGTCACAGGCTTGGCGGCGGTGTCGGAGACCGAGGGACGGGCCCGGGTTCTCTGGTCTGACGCCGTTCGCACGCCCTCCGGCCTGGCGGAGCCGCACCGCCTCCTCCGGCTGGCGGAGGCGGTGCGCGACGCGATCCGAACCCACGGTCCGCGGGCCGTCGCCGTGGAGGCCGTGATGTGGGGCCAGAACAAGACCAGCGCCCTTTCCGTGTCGCGGGCCACCGGCGTCATCCTGCTGATCGCGGCGGAGGCCGGGATCCCGGTCCAGGAGTACGCGCCCTTGGAGGTGAAGATGGCCATCACTGGAGTCGGGAACGCCGAGAAGGACTGGGTCCGCCGGACCATGGCCCGGGCGCACCGGGTCGACGGGGTGCCGGATCAGCCGGACGCGGCCGATGCGGCCGCCGTGGCCCTGTGCCACCTCCATCAGTCTCGGATGCGGCGCGCGGGAGTCGTCGGAGCCCGATGATCTCGTTCCTGCATGGAGAGGTGGCCGAGAAAGGCGGGGGAACCGTCGTGCTCTCCGTGGGAGGTGTCGGGTACGAGGTGCTGATCCCGGCATCGTCGGCCGGAACGCTCCCTCCGGTCGGTCGCCCGGCCAGGCTGTACACCCGGATGCAGGTGCGCGAGGACTCCATGGTGCTCTACGGCTTCGCGTCCCACGACGAGCGCGCGTTGTTCGACCTGCTGGTCACGGTGACCGGGGTGGGCCCCAAGCTCGCCTTGTCCTTCCTGTCGGTGCTGACGCCCGTGGCGCTCCGCCGTGCGGTGGCCGGCGGCGACGTCGCGGCGCTGACATTGGTGCCGGGTGTGGGCAAGAAGGTCGCCCAGCGGGTCATGGTGGACCTCAAGGACAAGCTGGGTGGCGACGTCGTGGTGGTCGAAGGACCGCTCGCCGACGTCCGCGAAGCGCTGCTTGCGCTAGGGCTCTCGGGCTCCGAAGCGAGCGACGCGATGGCCGGGATCCCGGCAGATGGTGACCGCCCGGTCGACGAGCTCCTTCGGCAGGCCCTCCAGCACATCGGGCGGGGCTAGTGGCGGAGGAACGGATGGTGGAGCCCGAACTGTCCCCCGACGAGCGGGAGTTCGACGCGGCGCTCCGGCCCCGTGCGCTTCGCGAGTTCGTCGGCCAGGAACGGATCAAGGAGCAGCTCGGCCTGTTGATCGAGGGCGCCGCCGCAAGGTCGGAGACCATCGACCATTTGTTGTTCTCCGGACCGCCGGGCCTGGGCAAGACGACCCTGGCCGGGATCGTGGCGAACGAGCTGGGCGTTGGATTCCGCCCGACGTCGGGGCCCGCGCTCGACCGCCCCGGGGACCTGGCCGCCATCCTCACGAATCTGGAGGAAGGCGACGTCCTGTTCGTCGACGAGATCCACCGCCTGCCCCGGCCCGTAGAGGAGGTGCTGTATCCGGCGCTTGAGGATTTCAAGCTCGACATCGTGCTGGGCAAGGGACCGAGCGCCCGCAGCATCCGATTGGATCTCCCTCGGTTCACGCTGGTCGGCGCCACGACCCGGCCCGGGCGGATGACGCTGCCGCTTCGGGAGCGGTTCGGGTTCTCGCCGCGTCTGGACTACTACTCGCGCCAGGACCTGGCGAGGATCGTCCGCCGGTCGGCGGCCATCCTGCAGGTTTCGTTGGATGGCGAGGGCGCCTCGGAGATCGCCCAGAGGTCCCGGGGCACCCCCCGGGTGGCCAACCGCCTGTTGCGAAGGGTCCGGGACTTCGCTGAAGTTCGCCACGACGGCGCGATCGACGCCGACGTGGCTCGGCGAGGCCTCGAGCTGTTCGACGTGGACGAGGAGGGTCTGGACAAGCTCGATCTGTCCATCCTGTCCGCCGTGATCGAGAAGTTCGGCGGCGGGCCGGTGGGCCTGTCCACCCTCGCCGCCGCCGTGGGGGAGGAGACCGACACGGTGGAGGACGTGTACGAGCCGTACCTCCTTCAACTCGGCCTGCTGAAGCGGACCCCCAGGGGTCGGGTGGCCACCCACCGTGCCTACCTGCATCTCGGGGTACCCGTTCGCGAACCGTTGCCGCTCTCCTAGGGTCGCTCCGGCATCGGCCGCGATAGCCTGTATGCTGCGGATTCGTCCCGACCACGTGAAGAGGTTCCCCGATGATCCATATCCTCGCCCAGTCCACCGAGCCGTCCTCCGGCGGCTCGCTCCTGAGCCTGCTGTTCCCCCTGGTTTTGCTCGGTGGGGTCTTCTACTTCCTCCTCCTTCGGCCGAACCGCGCGCGCCAGCGCCAGCAGCAGAGCCTCCTCGAGAGCCTGCGGATCGGGGACGAGGTGATGACCGCGGGCGGGATCTTCGGGACCCTGAAGGACATCGACGAGCAGGACGACACCGTCACCGTCGAGATCGCCCCGGGGACCAACGTGCGCATGCTTCGCCGGGCCATCGCCCAACGCCTTGTTGAGGAGGAAGGCGAGGGCGACGACGGTACCGATGACCAGGGCTCCGACGAGGAGGCCGGCAGCCGACCGTGAAGCGAAGTGCTGACGCCGTCTCGCGGGCGCCGACGCCCGAGCCGGCGGCGGCGGTGGCGGAGGGCCCGGAATCCCAGCCGGATACCGTCGGCTTGGAGCCCGTCAGCCTCGAGGCGGTCCAGAACGACGTGGAGCTCTCCGGGTTCATCTCCGCGGCCGACCGGCTCATGGAAGGCCTGGGCTACACCGAGCATGGCTTTCGCCACGCGAACCTGGTCGCCCGGATCAGCTACAACGTCCTCACCCGTGTGGGGTTCGACGAGCACACCGCCAAGCTGGCGAGCGTGTCGGGATACCTCCACGACGTGGGAAACATGGTCTCCCGGGAGGTTCACGGCCAGACCGGGGCCGTCCTCGTCTATCAGGCCCTGAAGGACCGGGTCCCCGGGACCGACCTGGCGACCATCGTCGCTGCCGTGGCCAACCACGAGGAGGAGAACGGCTATCAGGTTTCGCCGGTGGCTGCGGCGGTCATCCTGGCCGACAAGTCCGACGTCCACCGCAGCCGCGTCCGCAAGTCCGGACAGATCGAGTTCGACATCCACGATCGGGTCAACTTCGCCGCCGAACAGTCCTTCCTCCGGGTAGACTCGACGGCCCGCACCATCACCCTCGAGCTCACGATCGACACCGAGATCAGCCAGGTCATGGAGTACTTCGAGATCTTCCTCGGCCGGATGCAGATGTGCCGCAAGGCCGCGGAGGTCCTCGACACCAAGTTCAAGCTCACGATCAACGGGGCCGAGCTGGCATGAGGGGGAGCAGCCGGAACCTGTGGCTCTCGATCGCGTTCATCGGCGTCCTGGTCGCCGGGTCCATCGGGCTGTTCGTGACAGGGATCCGACCCGTGCTCGGCCTGGACCTCGAAGGCGGAGTGTCGGTGGTATTGGCCGCGCCGAGCGGGACGCCCGAGCCGGTCATGGAACGGGCCTTGGAGAACATCCGCAACCGCGTCGACGCCTTTGGCGTGGGGGAGCCGATCCTGTTCCTCTCGGGCACCACGATCGAGGTCCAGCTGCCGGGGCTGGCTCGGGGATCCATCGACGAGCGAGCGAAGGATCAGTACTGCCTGGAGGGCGAGACGGGAACGGTCTATCGGTGCTTTGCCACCCAGTCGGAGGCGACCGACGAGCTCGACGCCACCACGGTGAACGCTGTGGTCAACAGCGTCTGCCTGTCCGGGCTCTCTGAGTTCGACGACTCGCCCCAGTGCTTCGGCTCGCGGAAGGACGCGGCCGCGGCCATCAAGGCCATCACGGTGGCCAAGCAGGGCGATCAGTGGTGCCTGACGTCGACGGGCCTGGCCACCGACCCGTGTTTCGACTCCAAGGAGGAGGCGAACGCGGCGTTGGCGAGTATCGACACGACGGTGTCGCAGAGCCACTGCGTGCAGGGGTCCACCGGCGAGACGCTGTCGACGGAGACCGGCCCGGCCTGCTTCCCCGAGAAGGCCGAAGCCGCTGAGACGTTGTCCGCCATCGGGGTCCACCACGAGACGAGCGAGTTCTGTGTGATCAGCTCCGCGGGGAAGAACCTGGGGTGCTTCCTGACCAGGGACGCGGCACAGGCGCAGCTCCAGCAGACTGGGCAGGAACGGCTCCTCCAGGTGATCGGGACCACGGCACGGCTGGAGGAGCGCGAGGTGCTGCAGACCATACCGCCCGGCACGGCCGAGTTCGAGTCCACGCCGGTCACGTGCGGAACCCCGGCGGAGCAGGCCACCGCCCAGTGCAGCTTCGAGGCGTTGAGGGAGCGCACGGTCGTGTTCATGAGCGAAGACGGCAACAAGTACCGGCTGGGGCCCGTCCAGATCACGGGCGACGCGATCAAGCGGGCCGACGCGGTCTACGGAACGGGCGGCCAGGCGGGAGGGGTGGCCGGTTGGAGGATCAGCTTCACCCTCACCTCCTCCGGCGCCAAGACCTTCGGCGACGTCACCACCCGGCTGAACGGCAAGCAGCTGGCCATCGTGGTGGACAACATGGTCATCTCGGCGCCGACGATCGAGGAGCCCATCACGGGCGGCAACGGCGAGATCACCGGGACCTTCACCAAGGCCGAGGCCCAGGACCTGGCCACGCAGCTGAACTCGGGTGCCCTCCCGGTGAACCTGAAGAAGGAGCAGGTCGAAACGGTGAGCCCCACGCTCGGCCGCGAATCGCTCCGCCAGGGCTTGGTGGCGGGTGTCGCCGGCCTGATCCTCCTCGCCCTGTACATGTTGTTCTACTACCGGCTGCTGGGCGTGGTGGCCTGGATGGGCATGACCATCTGGGCGGTGCTGGCGCTCGCGCTGGTATCGATCGCCGGTCGCGCGTTCGGCTACGCGCTGACCCTGGCGGGTGTCGCCGGATTGGTCATCTCGCTGGGGGTCACCGCGGACTCCTACATCGTGTTCTTCGAGCGATTGAAAGACGAGGTTCGCCACGGCAAGTCGCCCAGGGCCGCCGTGCAGCCGGCGTTCAAGCGGGCGTACCGCACCATCGTCGCGGCCGACATCGTCACCGCCCTGGCCGCCATCATCCTCTACCTCACCGCGATCAGCTCGGTGCGCGGATTCGCCCTGACCCTCGGCGCGGCGACGCTGCTCGACCTGTTCGTCGTGTACTTCTTCAAGCGGCCGACGGTCTTCCTGATCGCCCGGAACGAGCGCCTGGTGACCCTGCCCGGCTTCGGGCTGACGAGCGGCGTGGCCGCGGAGCCGCTCCGAGGCGAGCCGGCGCCGGTGGCCGGAGGGTCGAAGTGAACCTCGGACACGCCATCGCCACCTTCCGGGGGCACCGGGAGCCGCACTTTCGGATCATCGAGCACCGTAGATGGTGGTTCCTGCTCTCGGGCGCGGTGATCGCGCTGGCCATCGTGGGCCTCGCCGTTCGAGGCCTCAACCTTTCGATCGACTTCGAGGGGGGTTCGCAACTCACGTACGCGAACAACACGGGCGTGTCGGCCGAGGAGGTGCAGGTGGTCCTCCAACGGCCCCCGTGGAGCCTCACGGGCACCGAGGTGCAGATCGTCGGTGGGGACCAACTGTCGGTTCGAACCACCAGCCTCACCGAGCTCTCCGACGTCGAGCGGACGGACCTGATCGACGCGCTGGCCGAGCAGGCCGGGGTGACTCCCTCCGAGATCAGCCGGACCGACGTCGGTCCGACCTGGGGCGCCGAGATCTCCCGCAAGGCGCTCCAGGGCCTGATCGTCGTGCTCGTCGCCATCAGCCTCTACATCGCCGTGCGGTTCGAATGGAAGATGGCGGTAGGAGCGCAAGTGGCCATGGTTCACGACGTCCTGATCACCGGCGGCGTCTACGCGCTGACGGGCCGTGAGGTGACGCCGGCGACGGTCATCGCCATCCTGACCATCCTGGGGTACTCCCTGTACGACACGGTGGTGATCTACGACAAGATCAAGGAGAACACGGAGTCTCCAGTCCTGCTGGCCAAGGACACCTACAGCGGCGTGGTGAACATCTCCCTCAACCAGGTGTTCATGCGGTCGGTGAACACCTCGCTCGTGGTGCTGTTCCCCATCGCGTCATTGCTGTTGTTCGGTGGATCCACGCTGAAGGACTTCGCCTTCGCCATGATGGTCGGCGTGATCTCGGGTGCGTACTCCTCGATCTTCGTCGCCGCGCCCATCCTGTCGGTGTTGAAGGAGCGGGAGCCGAAGTACGCACAGCTTCGCACCCGAGCCACCGCCCGGGAAGCCGCCGGACGACCGCTGCGGCCCGTCCCCAGCGAGCGCGCGATGCCCTCGACCGCTGGGGACGGTCGGCCGGTGCCCTCAGCCGTCGGCGCCCGCGCGACCGGCGCGAGCGCGGCCCGCAGCGCTCAGGGGGCGGGACGAGCGCGCGCCCGGCCGAAGAAGAAGCGCAGGCGGAGGTAGGACGTGGACATCGAGCAGATCAAGGGGCTCGTCAGGGACGTGCCGGACTTCCCCCAGCCGGGCGTCGTGTTCAAGGACATCACCCCGCTGCTTGCCGACGAGATCGCGTTCTCCACGGTCATCGACCTCATCGTGGTCCATTTCGGCCGGGGGAGCGTGGACAAGGTGGTGGGGATCGAGGCCCGAGGGTTCATCCTGGCCTCTCCGGTGGCGTACCACTTCGGAGCGGGATTCGTCCCGGTGAGGAAGAAGGACAAGCTCCCGTGGCAGACCGAGTCCGAGGAATACGAGCTCGAGTACGGGACGGCAACGCTGGAGATCCACCGCGACGGCGTGAACCCCGGCGAGCGGGTGCTGATCGTCGACGACGTCCTTGCCACCGGGGGCACCGCCCGGGCCACCGCGCGCCTGGTGGAGCGGATCGGCGGCAAGGTGGTGGGAATCGCCTTCCTGATCGAGCTGGGATTCCTGAATGGACGCCAACGGCTCGATGGCTACGACCTGTTCACGCTGATCCGCTACTGAGTGCCAACCGGCGCCGCTACACTGGCTCGGCAGGAGGACCGCCGTGGACAGCCGGGAGCAGGCCAGGACCGAACGCCGAGGAGGTCTGCTCTCTCGCCTGCGACCGGGGGTGGAGGAAGAGCAGGCCCCCGACGGCCTGGAGCCGGTGCTCCGAACGCTTCGCTCGTACAACCCCAAGGCCGACACCAAGGAGATCGAGCAGGCCTACCGGTTCGCCGAAGCCCACCACGCCGGCCAGAAACGGCTGTCCGGTGAGGATTTCATCGAGCATCCGCTTTCGGTGGCACAGATCCTGGCGGAGCTGGGACTCGACCCCACGACCCTGACCGCCGCACTGCTGCACGACGTCGTGGAGGACACCGAGGTCACGCTGGACGAGCTCGAGGTGAACTTCGGCTCGGACGTGGCCCGGATCGTGGACGGCCTGACCAAGCTCCAAGCCATCACGTTCAAGTCCCGCCAGCAGGAACAGGCCGAGAACGTCCGCAAGATGATGGTGGCCATGGCCGGCGACATCCGGGTCCTGCTGATCAAGCTGGCCGACCGACTCCACAACATGCGCACGCTTTCCGCCCTGCAGCGGAGCAAGCAACGGGAGAACGCCATCGAAACCCTCGAGATCTACGCGCCACTCGCGCACCGACTCGGGGTCCAACAGCTGAAGTGGGAGCTCGAGGACCTCTCGTTCAAGACGCTGTATCCGGGCCCGTACCGGGAGATCGCGAGCCTGGTGGAACGGCGGCGCGAGGACCGACAGCGGTACGTGAACTCCGTGCTGTCGGCCGCCAGGGAAAGGCTCAAGGAGGCGGGGGTCAAGGCCGAGGTCGAGGGCCGGCCGAAGCACCTGTACTCCATCTACGAGAAGATGGTGTTGGGCGGCAAGGAGTTCAACGAGATCTACGACCTCGCCGGGGTCCGCGTCCTGGTGGGCAACCTCCGCGATTGCTACGGAGCGCTCGGCGCCATCCACTCACTGTGGAAGCCGGTACCAGGTCGGTTCAAGGACTACGTCGCCATGCCCAAGTCGAACATGTACCAGTCCCTCCACACCACCGTGGTCGGGCCGCAGGGCCGGCCCATCGAGTTCCAGATCCGGACCCACGAGATGCATCGCACGGCGGAGTTCGGCATCGCGGCGCACTGGCGGTACAAGGAGGGTCGGGACGGCAAGCGGGCCAAGGAGGCCGCCGATCTCGCGTGGCTCGGCCACATGATGGAGTGGCTGAAGGACATGGCCGACCCCCGCGAGTTCATGGAGGGCCTGAAGATCGACCTGTACCGGGGGCAGGTGTTCGTGTTCACCCCCAAGGGCGACGTGGTGAACCTCCCTGCACGCGCCACGCCGGTCGACTTCGCCTACTCCATCCACACCGAGGTGGGCCACCGCACCATCGGTGGAAAGGTCAACGGCAA
>JBKPDU010000135.1:0-11267 GCA_046728055.1 Actinomycetota bacterium | reverse complement strand
TCGGCAGGTACCGGCGTGGCCGGATTATGCAGCGCCCCTGCTGTCTGCGGCGCTCCAAGGCTACCAGCCACCTGCCTGTGCTCGCCCCGGGTTCCGGGATCGCGCTCGACGTGGCCCCATCCGGGCAGACGGTGAATCCTCTGACCAGCACGTTCTGCCAGTATCTCCGCCTACCCAAACGCGGGTAGCGCGAGGCACCTCTCCGTCCCTTCACACTGGCGCCTCAAGGGTGCCGCCCACTCCGCCGAGGCTGTTCGCGTGAGCGTGGTTCGAGCATTCCGTGGCCGCCGGTTCCGATGCCTCGTCGCGGCCGTGGCCGTCGTGCTCTCCGGAGCGTGTTCCAAGGGCGTCTCCGAAGCCCAGCATGCCTCGGCGGCGCTGTCCGCGGGGCTGAAGGCCCACGCCGCCGGCCGGTTGGAGGAAGCCGCAGCCGACTATCGCAAGGTGCTCGTCTACGACCCCGGCAGCAAGTTGGCCTACTACAACCTGGGGGTCATCGAGCAGGCGCAGGGCGATGGCGAATCGGCCGAGTCCAACTATCAGATCGCGCTCACGATCGATCCGGACTTCGTGCCAGCCCTTTTCAACCTGGCCATCGTGCGAACGACGCAGGGCGGCGGGCGCGAATCAATCGACCTGTACCGGCATGTGATCGACATCGACCCCAACTACGCGGCCGCCCATCTGAACCTGGGGTTCCTGCTGGTTGACACGGGCCAGAGCGAGAAGGGCAAGGCGAAGCTGGCCATCGCGGTGGAATTGGACCCTACCCTCGCCAGCCGGATCCCCAGTGACCTCCTGGCCAGCCCAGCGCCGCGGCCGAGTGGCTCGGCCGGGCCCCAGGCATCCGGCTCCGCCACGTCCTCACCCTAGGGAGCCGCATGCCCACGTCGCCGCCGGCCCGATCTCGATCGCGCGGACGCGCCGTTGGGGTTGTCCTTCGGGCATCGGTCGGGGGGCTCATCGTGATCCTCCTCCTCGTGCGGGCCGACGTTCACGATCTGGGCCGCGCGCTGACGAACGCTCGGGTGGGAGCCGTGATCACGGCGTTCATCGCGCTGCTCGGCGGGCTCGTGGCGAACGCGTTCCGTTGGCAGGCGTTCCTCCGGCCCCTCGGTCTGGCGTTGCCGACGTCCGATCTCGTTCGCCTCACCTATGTTGGGACGTTCTTCAACGCGTTCCTCCCGACGGGGTTCGGGGGCGACGCGTACAAGTCGTTCCGCCTCCGCGGGCGGACGGGCATGGCGCCTCCCCTCGCCACTGCGGTCCTCGACCGGCTGGCGGGCTTGGGCGGGGTGGCCCTCCTGGCGTTGGCCGGGTGTGCGTGGCGCCTTGCCGCGGGGAGTGGGGACCGGGTGGTCGTGGCCGCCTCCGTCCTCGGCGTGGGAGTGATTGCCGGCTCGGCCCTCGCGCTGTGGTTGGCACCGAGGTGGTCGACGAACGATCTGGCCACGGGGATGGGCTCGAGGTTTCGGATCTTCGCCCAGGCCTTCGCAGAGGCCGGCCGCGAACCGCAAGCGGTGCGATGGGGAACGGTGATGGGGGTGATGTCCGCTGTGTTCCTGGTGGCTGTGAACGCGCTCCTCGGCGATGCGCTGGGGATCTCGCTCCCGGTCGCGGTCCTTCCGGCGATCGTCCTGATCGCCACGCTCTCGACGGCCCTCCCGTTCACCATCAACGGGCTGGGTGTTCGGGAGGCTGCTTACGTCTGGTGCCTGGCGACATACGGGGTCGGCCACGACCGAGCCCTGGCGTTCGCCCTCCTCGTGCTCGTTCTCACCTTGGCATCGAGCGCCGTGGGCGGCGTCGTGTTCGCCGTGTCGGGAGGCGAGGTCCTCCGCGGACGTGAGGCCGAGGCCGTTACCGAGGGCTCTCGAGCACGTCGAGCACCCAGGCCACGATCAACAGGTTGATCCCCACCAGGAGCGGACCCACCGAGATCAGGACCGTGGCGGCCGAGGCAGCGGGCGCACCGAGCGTGCTGATGGCGATGGCGATGCCGAACCCGATCCCCCACAAGATGAGCGCGAGGCCGCCGAACAGGAAGATCGCGATCGGCGAAAACGACCACAGGAGATACTTCCACAGCATCCGTCGCCAGAACCCGACGAACAGGGACCACAGAAGCTTGCGACCCTCCCTGAACAGCCGGATCCCCGAGCGCTCCTCGCCGTACATGGCCGGCACCGGCACGTCTCGTCCCTTCGAACGGATGATGTTGAGGTACACGAGCAGATCGCACTCGAACCCGTAGTTACGGCGGATCCGGTCGAAGGGAAGCCTGCGTAGGGCATCGGTCCGGAGCGCAGTGAATCCGTTCAGCGGGTCGAACAGGTGCCAGAAGCCCGTCGCCGCCTTGGCCAGGAAGCCGACGAGAACATTGCCGATCACCCGGGTTCGGGGCATGCCCTCGTACGAGTCGAAGTCGAAGAATCGATCGGCTTTGGTGAAGTCGTAGCCTCCGTCGACGATGGGATCGAGGAGCAGCGGCAGATAGTCGGGGTCCATCTGCGCGTCGCCAGCCATCACCACGGAGACGTCGGCGTCGATGTCCAAGGCGCGCTGGTGTCCGGTGAGGATGGCGCCCCCGACCCCGCGGTTCTGGTCGTGAGTGATGACGTCGACGCGCTCGTCGCCGGTCGCCCTGGCCTTCTCGCCCGTGGCATCGGTGCTCGCATCATCCACGACGACGATGTGGTCGACGAGGTCGGGCATCGTGGCCACGGTCGTCCCGATCAGCGCCTCCTCGTTGTAAGCGGGGACGACGACAGCGACTCGGAGGCCCTTGTACACGCCGGTCAGTCCCGTTTTGCGGCTTCCAGGATGCGTTGGCACAGGTCGAGCGCCGCGACACCGGCTCGCCCATCGACCAACGGTCGTCCGCCCGACCCGACCGCGTCGACGAAGTCCTGGAGCTCGAGCCACAGAGGCTCTCCCCGGTGCTCCAGATACGGGATCTCCATGACGGACGCCTCCTTGAGCCGGCGAATCCCGGTCTCCGGGTACTCCGCCGTGGATTGATGGCGGATGGTGATGTCCTGACGCAGCAGGTCGACGTTCACGAGCGAGTCTGGTTGCAGGATGTCGATCTGTCTCACCTTGTCCTGGCCGATCCTCGTGGCGGTCATGTGGGCGACCAGGCCGGACTCGAACACGACCGTGGCTACCGCCAGGTCCTCGGTCTTCGAACGCCAGGTCGACACATCGGCAGCCACGCGGACGGGCTCCGAATGCGCGAGCCACAGGACCAAGTCGACGTCGTGGATCATCATGTCCCGCACGACGCCCTCCTGCACCCGCTCGCTGAAGGGCGAGAGCCGCCGGGTCTGGATGAACTGAGGGTCCATCACGAATCGAGGGAGGTCGAGGCAAGCCGGGTTGAACCGTTCGATGTGCCCGACCGCCAGGATCCTGCCCGCATCGTTCGCGGCCGAAGCCAGATCCTCGGCCTCCCGCACGGAAGGAGCGAAGGGCTTCTCCACAAGCACGTGCCATCCTCGAGCCAGGGCCTCCAGGCCAACGGCGCGATGCGTCTCGGTCGGCGTGGCGATGACGGCGGCGTCCACGTGAACCCCAACGTCTTCCATCGAGACCGCGTAGTCGCACTCGAACTCGGCCGCGACCAAGCGACCGCGCGACTGGTCTCGGTCGACGATGGCGGCGAGCGTGGTCCCGGGGAGCGCTGAGAGGACACGCGCGTGGTTGGTCCCCATGAACCCCGCCCCGATCACCGCGACGGAGACCGTCATCACCGAGATCCTCGGGTCGAAGCGATGGCCGCGCGGAGGGATCCCGCCATCCGCTCGACGTCGCCCTGGCCGATCCGCGGGTGGCACGGGAGGGAGAGGACCGTCCTGGCGGCCGCTCGAGCGCGCTCGAACGGCCCGTGCGCATCGATCCGCGGATGCCCGACGTACGGGTCCATGTCGGGGACGATCTGCGGGTAGTACACACGGGCCTCAATGCCGTCGGCCTCGAGCTTGGCCGCGACCGCGTCGCGATCGATCGTCGCGTCGAGCCGGATCGTGAACCGGTGCCAGGCGTGTTCCCTCCCCGCGGGCAAAGCGGGAAGGATCACCCCCCCGATCTGGCCCAGCGCCTCCAACAAGCTCGAGGCCACCCGCCGACGCGCGGAGGTCCACGCGGGGAGCCGACGCAGCTGGACCCGTCCGATCGACGCGGCCATCTCCGTCAGCCGGAGGTTCCACCCGGTGGCGACGAACTCATAGCGCCCCCGCTGGCCCTGGTTCCGCAGGACACGGACCCGTTCGGCGACTTCGTCGTCGTCCGTGGTGATGGCACCTCCCTCTCCTGTGGTCATGTTCTTGGAAGCGAAGAAGGAGAAGCACCCTGCGACCCCGAGGCCGCCGACCCGACGACCGCCGAGCGTCGCCAGGTGGGCCTGGGCCGCGTCCTCGAGCACGGGCCGTCCAGACGCCTGGAGAGCGTCCGTGTCGCACGGGAGCCCGTATAGGTGGACGGCTACGATCAGCTTCGTTCGTTCCGACACGGCCTCCGTCACGGCCTGCGGATCGAGCAGGAGGTCCTCCCCGATCTCCGCGAACCGGACGGTGGCGCCGGACCGAAGGACGGCGTTCACGGTTGCGGGGAAGGTGAGCGGCGTAGTGACCACCTGGTCGCCCTCCCCCACCTCGAGTGCGACGAGCGAGAGGTCCAGCGCCGCGGTGCCTGATGCCACGGCCACCGCGTGCCGGGTCCCG
Source organism: Actinomycetota bacterium (assembly GCA_046728055.1). Taxonomy (GTDB): domain Bacteria; phylum Actinomycetota; class UBA4738; order UBA4738; family HRBIN12; genus AC-69. The sequence continues at coordinate 6,546 of JBKPDU010000135.1, read as the reverse complement.
GCCAGATCCGCCGCGAGCTCCCGCTCGAAGGCCTCCACCTCGGGACCTTGAGCGAGCCGACCGCTCCGCAGGACGCGGTCGACGGCCGAACGCTCTTCATCGCCCATCATGGGGCCGCCCATGTCCAGCGCGTCGGTCACAACGAGAGCACCTCACCGCAGGCGGGGCACGCGGCGCCCGGACCTTCCGGTACCACCTTGCCGCATCGGCACACCCACCCCACGGGCTTAGCGGGGTTTCCGACCACCAGCCGGTGCGGCTCCACGTCGGTTGTCACGACGGCCCCCGCCCCGACGACGGCGAGCTCCCCGATGGTAAGACCGCACAGGATGGTTGCGTTCGCCCCGATCGAGGCACCGGCGCGAACCAGCGTGGGCAGCAGCTCCCATTCGCCGGCGGCTGCCCGAGGGTATCGGTCGTTCGTGAAGACCGCCGAAGGCCCGACGAACACACCGTCCTCAAGCGTGACGCCCGAGTAGACCGACACGAAGTTCTGGATCCTGCATCCCGATCCGATCACGGCACCGGAATCCACGAAGACCGATTTGCCCACGACGCAGCGCTCCCCGATCCGAGCGCGACTCCGCACGTGGGCGAAGTGCCAGATCCTCGTCTCGGCGCCGATCTCGGCCCCATCCTCGACCACGGCCGTTGGGTGGACGTGTGGCGTTGCCATGTCAACCGATGCGTCCATCCGCCGTTGCCTCTCGTGGCTGCCGGCGGCGGGAGCGAGCGCGCAGCGCGAGCACCTGACCGAACCAGAGTGCGACGAACGCGAGCGCCCCGATCGACAACAGCATGTCGTAGTGAGGGTACGGCTGGTAGCGAAACACGACCGTGTGCGGGCCAGGTGGAACCGTCCTGCCAACGAAGCTCGGCGCGACCATCTGCGGCGCCACCGGGACGCCGTCCACGATCACCTGCCACCGAGGGTCGAAGGAACTCTTCAGGATCACCATCGCCGGCCGGTTCGCAAAGACCTTCACGGTGACGATCCCGTCCGCGAGCGAATCCTCTTCGAACTCGACCCAGCCGGCCGGGGCCGCGGGCTGCTCACCCGGACCAAGGGTGGCCGGGGCCGCCGGCTGGCCGGCGAATGCGATGGTCGGATACCTGCCCTGCACCAGCAGGTCCGATTGGAGGAAGAACCCCGCCTGTTGGTACAGATCGGACCGGTTCGCCGCGATGGGAGGGGGAACGGTGTCCACGACATCCACGTAGCCGCCGTCCGTCTGCACCTCCCACAGTGCGTTTCCGGCCGCCTGATCGATCAAGATCGCGGGCACGGCGGGCTCCCGGCCGGAGGGCAGGATCACGTATCGGACGTTGAACAGGTCATATTGTGCCGGGTTCGTGTCATCGAAGTTGGCTTCGAAGTCCGAGGCAAGCGACGTGGTGCGGAGCGAGAACCCCAGGCTGTCGACCTGGTAGCCGAGCGGGGCCTGGCACCCCGCCACCAACCCCACCATGAAGGGCTTGCATGAGTGACCCCACATCCCCACGTACACGCGGCCGGGACCGCGCGCCTCCGCCTCCTGGACGAGGGAAGCGATCGCGGCGCCCTGGCTCGCATCGACCGCTCGCTGCTGCCGGATCCACTCGCCCCCCTGCTGCTCGAACGTTTCCCACCGCTCAGCCCATGGGGACGCGAGGAGCCCCGCCGCAAGCACGGCGACGATGGCTGCGGGTGCGACACGCTCCACTCGCGCGACACGCGCCACACGCGGCATCAGGCGGCGAATCGCGTTTAGCGTCGTGAGCCCGAGCCAAGCACCGCCCACTCCAGCCAGGAGGATCCCGGCCATGTGAACGCCCATGATGTAACGATGGAGCAGGAGGTCGCTGCTTCCCGGCAGGAGTGAGATCACGGGACCCAGGGTCGGTCGCCCGATGAACAGCAGCAGGCTGAGCAACATCACACCCAGCAGCGCGCGCGCTCGTTCGTCGCGCCGGAATCGTGAGATGCAGACGACCGTTCCGACGCCGACGAGCACGCTGATCGCCGCGATCGTCCGGGTTCCATCGAAGAGCTGCCCCGTGAACAGCCATGTGAGCACCTTCCGTGCGCCGAACGAGTCGAACCAATACTTTCCTTGGAGGTACTGGCTCTGGTTCGTCCATCGACTGTCCAGGAGGAGCGGGACGACGACCCACGAGATGATGAGCAACGCGCCAAGGCCGACGAGCGCAGCTCGCCACAACCGCTTGAGGAATTCGCTCGGCCGGATCAACACCCACACACCGAGCACGAGGAACGCAAGGAATCCGCTCAGGAAGTGGAAGGCGGCGGTGAACCCCACGACGAGCGCGGCGACCGCGTATCGGGTGGGCTTGCTCTGGCTCACCGCCCGCCACGAGAATCCCCACGCCAGCGGCATCAGCCACATGGCCCACAACTGCGACCACATCCCGTACCCGCCCCAGGTGTAGCTGCCGAGCTCGTACCCGTACCCAGGCGTGCTGAACACGAGCGGCGAGACGAGCGCCGCCGCGGCCGCAACCCAACGCTCCCACCCGAGGAGTCGAGCTCCCCAGTACACGCTGATGGGCCACGTCGCGAGCAGGACATAGAGCATGATGGAGAACGCCCAGTCCGCACCGATGGCCAGGGCCAGGACCGCGGTCAGCGTGTGCGGCAGGCTCTGATAATGGTGGAACAGCGACGATCCCAGCCCCAGATACGGGTACCAGCCGTCGAACGGTAGGTGCCCATCGCGGATCCGTTCGACGGCCCACCGGACCATCGACAGATGAACCGAAGCGTCGTTCGGGTACAGGACGGGGAAGATCTCGGCCCGCAGGAGCCACAGGTTGATGCCGACGACGATCGCCACGATGCTAAGGGGTGCCCAGGTCCGGATCGGACCGTCCTCGGGAAGTTCGAAACGGAGGCTGAGAGGACGACCGCGCTCACGAGCCGGCCACGACGTGGCACGTTTTGATCCAGCAACGGATCCCTCGCGTTCCGCCTCCCGGACCGGGACGGCGACCCCCCGTGTCTCGTCCACGACTTGATCATCGCACGGCCTCAACTCCTCCTTGAGGAAAGGAGGACGCTTCGAGTCACACCTTCGGGCCGTAGACACCGACTGGGGGAGGCCATCCGCTCATCTCGAATCCCGCAAGCGAGGGATAGACGCGGTCGCCCCTTGGTGAGACACCGGTCGAGATGGAATGGCAAGAGGATGTGGGGAGGACCACCCCGGACACGTCGATTAGGGTGGGCATCGCCGAGGACCATCCGCTGGCCCGCGAGGGCCTCGTGCAGCTCCTGGAGTCGGCAGAGGACATCTCGATCGTGGGCGAAGCCGCGGACGGCGAGGAAGCGCTGAAGCTCGCCGACTCCGTTGCCGTCGAGCCGGACATCTTCCTCGTCGATATCCATCTACCGGGCATCGATGGACTCGAGGTCACGCGAAGGCTCAGCATCGAACATCCCGATGTCAGCGTCATCATTCTCACGGTTGACGAGGACCCGGCGTCTGCGACCGAGGCGATGAAGGCGGGGGCGAAGGGCTATGTCCTGAAGTCCGCCGAGGGCGAGGAAGTGCTCGATACCGTGCGGATGGTCGCACGCGGCCACGCCGTGCTCGACCACGACGTGTTGAATGCGCTGGCCGAGCACGGATCGTCACGTAGCGAGCAGTTCGGCTTGACCGCTCGAGAGATGGACGTGTTACGCCTGTTGGGAAAGGGCTACCGCAATCGCGAGATCGCCGAGGCGCTCGGGCTCTCGGTGACCACGGTGAAGACGCATGTCGCTCGGATCTTCAAGCGCCTCGACGTGAGCGACCGGACCGACGCGGTCGTTACTGCCTTGCGATCGGGGATCATCGAATAGGGGCTACTCTCAGGCAGGAACCCCGACGGCTTCGGCGTCCTTCAGCCGATTGGGGTCCAATGGGATGCCGGGGCCCATGGTCGGGGCGACGGTCGCGCTGATCACGTACTTGCCCTTGGCCGCCGAGGGCTTGGCCCGGAGGACCTCATCCACGACGGCCAGGTAATTCTCCAGGAGCTGCTGCTCGGAGAACGAACGCTTGCCCACGATCACGTGCAGGTTCCCCGTCCGGTCCACCTTGTACTCGACCCTCCCGCCCTTGATCTCCCGAACGGCTTTGGCGATGTCGTTGGTGACCGTCCCGGTCTTCGGGTTCGGCATCAGCCCACGAGGCCCGAGGACTCGGCCCGCCTTCCCCACGCTCGCCATCATGTCCGGCGTGGCCACCGTGGCGTCGAACTCGATGTTCCCTTTCATGACTTCCGTGAGCAATTCCTCGCCGCCGACGAGGTCGGCCCCCGCTTCCCTGGCCTCGGTGGCTTTGGGGCCGGTGGCGAATGCCGCCACCCGCACCGACCTCCCGGTGCCGTGCGGAAGCGTCACGGTTCCCCGGACCATCTGATCCGCCTTGCGAGGGTCCACGCCAAGCCGAAACGCGAGCTCCACGGTCTCGTCGAACTTCGCTTCGGGGAGCTGCTTGATCAGCCGGATTGCCTCGCCCGGCAGGTACTGGCGCTCCCGATCCACGAGCTTGGCCGACTCCCGATATCTCTTGCCGCTCACTGCGCCACCTCCACGCCCATGCTGCGCGCCGTGCCGGCGATGATTTTCATTGCTGCCTCGACGTCGTTGGCGTTCAGGTCGGCCATCTTGCGCTCGGCGATGCTGCGGAGCTGGTCCCGGGTCATCGTGGCCACCTTCTCGCGGTTCGGCTCACCCGAGCCCTTCTCGACCCCGGCGGCCTGCTTGATCAGCTCGGCGGCAGGCGATTGCTTGGTGATGAAGCTGAACGAGCGATCCTCGTAGATGGTCAGCTCGACCGGGATCACCTGACCGGAGAACTGCTGCGTCTGCTCGTTGTATTGCCGGCAGAACTCCATGATGTTGACCCCGTGCTGGCCGAGGGCGGTGCCCACGGGCGGCGCCGGGGTGGCCTGTCCCGCCCTGATCTGGAGCTTGACGACGGCGACGACCTTCTTCTTCGCCATCGCCTAGACCTTCGCGACCTGATCGAACCCGAGCTCGACCGGCGTTTCGCGGTCGAAGATGTTCACCAGGACCTTCAGCTTGCTCTGATCCACGTTGATCTCGTTGATCGTGCCGTTGAAATCGGCGAACGGACCGGAGATGATCCGCACCACGTCGCCCTCCTCGAATCCGAGGCGGAACGTGGGCTTCACCTCCTCCTTCTTGACGGCCAGGATCTTCTCGACCTCGCGGCGCGACAAGGGGGTGGGCTTGGACCCGGTACCCGCGGCAACGAAGCCGGTGACTCCAGGCGTGTTGCGCACCACGTACCAGGAGTCGTTGTCGTAGATCATCCGGACCAGCAGGTAGCCGGGGAAGACCTTCCGCTGGACGATCTGCTTCTTCCCACCCTTGATCTCCATGACGTCCTCCATGGGGATGACGACGTCGAAGATCTTGTCCTCCATCTGCATCGTGTGGATGCGTGATTCGAGGTTGGCCTTCACCTTGTTCTCGTATCCAGCGTAGGTGTGAACGACGTACCACTCACCGGGTCCCTTGAACGGATCCTTCACGGTGGTCTCGACGACCGGCTCTTCCTCCAGGGGCGCCTCGGCTGGAGCCGCGGCGGCTGTCTGTGCGATGGCTTCGGCCTCGGCGAGGACCTGTCTTTCCGCGACGGTCTCGGAGTCCGGGGAGACCTCGGTCACATCCTCTTCGGGCAGAGCAGCCTCCTCGGGCAGAGCAGCCTCCTCGGGCAGAGCAGCCTCCTCGGGCAGAGCAGCCTCCTCGGGCACAGCAGCCTCGGGCTGACCCGCCTCCGCTGGCTCACGCGACTCAGGGGACTCGGGCTCGTCGGAGGGATCTCGGGGGGCGACGTCGGATGGGGACATGTCTTCTTGGGTTCCGTTCATCGTGGACCGATGTGTCTTCTCTAGCTGCTCGAGAACACGCGGAGGACCAGCTTGGAGAACACGAAGTCCAGGCCGAAAACGAAGGCCGTGAGCACCGTCACCGACACCAGGACGACCACCGTGTAGGCGACGAGCTCCTGGCGGGTTGGCCAGTTGACCCGCTTCAGCTCCTGGCGGACCTCCCGCAGGAACTGCCGGGCACCGGTCCGCTTCCGCTTCTCCTGAACCGCGGCACGTCGGGTGGTGGCCGCGGCGGCGGCGCGGTCCATGGTCGTGCCGCCCTGGCGGCGCTGCATCCTCTTCATCTGCCTGTTCATCGTGCTCCTTGCATGGCCCTTGCAGGGGCGGAGGGACTTGAACCCCCAACCGCCGGTTTTGGAGACCGGTGCTCTACCAGGTTGAGCTACGCCCCTCCGAGTCCTTCGTGCCGCAAGCTGGGGGACAACGATCGAGTATAGGGGGCTCCGGAGAGTGCGGCAAAGCACGCCCTGCCCCTTACCAGGGAAAAGGACACCGGATACGTGATGTGGCGCTGAGGCTCCCCTACACTCTCCCGGACGCGCCGCGCAGGCCCCCCGAATGCGAGCGCCGATGGACCAATCGAATCCGTCGACTCCGCCCGAAAGCAGCGACCGGGCGAGCGGTACCGTGTCCTCTTCCGCC
>JBKPDU010000134.1:0-5895 GCA_046728055.1 Actinomycetota bacterium | reverse complement strand
GAAACGAACCGTGGCGTACCTCGAGGCCATGGGCATCCCCGTGGAGTACGTGCACCACGAGGTGGCTCCGTCGCAGCACGAGATCGACCTTCGGTACGCGGATGCGCTGACCATGGCCGACAACGTCATGACGTACCGCCTTACCGTGAAGGAGGTTGCGCAGGAGTTCGGGATCTACGCGACGTTCATGCCGAAACCGGTCAAAGGTGTGAACGGAAGCGGAATGCACACCCATCAGTCCCTGTTCGAGGGAGACCGGAACGCGTTCTTCGATGCGACCGACGAGTACCACTTGTCGACCGTGGCCAAGCGATACATCGCCGGCATCCTCCAGCACGCCCCCGAGATCACCCTGGCCACCAACCAGTGGGTGAACTCCTACAAGCGCCTGGTGCCCGGGTACGAAGCACCGGTCTACGTGTGTTGGGCCCGCCGGAACCGCTCGGCCCTGGTCCGCGTTCCTGTGCACAAGCCCGGCAAGGAGGAGTCGACCCGCATCGAGTACCGATCGCCCGACGCAGCCTGCAACCCCTACCTGGCGTTCGCGGCGATGCTCTCCGCGGGCCTGGCCGGCATCGAGGGCGAGTACGAGCTCCCGCCGGAAGCCTCCAACAACATCTACGGGATGACGGTCGAGGAGCGCCGGGCCGCGGGCATCAGGTCACTGCCCGAGGACCTGTACGAGGCCATCGGGCTGGCCTCCGAGTCCAAGGTGCTCCGGGAGGGCCTGGGCGAGCACGTGCTCGAGTTCCTCCTGCGGAACAAGCGCGAGGAGTGGGACGGGTACCGCTCACAGGTGACGCCCTATGAGCTTGAGCGGTATCTCCCGATCCTGTAGCAGCCGGCCGCGGGACTCGAACGTCCGTTCGTGGTCTGTCCCTCTGATGGGGGATACCCGGAGGATTTACGGCAAAAGTAGTAGTTTCGCGTTGACGGTCCCCCATCCGGGGCCTCATGCTCTCCCCCTTGAGGAAAACGATGGCCCGGCGTTGCCCGTCGGCGACGCCGGGCTCTGCTGAGAAGGGGTAGTTCATGGGTGCAACCGCCCGTCGGAACTGGCATCCAGCCTTGTAGGTCGTTCCATCTACGCGATGGGATTGTTTTCCTCCTTTTATTCATACGAAGAGGAACACAGTTCGGGGGGGAGGGGAATCGAGAGCGCGCCGATGGCACACCAGGTCCTGGGTTCTTGGATTAGCTACCTAGAAAGGAGAGAGATGGTATGTCCAGATTGAAGTCCCACATCTTGCAGCGAGGGCGGGTGTCGCTCCTCGCCACGTTCATGCTCCTCATCGCGATGGTGATCGCCGCACCGGGTGTCAGCAGCGCCAGGGCGGCGGTCAAGCAGTACCTCTCCGAGATATCGCCGAGTGCCGTGAGCGGGAACACGACTGGCACGTCGTTCACGGTAACGATCACCGATTGCGGTGGGACGCCGCTCAGAACTCCTTGTACCGCCTCCAGCACCATTCAGCTGGGATCCGCCCAGATCCTCGTGCCCACCCGCTTTTCGAACGTGACCTTCGGTACGGCCAGTTCTCCGAACGGACGGAATTGGACGGGCTTCTGGGACGGGACATATATCCAAGCTTGGGCGGTCACCGGTAACGACAAGCTGAACGCGGGCGAGAGCGTGAGCCTCACCTTCACCGCAGATGCCTCGAATTGTCAGACCGGGTCGTTCGAGTTCACCACGACGGCCTGGGGCTCCACCCCCACCCACATGGGCGAGACGTTCACTCCCCTCGCTCAACCCTCCGTGGGGGTCAATGGGTGCAGCCTGGAGAGCGGAGAATCGGTCACCGATCCGACGACCGGGCAGACCGAGACGGTCGGCGGCGACTTCCAGGGGCACGTCAATGTGACCTTCGGGGGTAACCTCGCGTGCAACCAAGATCCTCAATGGGAGGCCGGCTACCACCTGCCGATCCAGGTCAATATCACGCCGGGCGAAGGATTCATTGCGGGCGCCGGTCCAAAATTTTCGACCTCCACGTTCGACCCCGCGGTGCAACCACCAGGTCTACCTGCAGGCGCCGGTGACTCCTCGTTCTACCGGATCTGCTACTCCACCAACCCCGACGCGGCCACCGGGACCATCCTCCAGCCGTGCTACCCGGGTGGCGGCGCAGCGGCGATCCCACCACCTTGCGTGGACAAGCAGTACCGTGAGTTCGACACGGGCAAGATCGTGATCACGATCTTGATGCCAGGAGAAGACCCGGGTAAGCACTAGGCCGAACGCATCGATGACCTCCCGAGGGGCGCCTTCCGGCGCCCCTCGGGGCGCCCTGGAGTCCTCTCAGGGCCGGCCGTAGACTCCTCGCGTGCAGATCTGCCCCAACTGCGGCGAGGAGAACCCCGACCGATTCCGCCTGTGCGGGATCTGTGGAACGAAGCTGGCCCCCGAGGAGGTTGTCCAGGAGGTTCGCAAGACCGTCACGGTGGTCTTCAGCGACCTGAAGGGATCCACGAGCCTCGGGGAGCAGCTCGACACCGAGTCGCTCCGTGAGGTTCTGAGCGTCTATTTCAACGAGATGCGCGCGGTCCTCGAACGCCACGGCGGAACGGTGGAAAAGTTCATCGGCGACGCCATCATGGCCGTGTTCGGTCTCCCCATGCTCCACGAGGACGACGCCCTTCGCGCGGTCCGGGCCGCCTACCAGATGAAGCTAATGCTGGAGCAGGTGAACGAGCGGCTCGAGAAGGGTTGGGGGGTTCGTCTCGAGAACCGCACGGGTGTGAACACCGGCGAGGTGGTAGCTGGGGACGTCTCCGCCGGTCAGCGGCTGGTGACAGGCGACACCGTCAACACAACCGCGCGACTGGAACAGAATGCCCCCAGCTGCGAGATCTTGATCGGCGAGCCGACATATCGGCTGGTCCGCGACGCCGTCGAGGTGGAGCAGGTCGCGCCGCTCGAGCTCAAGGGGAAGGCGGAGCGTGTTCCGGCCTACCGCTTGATCTCCGTCGCCGAGCGGGAAGAGGGCGTGGCTCGAAGGCTCGATTCGCCCATGGTGGGTCGAGGGGAAGAGCTGGCGGTGCTCATGGGAGCGCTCGACGCCGCTGAACGCCAGCTCGCGCCCCAGATGGTGACCGTGTTCGGTCCGGCGGGAGTCGGGAAGTCCCGATTGTTGCATGAGTTCCTGAGCCGGGCTTCCGGACGGGTTCGGGCGTTGCGCGGGCGCTGCCTTTCCTACGGGGAGGGCATCACGTTCTGGCCGCTCGGAGAGGTCATCCGGGAGGCGATAGGGATCACGAACGACGACTCTCTGGCGCAGGCGAGGTCCAAGCTCGCGGCATTCGCCGGGGAACACGAACATGAAGCCGCCGAACGGGTCGCCGCGGCGATCGGCCTTTCAGATGTCACGTTCCCTGTCCCGGAGACATTCTGGGGCGCGCGGCGACTGGTCGAGCTCATGGCCCGGGACCAGCCGACCGTGATGCTGATCGACGACATCCACTGGGCGGAGGAGACGTTCCTGGACCTGCTCACGTACCTCCTCGAGGCGGTCCAAGCGCCCCTGATGCTGGTGTGCTCCTCCCGTCCCGAGCTGCTCGAGGAGCATGCCAAGTGGATCCAGGAGACGGACAAGGTCCACCGGATCGTTCTCCAGCCGCTCTCGGAGGCCGAGAGCGCACAGGTCGCGCAGAACCTGATGGGCTCGTCCCTGGACGAGGGCGTCCGGACCCGGATCGTCGAGGCCGCGGAGGGCAACCCGCTGTTCGTCGAGCAGATGCTGTCGATGCTCATCGACGACGGCGTCCTTCACCGTTCCGAGGACGGCAGCTGGACGCTCGTCGGCGACCTGGGATCGATCAGCATCCCGCCGACGATCTCGGCACTGCTGACTGCGCGATTGGATCGGCTCGGGGCCACCGAGCGGACGGTCATCGATCGCGGCTCCGTCGTCGGGCAGGTCTTCTTTCGCGGCGCCGTCGAGGCCTTGGTCTCCGAAGGGGTGCGCCCCCAGGTAGGCGCGAGCCTCCAGGGGCTCGAGCGCAAGGAGCTCATCGGCCCCGACGAGGTCACCTTCGCCGGGCAGGAGGCGTACCGCTTTCAGCACATCCTGATCCGCGACGCCGCGTATCACGGGCTGCTCAAGCGCACCAGGGCCGAGCTCCACGAGCGGTTCGTCGACTGGCTCGAGCAGATCGCGTCAGACCGGGTCATCGAGTTCGAGGAGATCCGCGGCTATCACCTCGAGCAGGCCTACCTGATCCGGATCCAGCTCGGCCCCCTCGATGATCTGGGCGTCCAGGTCGGGCGCCGAGGCGCCAGGTACCTTTCGTCGGCCGGAAGGCGCGCGCTCGGTCGAAGCGACATGCCCGCCGCCGCGTCGCTTCTTCGGCGCGCCGCTGCGCTGCTGGGCCCCGACGAAAAGGAGCGCCCCAAGCTCCTCCTGGAGGCCGCCGATGCACTGATCGAGCTGGGCGAGTTCGCCACCGCCGACGGGGTGCTCGAGAAGGCACGGGAAGAGGCCGAGGCCCTGGACGAGCGAGCCGTGGGGACAACGATCGGCCTGGCTCGCCTGCATCAGCACTACGCGACCGAGGGGCAAGGTAGCGAGGAAGAGATCATCGACGAGGCGAAGCGAGCGATCTCCGTGCTGGAGGGGCTCGGATACCAAGAGGGGCTGGCGCGCGCCTGGAGGCTCTTGACCCTCGTGCACTGGACCGCACTGCGGAACGCCGATGCGGAGGAAGCGGCTCGGCGGGCCATCGAGCACGCCAGGCTCGCGGGAAACCGGATCCTCGAGATTCGGTACCTCTCGGCGCTCGCGACCTCCGCGACCTGGGGCCCTACCCCGGTGCCCCAGGCCATCAAGGTCTGCGAGGAGATTCTCGAGGCCGCAGCGGGGGATCGCAAGGCCGAGTCCCGCGCCCTGAACTTGTTGGCCCACCTCTTAGCCGAGCTGGGCGAGATCGATCGCGCCCGTGACCTGTACCAGCAGAGCCGGGCGCTGCTCGAGGAGTACGGGATGAAGTTCTCCGCGGCCCTGACCTCGCTCGATTCGGGCCTGGTCGAGCTGATCGCCGGGGATCCGGAAGTCGCCGAGGCGGAGCTTCGCCGGGACTACGAGGAGCTCGATCGGATGGGCGAATCGAACTATCGAGCGACGATCGCCGGGTTGCTCGCTGAGGCCCTGTACCGGCAGGGGCGCCTGGAGGCGGCCGAGGAGTTCGCCAGGATCTGCCGGGAGATCACCGCGGCCGACGACCTCATGTCCCAGATCTACTGGCGATCCGTTCTCGGGAGGTCGCTCGCCCGTCGCGGGGAGTTCGAACGGGGACGGGTCTTGCTGATGGAGGCCCACGAGATGATCCGTCCCTCCGACGAGTTGGACTCGAAAGGGAAGATCCTCGTGGACCTCGCCGAGATCGACCAGCTCTCGGGTCGGCCGGAGGAAGCAGCGGCCGCTCTCGAGGAAGCCGTGGAACTGTTCGAGGCCAAGGGCAGCGTCGTCTCGACGAGCCGCGCACGAGCGCGTCTGGTCAACCCGCACGTCGCCCCGGAGAATCCGGTCTTGCCCATCGCCAAGGAAGATGAAGCAACCATGGGTACCAATTAGCGATCGGACAGCCGCCGTGATGACCCGATCAGCCCAGCGAGAGTCTTGCCGGAGGAGTCATGGAGGAAGAACGGGAGCCAACCAGGGCATTCGAGGAGGCTGCTCGTCGGCGGGCCGACCTTCATCACGCGCTTGTCCAGGTTGTAGGCCTCCCAGACCAGGTCGGCGCCCAGCTGTCGAAGCTTCACGATCTTCCCGAGCAATCGTTGGACGTCGTCTCGTGCCCCGTTCACCGGCCAGTCGGGTCCGATGGCGGTCGACTGCAGGCGTTCGATGAGCTCGGCGGCCCCCGTTCTGAGGGTTGGATGCTCGGCTCGGAGCC
>JBKPDU010000133.1:0-11334 GCA_046728055.1 Actinomycetota bacterium | reverse complement strand
GCGCCGCCGAACCCGCCCCATCGATGGTCGAACGACCGGCGCATCGCATCGAATGCCCCGCGCAGCACATCGTCCGACAACGGGTCCGCCGAAGCGCTCATCGTCCTGGCCCGAGCGATGGCGTTCACCACCCGCTTCCCTTGCGTGATCGTCTCGTCCCGCTGGTTCACCCAGGCATCCGAGACGGCCTCCAGGATCTTCTGGAAGGCCGGCAGGCCGTGGCGGTCTTCGTTGGGGAAGTACGTCCCCGCGTAGAACGGCTCACCCTCCGGGGTCAGGAAAGCCGTGAGCGGCCACCCGCCGCCGCCGGTCATGGCCTGGACGGCGTCCATATAGATGGAGTCCACGTCCGGCCGCTCCTCTCGGTCCACCTTGATCGAGACGAAGCGCTCGTTCATGAGCGACGCGGTCTCCGCGTCCTCGAACGACTCCTGCTCCATCACGTGGCACCAGTGGCAGGCGGCGTAGCCGATCGAGAGCAGGATCGGCTTGTCCTCTCGCCGCGCACGCTCGAAGGCCTCGTCACCCCACGGGTACCAGTCGACCGGGTTGTGGGCGTGTTGGAGCAGGTAGGGACTGGTCTCTGTGGCAAGGCGATTGGTGGCCGGATGTTCTGGCATCACTCCAGTCTGTGCCCTCGGCCGGGTTTCGACCACCCTGCACGTGGATGCTCAGCGTGCGGCTCCAGTGCGGAGGCCGCAACGCCGATGTATCGGGTATGACCCGGGTGCTCCGCGTCCTCGTCGTCGACGACCACGAGATGTTCTCCGACGCGCTGACACTTCTGTTCGAACGTCAACCCGGCATGGAGCTCGTTGCTGCCCTCCCGGCTGGGGAGGAGGCCGTCGCCCGGTGCCGCGACGAGTCTCCGGACGTGGTCCTGATGGACTTGGATCTTCCGGGCATGGACGGCATCGAAGCGACCAGGCGCATCCGGGCCACGTCCCCCGGCACCCGGGTCGTTGTGCTGTCGGCGATGGAGAGCCCGACCCTGATCGTCTCCGCCATGGCCGCCGGGGCGAGCGGCTACCTGGCCAAGACCCGCGCGGCCGATGACCTGGTCAGCGTGGTTCGGCGGGCGGCGGCGGGAGAGATCGTCATGGGCGACGACGACCTGCCCGTCGTCATCGACGAGCTCAGGAGTGGCCGGGAACCGGACGTCGCCGCCGAGCTCGCGCTCCGCCGGCTGACCGCTCGGGAGACCGAGATCCTCCGGGCCATGGCTGCCGGTGAGGCGGCCGGCGAGATCGCGGAGGCTCTGGGGATCAGCTCTCTCACCGTGCAGAGTCACGTGAAGAACATCCTGGCCAAGCTCGGCGTCCATTCGAAGATTGAGGCCGTGACCATGGCGTGGCGACATGGGGTGGCGACGGTCTCCCGGTCCGGTTGATGGAGCCGCGGCAGGCTTCGGCCGTGCTCGGTAACGTGGCTACGAACGTCGCCCCCGCGCGGCTGCTGATCGTGGGAGATCAGCCCGTCCTTCGAAACGTGATCAGGATGGCCTGCGAAGCCTCTCCCCACCTCGAGGCTGCGGCCGAGGTCGCCTCTGGCCGGGAGGCGCTGGACGCGTATCGCTTCCTGTTCCCTGACCTGGTCCTCATCGACGTCTCGCTCCCCGACATGAGCGGGCTGGAGGTCGCTCGCCGGCTCCGTCGGGAGGTCCCGCGGCCGAAGATCCTCGTTCTGAGCGGCCGGACGGACGACGCGAGGCTGTTCGACAGCATCCGTGCCGGCGTGGACGGGTACCTGGAGAAGACCGCGGGCGTTCAGCAGGTCGTGGACGCCCTGGAGCGCCTGGCCGCCGGCGAACGCCTCATCACTCAGGAACAGGAGCGTTCGGCCATCGATGAGCTCGGGCGCTTGGTCCGCCGGGCCCGGGAGGCCTCCGGCATCGCGCCGAGCATCACGACCCGGGAGATCGAGATGCTCGAGCACCTGGGCAACGGCCTCACGATCCACCAAGTGGCCAACCGGCTGGGAGTCTCGACCCGGACCGTGGAGGCCCGCGCGGCCAAGCTCTACAAGAAGCTCGACGCGTCGAACCGGGTTCAGGCCCTTGCCAGGGCGGCCGATCTCGGGCTGATCGACCTCGGCTGATCGATCTCGGGTTGATCGACCCCGGCTGATCCGCTACATGGACTCGCGGTCCCGCCGATAGGAGGGGGGATGACCTCCAAGCAGCGCCTCGGCGTCATCGTCATCGACCCCTTGCCCGTCGTCCGGGCCGCTTTGGCCCTGATGATCGACGACCGACCGGACATGGAGGTGCTCGCTGAAGCCGGGACGGCCGAGGAGGCGCTCGAGGCGGTCCGGCGGATCCGCCGAAGCCATGTGGGCGTGCTGGTCAGCCTGGGACTCGAAGGTGAGCACGATTCCTACTGGCTGATCCGAACGATCCGCGATCGATTCCCCGGTCTATCCGTCCTGGCCTGCGGAGCGAACGCTGACCCCCTGTCGATCTCCCGGGCCCTGTTCTCCGGGGCTGACGGGTTCCTGGACAAGAGCTCCGAACCCGTCGAGTTCCTCCAATCGCTCCGACGGGGCGCCACCGGCGAGATGGTGCTGGCCGGTCCTCCGACCGAGTGGATGGGGGCCATCGCGGAAGGGATCGAGCGCCGTCGGCTGGTCGAGACCGTGCTGACCGAGCGTGAACGCGAAGTGCTGAAAGTCGCGGCCGAAGGGCTCACGGCGCGCCAGATCGCCTCTCGCTTAGGCGTGCGCGAACGCACGGTGACGACCCACCTCGGCCGGATCTACAGCAAGCTCGGTGTGGGAACCCGTGTCGCCGCAATCCGGCTGGCGGCCGACGCGGGCCTGGTCTCCGTGGGGGTGCCCGAGTAGTGGCGGTTGCGAGCCTCTCGCGCAGGGAATGGAGAAACGCCGCCGGGCGGCTCGCACTCTTCGCGCTACTGGTCTTCGGGATCACCGCCCATGTTGTGGGATGTTCGGTCTGGCTTCGTCAGTTCGGATCCGGGTCCCCGGTGCGACCCACGACCTACGTCGCCAGATTCACTGAGATCGCGGCAACCGAGGGCCGGCCCTACCGGGACTTCCCGGTGGAGTACCCACCCGTGTCGCTCGGCGCCATCGAGCTGGTGGCCGGATCGAACGCCAACGAGACCGGCGCCAACCTGGTTTGGCTCATGGTCCTGTGCGACCTCGTCACGGTCGCGGCGCTCGCGTTCGGTTGGGGCCGAAGGGCCGCGGTCTTCTACCTCCTTCTCACCGTGCCGCTGCTCGGTTTCTTGTTCACGACAATCGACATGATCGCCGTGGCACTCGCTGTCGGTGCGGTCGCGCTCGTGGTTCGAGGGCGCGAACGGCTGGGTGGCGTGGCGTTCGCCGCCGCCATCCTGGCGAAAGTGTGGCCGCTTGCCCTCGTGCCGGTGATGGTCGTGCAGCGGAAGCGGCGCGCACTCACCTGGTCGGGAGGGGCGCTCACGCTCGGCACGCTCGTGTGGGTGTGGTGGGGTGGGCCATCGGGCCCGCTGCAGGTAGCCACCCAGCGACACACTCCGGGATGGGAGTACGAGAGTCTGGTCGGCTCGATCCTGTGGGCCCTGGGACGAGGCGGGTTCGTCAGCATCAACGACTCCACGCGGCTAGGCGTTGCGCCGGGGTGGGCCAAGGCGCTGTTGCTCTGCGCGGCCCTGGCCGGGATCGCGGCGGTGTGGTACCGGACATCCCGGTGGGAGCCGCGGGAGATCGGCTTCCCGGCTGTTGCGGCGGTGTCGATCCTCTTGCTTTCCGCACCGCTCCTCTCGCCCCCCTACATGATCTGGCTCGCCCCATGGGCCGCCATTGCCTGTACGGAGCGAACGGGTTACGTGCGGTGGCTTCTGGCCACGCTGATGCTGGTGAGCGGGCTCCTGTTCGTCGCGTACGTTTCGGTGCTTCCGGACGTCGCTCTGTGGTCGGTGAAGGCGCTCCTGTTGATCCGGAACGCGCTGCTGGTGGCTGTCCCCGCCGTTTACCTGCTTGAGCGAAGGGTCACACCAACCGAAGGCTCTGTCGCTCGGACCGGCGTCGATACCCGCCTGAAGATCAGCCCCTCGGCGTCCTCATAGACCAGCTCCCAACCTGGGTCGGCCTTCATCCTCGGGATGAGGTCGGACTGTTGGTCTGGCGACAGGACTGCCACGTCCACGCGCCAGGAGTCCAAGGTTGCCTGCCAACCCTCCACCCCACTCGATACGTCGTAGTACTTCCACCACACGCTCTCAGGGGTCACCTCGACGAGCGAGTCGATCACCACCGGGTTCCGGGGGAACTCGAATTCCAGCCACGAGCCCCACAGCTGCGAGTTGAACATGACCTCGCCCGGTCGCAGGATCCGGTGGAGTTCACGCGTGATCCCCACTGGAGCGAACCACAGCCTGCTTTCATCCGGCATTGCCCGTCCGCTGTAGGGCGCCCACCGGATCATGGCTCCGATGATGCCCACCGCGAGCAAGCCGACGATCACGGCGTTCTGGAGTCCGGCGGGGTCCCGGCGTTCGGGTCGCACCGCCCGGTCCGGCAGCACGCCGGCAAGCACGATCGGAAGGACCATCATCCACCACCACACGCCGCGCAGGGCGGCCAGGGCGATCGCCAGGAACACGCCGAGCGCGAGCAGCGACCCCCAGGGGACCGGTCGGCGCACCCTGGCGATCAGCACCGCCGCCACCACAACGACCGACAGGAAGAACACGGCCCCCGTGTAGCCCCGGATGGTGGGAGGCTGCCACTCCGTGATCGTTCTTCGGATGACCGGATTCGTTGCCAAACCGATGGCGTAGGACCACACCCGGTAGCCGTAGGGGTTCACCAGCGTCGCGAGCAGGCTGCCGAGCATGGCCAAGAGCAGCGTGCGCGATCCGCGTTCCCGATCCCACCGATCCTCGACCCACGCCAGCCCGAGCAGCAGGGGAGCCAGGAAGAAGCTCCCATGCAGGTTCGCCCACAGGACGGTGATGGGGACCACGATCCACACGCCTTCGGGATGCGTGCGGCGACGTGCCACCAGCCAGGCCGTTACCGCGAAGCAGACCATGCCCAGGAGTTGCGGTCGAAGCTTGAACGCCCCGGTGAGCAGGAGGCCGCTGGCCAGCGTGAGCCATGCGGCCCGTTTGGTCGCCGCACCGGCCGCGCGACAGGCGAGGAACACGAACGTGAGGACTAGGGCAATCAGGAGCGCGCGGAGCGCGACCAGCGCGAACCATCCGCCGAGCCGGAACGCGGTGGTCAGGACGATCTGAGCGAGCCATTGCTGATTGAGCCACGGCCTGCCGTATGCAGGGGCCGTGAAGACGTTCGTTCGAAGGATCGCATGCGTGTCGAACATGATGTCGCCGGCGCGGAGGTGGTAGGCCAGATCGATCATGGCGAGCGGCATCGGTGCGATCACGAGGACAGGGATGACGACCGCGGCCGTCGCCCAGACCTGCGAGAGCCGGATCCTGGCGAGCCCCGAGGCGGACGACTGAGGCGTCCGGGGAGGTGCTGAGGCGATCGCGGACCTGGGGCCGGCCATACCGATGCCATCCTCGGCTGGTGACGAGGGCGACTGAAGCGCAGCCACTCGTCCTACGTAGAACTTCGTACGCAGAGTCCGTGGAAGTCGGAATACCCAGCCTCAATCGACTCCCCTACCTTACCGATAACGCATGAGAAACCACTCGGCTTGATTGCAGTGGAGGAGGTGAACGGACTTGTTCCTCGCTCTTTACGTTGGGGCGCACAACCTCATGACCCAGGTGCGCACCCGGCTCCGGCGCGAAGATGGTGCAGTGGCAACTGAGTACGCGCTGCTGCTCGTCCTGATCGCGATCGCCATCATCACCGCGGCCATCGCCCTCGGGACCGCCATCGCCAGCGTGTTCCAGCAAGGAGCAGACACCCTCGGTGGTGTCTCCGGTGGAACGGGCGCTAGCTCGTAACAAACTAACGAAATGAAAGAGAGCGGCCTCGTCGGCCGCTCACTCTCGAGGTCGGGGAGAGTGAGGGGCCGACAGAAGTCGGTCACATAGAGACGAAAGCGGAGGCAGGCGCGGTTATGAGAGTCATCAGGAACCGCATCTCGCGGGAGGACGGGGTGGCGGCCGTCGAGTTCGCCATCATCTTGCCGGTTCTCGCTCTGATCCTGTTCGGGGTCCTCGAGTTCGGGCGGGTGTGGAGTCAGTACCAGCTGTACCAGGGGGCGGCCAGGGAGGGCGCCCGGTGCGCCGCGGTCAAAGCCGACACCGACCAGGACTGCGACATCCAGACGGAGATCGATCAGTCCGCCGCGCCGTTCGAAACCTCGGAAGACGCGACGGTGCAGTTCGTCGGCGGAGGCAGCGCCCCCAACGGATGCACGCCGGAGACCGTCGGCCAGGACGTGCAGGTCTCCTGGGATCAGGACCTCGAAGTCAACATCCCGTTCTGGAAGAACGTGACCTTCAGCCCGACCATCAAGGCGGTGTTCCGATGCGAAGGTTGAACCGGTTCAGCCCGCTGCGGTTCCGCGACGAGGAGCGCGGCGCAGTCCTGGCCATCGTGGCTATCTCCCTGATCTGCCTGCTCGGCATGCTGGTGCTGACGTTCGACCTCGGCCGCGGCGTGGCCCTCAAGCGGAACATGGTGAACGCCGCCGACGCCGGCGCCCTCGCGGCCGCGAGGGAGTGTGGGCTCGCCAATGGAGAGGGCGAGGCGCGGAACGCCGCCGACCAGCTCGTCGCCGACAACAACGACGCGGCCACGGTGACGGGCTTCGAGATCGACCAAGTGCCGCAGTGCAGCGGTGTCCCCTCGGACGGCGAGCGACAGGTGACCGTCACGGTCACCGTCCCGCAAGAGTACTTCTTCGCCCAGATCTTCGGATTCAACAGCGGGACCGTCACGGCCTCGGCCACCGCGGAGTGGACCCTGGGTGCGACCAATCCGGCTCCGATCAAGGTCGACCAGCTCAAGGTCGATCAGTGCATCGAGGAGGGCGAGCCTGACTCCGAGGGCAGGGTCGATTGCTACTTCACGTTCGAGAAGGGGAAGGCGCCCTTGAACAGCGACTGGGGATGGCTCAATCTCCCCGAGGGGTGGCCCATCAAGGACCAGGACCCCAACCCGAAGAAGTGCTCGTCGCAGGCCGGTGGCTCGAAGGACCTCGGTGACTACATCGGGGGGATGGGCGGGATGGGGACCCCGGGCGACGAGCCGTTGCTGCCCGAGCTGTGGGACCCCATGGGTGCGGGCAATCCTCCGACGTATGTGTGTGGCGCGACCGGCCACAAAGCGAGTTCTGTCGCGGCCATTCAAGAGTGGGTGACAAATGTGACCCAGTTGGTGGAACAGGGGAAGCTCGAGTCCGAGCCGGTCGTCCTCTTCCCGATCGTGGCGTGCGACCCTGCCAAGACGCCCGGCGATCCGGACTGCCGCGAATGGAAGTACACGCCGGGCGTGGCCTACCCGGTCGTCAAGCTCCAGGGCTTCTATGTCAAGGAGGCGTGGGATGGGCAGCGGGCCAGAAGGCAGCCCAACTGCCAGTTCACGCGCCAGAGCTCCGATGTGTTCTGCATCCATCTGCAGACGACCGGACTCGACGAAGGGACCACGGGTGGCTCCGTGAAGGTTTGGCTGGTCGACTAAATCTCGGCCGACGGGCGGCCGAAAGACGTAAGAGCGACAAGGCACAGGGGGGATAGGCATGAAGGGTAGAGGGTTCGTCGTGGTCCTGGCGTTGATCCTGGCCACGCTGGCGACCGTTGGGGTGTTCCTGTACACCAACAGCGTGAAGGAAGGGGCGACGCCCTTGGGCGAGCAGGTCGCCGTCGTCGTCTCCAAGGTGGACATCCCGGCCAACACGGTCTTGAACGATTTGATCAAGGAGGACCAGTTCACGGTCATCCAGGTTCCACAGGTCGCCGTGGTGGAAGGCGCTGTCACGTCGGTCGATCAGCTGCGGGACAAGACCAACAGCCTGGCCATCCTGGCCGGCGAGCAGATCCCGGTCGCTCGTATCCAGGGCGAGGGAACGGTGCCCGGTGGACAACTGGGGATCCCGGAGGGACACCAGGCCATCACCGTGGCGGTTGACGCTCCGCGCGCGGTGGCGGGGTCCATCGGCATTGGGGACAACCTCGCGATCTACGCGACCTACAGGGGGTTCGAGACACCGGCCGGAAAGAAGATCCCGACGTTCACGAGTGTTCTGGTGCCCACGGCCGAGGTGCTCGCGGTCTATCAACCGAACTACGGCGACACCGAGGGCCTCAGTGGGCCCGGGGCAGCGCGGGGCAGCGGAACGATCACCATGACGCTCGCACTCACTCCCGTGGACACCCAGAGGATGGTGTTCACGATGGAGAACGCAACCGTCTGGTTCGCCCTCCTGTCTCCGGATTCGCACGGCAGCCAGCTCCAGAAGGTCACGCTCGCCCAGGTGGTCAAGTGATCCAACAGCAGGTGATCGCGGTCGGGACGCCTCAGACGTTCCGGGCGGCGCTCGCCCGGTCGCTTGAGGTGGAGCTCGACGCGGTGGGCTGGGTGCAGAGCGTCACGGCGGCGGAGGAGATCCTCGTGGATGCCGACAACGCCGCCCACGTCCTCGTGCTCTCGCCCGAGGTGAAGGAGCCCGATGCGCTCGGCCTGGCTGAGTTCGTGGGCCGGGCCGCCCCGATGACCGCGATCATCGTGGTCCGGGACAAGACCTGGAACGGGCTCCTTCCCGCGGCCATGCGCGCCGGGATTCGCGACGTGGTGGACCTGACCAAGGGCAGCGAGGAACTCCGCGATGCCGTGGAGCGGGCCATCCTGTGGGCGGAGAACATCACGAACGTCCGCGGACAGGCGGCCGCCACGCCCAAGCATCGGGGCTCGATCATCTCGGTGTTCGCCTCCAAGGGGGGAGTGGGGAAGACCTTCCTGACCACGAACCTCGCGGCGGCCTTGGCCGATGTCTCCAAGCAGGAGACTGCGGTTGCGGATCTCGACGTCGACATGGGAGACGTCTTCTCGTATTTCGGACGCGAACCCGTGAAGCAGATGACGGAGCTGATCAACCTCGGCGAGGGGGCGGATCGCGAGGCCGTGTTCGCGAACGGGACCAAGCTGTACGAGCACCTTTGGGGCTTCGGCGCCGTGCCGGATCCATCCGTCACGCCACCGAGCGGTGAGGCCGTCGGCAAGTTCTTGCGGGTGCTGCGCAACAACTTCGAGTTCGTCGTCGTCGACGCCTCGGCCGACTACACGGACCTCGCACTGGCCTGTTTCGACCTGTCGGACGCCATCTGTCTGGTGACGGCGCTGGACGTCGTCGGGGTCAAGCACCTGTCGAGGGCGCTCGAGACGCTGCTCACCATCGGCCTGCCGCGTGACCGGTTCCGGATCGTCCTGAACCGGGCGGACAGCCGGGTCGGCCTGGATGCCCAGGACGTGGAGCGGGTCATGAACATCCAGGTGGACACCATGATCCCGTCCAGCCGCCTCGTGCCGACGTGCCTGAACAAGGGACGACCCGTGGTCCTGGAGGAGCCGGGCTCCGAAGTCTCCGACAGCATCCGCCGGCTGGCCTCACGGTTCGTCAGTGCACCCACGGCCGTCGAAGGCCACCACACGCTGACACCCCCGCCGGGCAAACGGCGCCTGTTCAAGCGGTAGGAGGACAACGATATGTCGCTCGCAGATCGACTGGCCAAGGCAACACCGAAGGACCGCATCGCGGAAACGCGCAACCGGGTCCAGGACCGTCTGGTGGAGACCCTCGGGCCGAGGCTGTACGACGCCACGATGTCGGACACCGAGCTCGAAGGCCTGGTCCACCAGCGCCTCCGCGAGTTGTTGGACGAGGAGGAGGCGGGTCTCTCCCCACAGGAGAAGCTCCTCATCGTTCGACAGATCGGGGACAGCGTCCTGGGGCTGGGTCCGCTCGAGCCGTTCGCCCGCGACCCCGATGTCACCGAGGTCATGGTGAACGGTTGGAACTCGATCTACGTGGAGCGCGCCGGCAAGATCTACTGGACAGGCGCGAAGTTCCACGACGACGGCCAGCTCCGCCGGATCATCGACAAGATCGTGGCCCGGGTCGGTCGCCGGGTCGACGAGTCGTCGCCGTACGTGGACGCGCGCCTGCCCGACGGCTCGCGCGTGAACGCGATCGTCCCGCCGCTGGCGATCGACGGCGCCTGCCTGACCATCCGGAAATTCTCGGCAGAGCCGTACCGGGCCGATGACCTGGTCTCGTTCGGGACCCTGACCAGGCAGACTGTGGAGCTGCTCGACGCCTGCGTCCGGGGACGCCTGAACATCCTGGTCTCAGGAGGGACGGGCGCCGGGAAGACGACGACGCTGAACGTGCTGTCGTCGTTCCTGCCCGACGACGAACGCATCATCACGATCGAGGACTCGGCGGAGCTCCGCCTCCAGCAGCCGCACGTGGTGCGTCTGGAGTCCCGGCCGCCGAACATCGAAGGCCGTGGGGAGGTCACCATCCGCGACCTTGTCCGCAACGCCCTTCGCATGCGACCGGACCGGATCGTGGTCGGTGAGGTCCGTGGCGGCGAGGCCCTGGACATGATGCAGGCCATGAACACGGGCCACGACGGTTCGATCTCGACCGTTCACTCGAACGCCCCGCGCGATGCGCTGGCCCGTGTGGAGACCATGATGCTGATGGCCGGCATGGACCTCGGGATGCGAGCGATCAGGGAACAGATGTCTTCGGCCCTGAACCTGATCGTGCACCAGGCCCGGATGAAGGACGGGGTGCGTCGCATCACCCACGTCACCGAGATCGTGGGAATGGAGGGCGACATCATCAGCCTCCAGGACCTGTTCCTGTTCGACTACAGCGCCGGTATCGACGACGAGGGCAAGTTCCGCGGCGAGCTCCGGCCAACCGGTCTCCGTCCGAAGTTCATGGAGCACCTGGCCGACCACGGGGTCAAGATCCCGGTCGAGGTCTTCGCGCCCGATGGAGGTCGTCGCCGATGATGCGCGAGCTCGAGAAGCTGCTCGGCACCGATGCTGCGCTGACGCTGGTCTTGGGCGCGGCGTTCGTGGCGGCGTTCCTAGTGGCCATCCTGCTCCTGTCGATCGGAGCGAAGGGCCGGCGGCGGCGGGGCCTGGCCAACCTGATGCTCGGACGGGACAAGGACGTGGCCAGCGAGACCACGTGGATGCCCGCGGGACTCACTCAGGCCGGCGGGCGGGTCGCCGAGGCCGGCGGGTTCAGTAGCGGCCTTGACGGGAAGCTCGAACAGGCTGGTCTCCCCATGAGGGCCGGAGAGTTCGTGGCGTTGACGGCGGTCTGCGCCGTCGCCGCCGGTGTGTTCGGGGCCTTCCTTACCGCAAAGGTCATCTTCGCCCTGCTGTTCGCCG
>JBKPDU010000132.1:0-7285 GCA_046728055.1 Actinomycetota bacterium | reverse complement strand
GTACGTCGGTGGAGGGGTTCTTCGAAAGGAGGATCCGAAGCTCCTGACGGGGCAGGCGCAGTTCGTCGACGACCTCACCTTCCCCGGCATGACGTGGATGTACGTGGTTCGAAGCCCATTCGCCCATGCAAGGATCGATCGGGTCGACACCTCGACGGCCACCGGCATGCCCGGCGTGATCGCGGCGTGGTCGGGGGCGGACCTGGCGACCGAGTGGCAGGGAAGCCTTCCGTGCGCCTGGCCGGTCACCGAGGACATCAAGATCCCGACCCACTGGCCGGTGGCGCAGGATGAGGTGCACCACCAAGGCGAAGCAGTGGCCGTGGTCATCGCCGAGACGCGGGCTCAGGCCAAGGACGCGGCCGAGGCCGTGGCAGTGGACTACGACCCGCTGCCCGTCGTGACCGATGCGCAGAAAGCGATGGACACGGGGGCCCCCATCGTCCATGGCGACCTGGGGACGAACACGTCCTACACGTGGACGCTGTCGGCCGGCGAGGTCGACAAGGTGTTCTCCTCCGCCCCGGTGGTCGTCAAGGAGCGCTACTACCACCCTCGGCTGATCCCCAACGCGATCGAGCCCCGGGGTGCGCTGGCCGTCCCGATTCCGGCACAGGGCGAGTTCACGCTGTACTCGGCGACCCAGATCCCACACATCCTGAAGGTGGCCCTCACCGCGTTCACCATGGCAAACATGTCGGAGTCCAAGCTCCGGGTGATCGCGCCCGAGGTCGGCGGTGGCTTCGGCTCCAAGCTGAACGTTTACGCGGAGGAGGCCATGCTCCTCGCCGCGGCACGTCGAACTGGCCGACCGGTGAAGTGGATCGAGGAGCGCTCGGAGAACTACCTGTCGACGATCCAGGGCCGCGACGTCTACCAGGACGTCGAGCTGGCGGCGACGGAGGAGGGCAAGGTCCTGGGGGTCCGAGCGCACCTCGTGGCGGACATGGGCGCGTACATGCAGCTCGTGACCCCGGGGATCCCGTTGCTCGGGGCGTTCCTGTATCAAGGGGTCTACACGCCGGAGGCCTACGACTTCGTCTGCACCGGGGTGTTCACGAACAAGCCCCCTACCGACGCGTACCGGGGGGCCGGGCGGCCGGAGGCCACGTACGCGATCGAACGAGCAATGGACGCTCTGGCCCGGCGGGTGGGCAAGGACCCCGTCGAGCTTCGACGGATGAACTTCATGGCGCCCTTCACCGAACCGACCGACGTCGTCTCCGGGCTGAAGTACGACTCGGGCGACTACGGCAGACAGCTCGACCGGGCGTTGGAGATCATCGGCTACGAGCAGCTCCGCAAGGAGCAGCAGGCTCGGCGCGACGCGAGCGACGTGAAGCAGCTCGGGATCGGGCTGTCCACGTACATCGAGATGTGCGGACTGGCCCCCTCCCAGGTCCTGGCGGCCCTGCGGTATGCGGCGGGGGGATGGGACGCGGCCACCATCCGGTGTCTGCCGACCGGCAAGGTCGTCGTGGTCACCGGGACCTCCCCGCATGGCCAGGGCCACGAGACCAGCTGGTCCCAGATCGTCGCGGATGCCCTGGGGGTCGGCGTCGACGACATCGAGGTCCTCCACGGGGACACCGCGGTCTCGCCACTCGGCATGGACACGTACGGGAGCCGGTCGCTGGCGGTCGGAGGCATCGCGCTCCACTTCGCGACCGAGAAGATCATCGACAAGGCCAGGAGGATCGCCGCACACGAGCTGGAGGTGTCCGAGGACGACCTCCAGTACGACGGCGGGACGTTCTCGGTGAGGGGCGCGCCGGACAAGGCGAGGACGATCCCGGAGATCGCGTTCTCCGCGTGGACGGCGCACAACCTCCCCCCGGACACCGAGCCCGGCCTGGAGGCCACGCACGTCTACGATCCGGGGAACTTCACCTTCCCAGCCGGCGCACACGTCTGCGTCGTGGAGGTCGATAAGGAGACCGGCGAGGTGTCGATCGACAAGTACGTGGCGGTGGACGACTGCGGCACCGTGATCAACCCGATGATCGTCGAGGGCCAGCTCCACGGCGGCATCACGCAGGGCATCGCGGAGGCCGTGTTCGAGGAGGGCGTGTACGACGAGGGCGGCAACCTGATGACCAGCAGCATGGACAGATATCTCGTCCCCTCCGCAGCCGACCTGCCGTCCTTCGAGCTGGACCGCACGGTGACGCCTTCGAGCACGAACCCTTTGGGGGTGAAGGGCATCGGGGAGGCCGGGACCATCGCGGCGCCACCCGCCGTGGTGAACGCCGTGCTCGACGCCCTGTCCCACCTCGGCGTCACGGAGATCGACATGCCGGCCACGCCCGAGCGGGTGTGGAGAGCCATCCGGCAGGCGAGAGCCAAGGGGCCGCCGGGACCGAAGGAGAGCCAGGGCGAAGGAGCGGCCCCGGAAGGAATAGGAGGTGGACGATGATCCCGGCGCCCTTCGACTACGCTCGGGCCGAGTCGGTGGACCACGCTATCGAGCTCCTTTCGGACAACGACGAGGCGAAGATCATCGCCGGAGGCCATTCGCTCCTCCCGCTCATGCGGCTCCGTCTGGCCAGGCCGCCCAAGCTGGTCGACATCTCGCGCATCGGCGACCTCGGCTACATCCGGGAGGACGGCTCCGAGGTCGCCATCGGCGCCCTCGCCCGGCACCACGACGTGGCCAACAGCGAGGCGCTCCAAGAGCTGGCGCCGATCGTGGCGTACGGCGCGAGCCTCATCGGCGACCCTCAAGTCCGTCACGTCGGCACGATCGGAGGCTCGTGCGCCCACGGGGACCCGGCCTCCGACATGCCCACGGTGCTCCTGGCGCTCGGCGCCGACCTGGTCATCCGAGGGCCGAACGGGTCGTCGCGAACGGTCTCTGCCGCCGACTTCTTCGAGGGCCTGTTCGAGACCGACCTGGCATCGAACGAGGTCCTTGCGGAGATCCGGGTCCCAAAGACGTCCGGGCGCGGATGGAGCTACCTGAAGTTCCACCGCCGGGCCCAGGACTGGGCCATCGTCGGGGTGGCCGCTCTCGCCGGCGACGGAGCCGGACCCGCGGTCGCGCTGACGAACATGGGGGAGCGACCACTCCGCGCGGCGGGGGTGGAGCAAGCTCTGGCCGAGGGAGCCGATCCGGCGACCGCGGCCGAGCGAGCCGATGAAGGGACGAGCCCGCCATCGGACACGTTCGGGAGCGGGGAATACCGCAGGGAGCTGTCGAAGGTCCTCGTGCGCCGGGCCCTCGAGGAGGCCACGTCTCGGTAGGCGACCACGCCCTTTGACGCTCGGCGCTCGCTCTGCCTAGATGGAGGACATGGCGACATTCGCCGCCGGCAGGTTCGACTTCCCGACGTGGTTCGACGAGAACGGCGTCCGGATCCTGTCGATCCTGGTCATGGCCGTCCTGGTGACGGTGGTGACTCGGCTGCTCGTCCGACGGTTCCGTCGCAAGCTGGAGGGCAAATCGAGCCTGACCCAGGAATTGAACCTACAGCGCGGCGCCACCATCGCGCACGCTTTGTCCACGGCCCTGGTCGTGGTGATCTGGACCACCGCGTTCCTACTGATCTTGGGGACGCTCGATGTGAACCTTGCGCCGTTCCTGGCCAGCGCGAGCGTCGCCGGGGTGGCCCTCGGGTTCGGAGCGCAGAGCCTCGTCAAGGACACGCTGTCGGGGTTCTTCATCCTGCTGGAGAACCAGTTCGGCGTGGGTGACGTGGTCGAGGTCATGACCACCGCCGGTCAGATCTCGGGCAAGGTCGAGGACCTCACGCTTCGGATCACCACGCTTCGGGCCTTCGACGGCACGCTGCACGTGATCCCGAACGGCAACATCCAGGTCGTCTCCAACAAGTCGAAGGGGTGGGCCCGGGCCATCGTCGACGTCCGCGTCGCCTACGGCGAGGACGTGGACCGGGTCCGCGAGGTCCTCGAGGAGCTGTTCGAGGAGATCCGCAAGGACCCGATCCTGAGGGATTGGATCATGGAAGGACCGAGCATCCTCGGAGTGGAGAGCCTGGCCCAGGACGCGCTGGTCGTGCGAGTGGTCGCGGACACCAGGCCCTCCAAGCGATGGGACGCCGAGCGACGCCTTCGGGAGCGCATCACTCGTCGCTTTTCCGAACGGGGGATCCGCGTACCGTTCCCGACGGCCGTCTCTCCGAGCCCGGGCAACGCCTCCGCCACCGGCTCGCTCCCGTAGGGGCCGGCACCTCGACGCGGCCGTACACCACGGCGCGGCGACAGCAGCTACCCTGGACCCGTGACGGGCAGGATGTCGTTCGACTCGGTTCAGGATCTGCAAGTGGGGCTTGGTGAGGAGAACTACCTCGCGGATCGGGGCCTGGCCACGGCGATCTACCTCGCCGTGTCGCTCGACAAGCCGCTGCTCCTGGAAGGCGAGGCTGGAGTGGGCAAGACCGAGGTTGCCAAGGCGCTCGCTTCGCTCCTGTCGCGCGAGCTCATCAGGCTCCAGTGCTACGAGGGCATCGACGCGTCCCAGGCGCTCTACGAGTGGAACTACTCGCGCCAGCTGATCGCCGTTCGAGCCATGCAGGACGTGACGGCGGAGACCCACGTGGAGGACCTGTTCGGGCCGGAGTACCTCGTCGAGCGCCCCCTGCTCGCGGCGATCCGTTCGGGTACCAAGGCGGTGCTACTGGTGGACGAGCTCGATCGAGCGGACGACGAGTTCGAGGCGTTCCTGCTCGAGATCCTGTCCGAGTTCGCGGTGACCATTCCGGAGATCGGCCGAGTGGCGGCGGAGGAGCCGCCGGCCGTCGTTGTCACGTCCAATCGGACCCGCGAGCTGCACGATGCCCTGAAGCGCCGATGCCTGTACCACTGGATCGATCACCCTTCGCTCGAACGCGAGGTCGAGATCGTTCGGATGCGCGCACCTGGCGTGTCCGAGCCCGTGGCCCGCGCCGTGGCCGCCGCCGTGGCTCGGTTACGGTCCCTCGACGTGACGAAGCGTCCCGGCGTGGCAGAGACGATCGACTGGGCCAAAGCGTTGTCGTTCCTCGGGGTCGAGCGCCTGGACGAGAGCACGGCCAGGGACACGCTGGGTGCGGTGCTGAAGGATCACGAGGATCAGGAGCTGGCCGAGTCACGCCTCGCAGAGGTGATCGGCGACGTCGACGGCTGATCCCGGAGGCCTCGAGGGCTTCGATCGGCTGATCGGATTCGGCCGCGATCTGCGGCGGCGCGGCCTGCCCGTCGGCACCGGCCGGATCGTCACGTTCTGCCGGGCCGCAGCCGCGCTCCTTCCCCTGCGTCGCGAGGACCTGTACTGGGCGGCCAGGGCCTCAATGGTGTCGAGGCCAGAGGATCTCGAGGTGTTCGACGTGGCGTTCGACGAGTATTTCGGGGCGCCGGATCGGTTCCCGGCGGCCGCCCGGCTCGCGGTGCCGCGCGCGCCGGCAGGCTCACCCGAGGCCGGATCGGCTGGGGAACCGATGACGGTGGCCGGCCCGGCCGCCGCGACAGGACGGGCCGCCGACGAAGCCATGGAGCCAGAGGGCGAAGCGGCGCTTCGCATCGTGGCCAGCGCGGCGGAGGTGCTCCGGGAGAAGTCCTTCGCCGATCTGTCCGAAGACGAGCGCCGGCGCGTCGCCAACCTCATCCGGCGCCTCGCGGTGTCCGCCCCCGAGCGCACGACGCGGCGCCTTCGTCCCTCACGCTCGGGGGATCGGTTCGACATGCGGCGCACGCTGCGAAGGTCCCTTCGGACCGAGGGCGAACCGTTCCACCGAGCGTGGCGAGGGCGTGGCAGCCGGAGCCGGCCCCTCGTGCTGATCCTCGACGTGTCGGGGTCGATGGGTCCGTATTCCCGAGCCCTCATGCAGTTCGCGTTCGCGGCCATGGCCGCCGGACGCAAGGTGGAGGTGTTCTGCTTCGGAACCAGGCTCACCCGGATCACGCGCTCGCTCCGTACCAAGGACCCGGACAGGGCCTTGCGTGACCTGGGGCGACAGGTCGCCGATTGGGAGGGGGGCACGAGGATCGGCCCATCGATGAAGCAGCTCCTCGATCGATGGAGCCAGCGCACGGCACTCAGGGGCGCCATTGCGGTGATCTGCTCCGACGGCCTGGAGCGGGGCGACCCGGAGCTGCTGCGCCACCAGATGGCCAGGTTGCGCCGGCTGGCTCACCGCATCGTGTGGGTCAACCCGCTGAAAGGGAGCCCCCGGTACGAGCCGCTGGCTCGAGGGATGGCCGCGGCGCTTCCCTCGATCGACGTGTTCCTCCCCGGACACAACCTGGGCAGTCTGGAGGATCTGTCGCGCGTCCTCGCCGGCTGACGCTGCCATAGGATTCGAAAGCGTGGGGACGTCGGAGAGGCCCGGACGGGTCAGGCGGATGGGCCGACTGAGCGAGCCGACCGAGGAAGGGCTCCTCACCTACGGCGAATACCTGCGGATCCCGGAGCTCCTGTCGCTCCAGCAGCTTCGGTCCGATCCACCGGAGCACGACGAGCACCTGTTCATCGTGGTGCACCAGGCCTACGAGCTGTGGTTCAAACAGCTGCTGTTCGAGCTGGGGTCGATCCGTGACCGGATGATCGGCGACGACCCGGAACGGGCGCGCCACGAGCTGACGAGGGTCCGCGCGATCGAGCGCGTCCTGATCGAGCACATCGAGGTGCTTGAGACGATGACGCCGCAGGATTTCCTGGCGTTCCGGTCCCACCTCGCCCCTGCCTCGGGATTCCAGTCGGTGCAGTTCCGAGAGATCGAGTTCGTGTCGGGGCTGAAGGACGCCCGATACATCGACGACGTGTCGTCTTCCCGGGAAGAACGGGCCACGCTGGAGGGGCGCCTCCAGGAGCCCACCCTGTGGGACGGCTTCCGTTCGCTGCTCGAGGCGAACGGACTGCCCATGCCCGCCGACGACGAGGAAGCCCGGCGAAGCAGCCTGGTCCGGATGGCCACGGAACCGGCGTTCACCGGGTTGTTCGCGGTCTCCGAAGGACTGCTCGACCACGACGAGTCCTTCGCCATCTGGCGAAGCCATCACGTCCTGATGGTCGAACGCGAGATCGGGACCAAGCGGGGCACCGGGGGTTCCAGCGGTGCCCCGTACCTTCGGACGACGCTCGGCAAGCGGTTCTTCCCCGAGCTCTGGGACCTCCGCAGCTCCCTGTAGCGAATCGCAAGCCCGTCGGTCCGGTCAGCAGCAGGGATTGACCCTGTCTCTTATACACATCTCCGAGCCCACGAGACGGTGAGTAATATCTCGTATGCCGTCTTCTGCTTGAAAAGGGGGGGGGGGGGGGGGGGGGGGGGGGGGGGGGGGGGGGGGGGGG
>JBKPDU010000131.1:0-22236 GCA_046728055.1 Actinomycetota bacterium | reverse complement strand
GACCGCGTCGTCTACGGAGGAAGGGCCACGCCGTACGAGGTCCTGACCGAATTCTCCGGTCGGATGGCCGAGACCTACTCAGCGGACGACGTCGTGCCTCGGATGGCCGCCGTCCTGGGAGGGGGGATCGGGGCCGAACGGGTCGTGGTTTGGGTCCGGGTCGGACGGGAGCTCCGGCCGGCCGGCGTATGGCCGGACGGCCCAGCTCCCGACTCCAAGCTCATGCCCGGCGACGGGCTGCCCCATTTCGCAGGCCAGCACGCCGTCGAGGTCCGCCACCACGGGGAGCTCCTTGGCGCGCTATCGGTCGCCATGCCGGTGAGCTACCCGATGAACCCGGCCACGGCGCGGCTCGTCCAGGACCTGGCGGGCCAGGCCGGGCTGGTGCTCCGGAACGTTCGCCTGATCGAGGAGCTGCGGGCGTCCCGCCAGCGCCTGGTGAAGGCCCAGGACGACGGGAGGCGCACCATCGAGCGCAACATCCATGACGGAGCCCAGCAGCAGCTCGTGGCGCTCGCCGTCAAGCTCCGACTGGCGGACACGATGGTGGACAGGGACCCGGCGAAGGCACGCGACCTGCTGGGGCAGATCCAACAGGAGACCAGCCGCGCACTACAGGACCTCCGCGATCTGGCCCGGGGGATCTACCCGCCGCTCCTGGCCGACAAGGGCCTCGCGGCAGCGGTGGAAGCCCAGGCGCGCAAGTCGCCGGTTCCGGTCGAGGTCCAAGCCGACGGCATCGGCCGCTTCCCTCAGGAGATCGAGGCCGCGGTGTACTTCTGCGTCCTCGAAGGCCTCCAGAACGCGTTGAAGCACGCAGATCCGACCCTGACGACGGTTCGAATGACGTCGACCGACGGGTACCTCACCTTTCAGGTCGTCGACGACGGACGGGGGTTCGACACGGGAGCCGCCGCGTATGGGATGGGCTTGCAGGGGATGGCCGACCGGCTGGACGCGATCGGCGGGACGCTCGAGGTCACGAGCGCGCCGGGCAGTGGCACGACCGTGACGGGTCGGCTCCCGGTCAGGACTGGGTCGTAGACGAGTCGCCCGCCGCGGCCCAGGCCGACTCAAGCCGGTCCGGGCCGAATGCGGACTTGGGGATATACGCGGCCGCGCCACACTCGGCGGCCCGGGGCGCGTACTCGTCCTCCTCGTAGGTGGACAGGAGGAGGACCACGATCCGAGCGCTCGAACCCTCGAGGATCTTTCGGGTGGCGTCCAGGCCGTCGATTCCTGGGAGGTTGACGTCCATAAGCACCAGGTCCGGCGCCAACGATCTGGCCTTTGCGATCGAGTCCTCGCCGGTCTCCGCCTCACCCACGACCTCGAAGCCGTCGGTGGCGTCGACCACCATCTTCGCGGCCAGCCGAAACGGCTCCTGGTCATCGACGATGAGCACTCGAACGGTCATCCGCGCTTCATCCCTCCACCCGAACTGTCTCACCGGTCCGCTTCATCGACAGTGATGCCAGCACCACTTCGGCCGGGTGGCCGCCCTACGCCGCGGACTCGGCGAGCTGGAGGAACGCCCGCTCCAGCAACAGCCGTGGGTTCAGGTTCAGCTCCTCGGCCAGGGCCGCCCTGGCCTCCTCGATGGCCGCCAGCCCCCGCGCGGAGGCCGCGAGGTCCTCGCGGAGCCCCCGCGTCTGGCCCCGCTCGGGCCGGACGTCCAGGTTGATCGCCAGCTCTCCCCCGCCGCCCACGTCCGCGACGATCCGGTCACGGAGCAGGGACGAGACCCCGAGCAGCACCCAGTCGACGTAGTCCCGCTCGGCCCGCCTCACCCGGCGCTTGTGCCGCTCCTCCAGCCGGCGGATCGCACCGCGGTAGGCCTCCTCCGGCCTGCCTCGCTCGTCCAGGAACGGCGCGAGGTCCACCTCGAGTTGGTCCTTCAGGCCTTTGCGATACGCCTCCGCCGCCTCGAGCACGACGTCGGCCGCATCGAGCGCACCCCGAGGCCCCGTCGCGGACAGGCGGATCACCTCCGCTCCCACGTCGCGGAAGGCGAGCCCACCGCCCGTCGCCAGACGCCGGGCCCGGCCGAGGTTCCCGCCGGCAAGGCGCGCGGCCAGAAGGGCTCGGGAGGGATCGACACCCTCTCCCGCGAGCGTGTCGGCGACGAACTGCTCGGCCAGCGGCTGGAACGTCACGACGTGGCACCGGGAGAGGACGGTCTCGGGAAGCTCGTCCGGTCGGGCCGACAGCAACACGATGACCGCGTCGGCGGGTGGCTCTTCGAGAACCTTCAGGAGCGTGTCGGCGGCGGCTGGGTTCAGCCGGTCCGCCTCGCGGATCACGAAGACCTTCCGCCCCGGCTCGGGCGCCGTGCGGTAGGCGGGATGCCACACCTCGGACCGGATCGTGTCGACGTGGATGTCACGTCCCTCCGGCTCGACGAGGAACTCGTTCGGGTGACGATCGTCAAGGGCCAACCGGCAGTCCCGACATTCCCCGCATCCGCCCCGGGCACACAACAGGGCCGCGGCGAAGGCCCGGATCGCCAACTGCTTCCCGGAACCCTCCGGCCCGGCCAACAGGTACGCGTGGTGTGGCCGCACGGCGGCCCGCCGCAAGAAGGCTATTGCCCCTTCCTGCCCCGGAACTCGGTCCAGGACGGTGGGCTCAGGCATGGTCGTCATCCTCGTCCTCCCGCTCCTTCAGCACTCGTCCCAGCGCTTCCTTCACCCGTTCGTGCACGGTCTCCGGCGAAGCATTGGCGTCGATCACTACGATCCGCTCGGGGTGCTCCTCCGCGATCTTCAGGTACGCGTTGGACACCTTGGCATGGAAGTCGCCCGATTCCATCTCGATGCGGTCGGGCTCCTCGAGCGAACGGAGCAATCCCGTCTCTGGTTCCAGGTGGAGCAGGACCACGAGGTCCGGGAACAGGCCCTGGGTCGCCCACACGTTCAGGGTCAGCACGTCCTGTTCGCCGAGTCCCCGACCCCATCCCTGGTAGGCCACGGAGGAGTCGATGTACCGATCACAGATCACTACCTTGCCCTCGGCCAGGGCCGGTCGGATGACCGAGGCGACGTGCTGCGCTCGTGCGGCGGCGAACAACAGCGCCTCGGTTCTGGGCTCCAGATGTCCCGTCTGGTGGTCGAGCAGGAGCGTGCGGAGGCGCTCCCCCACCTCGGTTCCGCCGGGCTCCCTGGTCACCATGACCGGGTGTCCCTGCGACTCCAGCCATCCCTCGGCCAGGCGGACCTGCGTCCCCTTGCCGGCTCCCTCCACTCCCTCGAACACCACGAAGATGCCTCTCCTCGGTGGCCGCTTCAACTTCGGCACCAGCGAGAGGGGCTTCGGACGGCTGACCCGGAAGCGCTTCAGCCCGCGACGGGTGACCTCCGCGGCGATGATCACCCAGGCGCCCGCCACCCACAGCGCGATCCTGGTGCCGGCCAGGTCGATCCGCTGCTCCCCGACGAAGACCTCGTGGTCGGGCCCGACAAGACCGGCCAGGGCGGGGAACGCCGCGAGCGAGAGGAACAGGCCGAACCGGGACAGCACAGTGAGCGAGCCGAACGTCCGTCCTCGGTACTCGTCGGCGACGTTCTCCTGTAGCAGGACGTAGCCGGAGACCCACGCCGCGCCGCAAAAGCATCCGAGAATCACGGTGAAGATCGCCGCGAGCGTGATGTTCGGCATGGCTGCCAGCACGAACAGCGTCATGGCCGCAGCGATCAAGGACCAGACGAAGAGCCGGTCTCGCTCGGCGAACTCGACCACCTTGTTCACGGCCGCCATGCCGATGCCCATCCCGATGCCGAACGAGGTGACGAGCACCCCCCACCCGGTGGCCTCGGCGGCGAGCGTCTTCTGCGCGAAGAAGGGTCCGATCGCCAACACGGCTCCCACCGCGCTGAAGGCCGAGACGATGCCCACGGTCATGGACGAGGCGAGCGGGCTCTCCCGGAGGAACCTCACTCCTTCAACGATGTCCCTCCACACGCGCGACATGTCGAACTTGCCTGTGGTTCGCTTGGACGGAAGGGGGATGGCGATCCGGCTGATCATGAG
This sequence comes from Actinomycetota bacterium, assembly GCA_046728055.1. Taxonomy (GTDB): domain Bacteria; phylum Actinomycetota; class UBA4738; order UBA4738; family HRBIN12; genus AC-69. The sequence goes on along the minus strand of JBKPDU010000131.1, from coordinate 18,207 downwards.
GGCGGAGAAGCCGAACGTGGCCGCGTCCAGCCACAGCGCCAAATACTCGGGGCGCGGGTCGAAATAGGGGAACAGCCCCGACGTCCCGGCGAGGAATGCGAAGATCGCGCCGCCCAGGGGCAGCGTCCCGTACGTCGCGACCAGCCCGAGCGAGTTCGCGTTGGCCAGCTGACGCCGGGGGACCAGGTTGGGGAGGCTCGCGTCGCGTGCGGGCGTCCACAGGAGCGAGAAGGACTCGATCGCGAACGAAACGGCGAAGATGGCCCACAGCTTGCCCAGGAACGGCATCAGTGCGTAGAGCGAACCGCGCGACAGGTCCGCGGTGATCATGATGCGCTTGCGATCGAACCGGTCCACGAGCGTCCCGGCCACCGGCCCGAACAGGATGGACGGCAGCATCCTTGCCACCATCACCCCCGCCACGGCGTACGCACCCTTGCTGCCGCCCAACCTGGCGACGAGCGAGGCCACGGCGACGAAGCCCACCCAATCTCCGATCGAGGAGACGGTCTGCGCCGCGAGCAGGCGGGGGAACGGTGGGCGGGTCAGCAGATCCTTGAAACTCGCCGATCGGGTACCGCGAAGCTCGGCTACCTCCTCGGCGAGGCTCGACACCTACCCCTCCGCAGCGGACTCGGCCACAGCTCCAACGATAGTGCCGCAGCTCGTGCACTTCGTGGTGCCGTCCTTCTGCTGCACCATGAGCGAGCCGCAGCTCGGGCAGGGGTCGGGGACGGGCCGCTGGCCCACCGTGAAGTCGCATTCGGGGTACCGGTTGCAGCCGTAGAACACGCTCCCCCGCTTACCCCGACGGGCCCGCTTCACCACCAGGTCGCCCTGCCCGCACTTGGGGCACGTCACGCCGGTCTTCTGCTCCTCGCGCTTGATGAACTTGCACTCGGGGTACCCGGTGCAGCCGATGAACGGCCCGAACCGCCCCCACTTCTTGGCCAGCGGCTTGCCGCACTCGGGGCACGTCTCCTCCAGGACCTCTGGCTCCTTCCGCTCCTGCCCGTCGAGGTTTCGGATGTAACTGCAGTCCGGCCAGTTGCTGCACCCGATGAACTTTCCGTATCGGCCCAGCTTGATCACGAGCTGACCCGGCGCCCTGCCCTCCGTGGGGCACAGTGGGCAGGTCTCGTCGAGCACCTCCTCGAACCGCTGGATCTCGCCCTCGTTCTTCTCCAGCAGTCGCTCGAACGGTCCATAGAACTCGTCGAGGACCTGGACCCATCGAAGCGTGCCCTCGGCGATCTCGTCGAGGTCCTCTTCCATCTTGGCCGTGAAGTTCACGTCCACGACGTCGGGGAAGAACTCCTTCAACAGGTCGGTCACGACCTCGCCGACGTCCTCAGGGAAGAACCGCCGGTCCTCCAGCCGCACGTACCCCCGGTCCTGCAGCGTGGAGATGATCGAGGCGTAGGTCGAGGGTCGGCCGATCCCCAACTCCTCGAGGGTCTTCACCAGCGATGCCTCCGTGAACCGGGGTGGCGGCTGGGTGAAGTGCTGCTCCGGCAGGACCTCCAGGAGGCGCAGGACCTGTTCGGCGGTCAGGCGCGGAAGCGCTGACTCGGCATCCTCGTCGGCCGCGTCGTCGCGCCCTTCGAAGTACACCCGGCGGAATCCGTCGAACGTCAGAGTCTGGCCAGTGGCCCGAAGCACGTACCGGTCATCGCCCGCCGCGGCCTCGATGTCCACGGACACCTGGTCGAACCGGGCCTCGGCCATCTGGGAGGCGACGGTGCGTTGCCAGATCAGCCGGTACAGCGCCAGCTGTCCCCTGTCCAGTGCGCCGGCCACCCGGTCCGGGGTTCGCTTGGCCGAGGTGGGCCGGATGGCCTCGTGCGCCTCCTGGGCCCCACGCTGCCTGGTCTTGTACCGTCGCGGCTGCTTCAACGCGTACGCCGCACCGAACTCCGACCTCACGACCTCGGCGATCTCCCGGAGCGCGGACTCGGCGATCGTGGTGGAGTCGGTTCGCATGTAGGTGATCAGCCCCACCCGGCCTTCGCCCTGAAGCTCGATCCCTTCGTACAGCTGCTGGGCCAGGCGCATGGTCCGCCTGGCGCCGAACCCGAGCTTGCGAGCGGCCTCCTGCTGGAGCGTCGACGTGGTGAACGGAGGCGCGGGCTTGCGCTTGACCTCCTTCTCCCTGACCTCCCGTACCCGGTACGCCGCCTCCCGAAGGCGGTCGGCGTGCAGGGCGGCGTCCGCTTCCGCCGACAGGGTGATGCCCTTCTTGTCCGGCGACGCGGCCAGCTTCCCCTGGGGGATCTCGATCACGCGGGCCACGAACGGGGCCTCGTCGTCCTCCGGGGTAAGACGAACGTCCACCGACCAGTACTCGACCGGGACGAATGCTGCGATCTCCCGGTCCCGGTCCACGATGAGCCGGAGGGCCACCGACTGCACCCGACCGGCCGAGAGACCTGGCCGCACCTTCTTCCACAGGACCGGCGAGAGCCGGTATCCGACCAGGCGGTCCAGGATCCGACGGGCCTGCTGCGCCTCCACCAGGCGCAGGTCGATCTCTCGGGGAGCTTGGAAGGCCTCGAGGATCGCGTCGCGGGTGATCTCGGTGAACGTGACCCGCTTGGCCGCGGCCGGGTCCATCTTCAGGACCTGGGCCACGTGATACGCAATGGCCTCGCCCTCCCGGTCGAAGTCCGTCGCCAGCACCAGCTCGTCGGCCTTCTTCAGGGCGGCCCGAAGCGCCTTGACGTGCTTCTCCGAGTCATCCGGGACCACGTACTCGGGCTCGAACTCGCGCTCGGTGTCCACGCCGAGCTTGCTCTTGGGGAGGTCGCGGATGTGCCCGTAAGAGGCCCGAACGGTGTACTCCGGGCCGAGGTAGCGCTCCAGGGTCTTGGCCTTGGTCGGCGACTCCACAACCACCAGCGTCTTCGTCATGACAGCAACCATCTCTTCGTCGTCATAAGGGGAGGAGGCACGGCGGACGGTAGGGCCGCCTCCGGGCGCAGGGTACCAGCCTCCGCGCTCCGGCCGGGGATTCACCGCCCGATGGCCCGGCGAGTGCCTGCCGTTGCCCCGGAGGGGATCCCGGGCGGGAGGTCCGTTCCCTCACCGGCACCTTGGAACGCGGTGATACCCTCGCTGCATTCCCGAGCCCCTCGGAGTCGGATCGTGCTCGCCCTGTTCGGAGAATTCATCACGGAGGAGATCGCGAGGTACGGCTACGTCGCGATCTTCCTGCTCATGGTGCTCGAATCCGCCTGCGTGCCCATCCCCAGCGAGATCACGATGCTGTTCGGAGGGGCCCTGGTCAGCGCGCCGTTCCTGGCCCCCGAGCAGCAGCTGGACCTGGTGGCCGTGGCCCTGGTCGGGGCCGTGGCCAACCTGGTCGGGTCGTGGCTGGCCTATGGGGTGGGCTACGTGGGAGGCCGGCCGCTGGTGCTCAGGTGGGGCCGATACCTCTTATTGAGGCCCCACGAGATCGACCGGGCCCACGACTGGTTCGACCGATACGGGGACCAGGCCGTGTTCTTTGGCCGGCTGCTCCCTGTGGTCCGAACGTTCATCAGCCTCCCCGCCGGGGTGGCTCGGATGAACGTCTGGAAGTTCAGCCTGTACACGCTGCTCGGGTGCCTGCCGTGGACCTTCGGGCTGGCCGTCCTCGGGTACGAGCTGGGGGCACGGTGGGACCGCGTCGAGCGGTTCCTTCGCCCCGTTTCCTGGCTCGTCGCCGTGCTCGTGGTGGCCGGCGTGGCGTGGTGGGTGTGGCGCCGGATCCGCTATCTGCGGGCGAACCCGCTTCCACCTGCGGAACCCGGGGACCGAGCGGAGGAGCGCCAGCCGGCCTCCCGTTGAGCCGTCAGGGCGCGAGCCCGATCTCGGGCGCGACCGCCTGGAGCCCGTCGATCCCCACGGCCAGGAATTCGTCGAGGGAAAGCCCGATCGACCCCTCGACCGAGGTGACCTCGTCACGGTTCACGCCGGGGGCGAACGCCTTCTCTTTCAGCTTCTTCTTGACCGAGGAGACCTTCATACCCCCCGCCTTCTCCGGCCGGACCAGTGCAGCCGCCACCAGCAGCCCGGCCACCGCGTCGGCATGGACCACGGCCCTGGACATGAGGTCGGTCCGGAACTGCTCGTGGGCGTGCGCCAGGACCCCGTTCACCACCCGTTCGTCCACGCCCTCCTCCCGGAGCCACTCCGCCGCGAGATACGCATGACGATCCGGATCGTCGTGAGTCTGGTCCTGATCCAGGTCGTGGAACAGCCCGGTCAGGGCCCACAGGTCCTCGTCCTCGTCGAAGCGACGAGCCAGGGCGCGCATCACCCCCTCGACCGAGATCAGGTGGCGGACAGTGGTTTCCTTCTCCGCCTTCCGCCTACACAGCTCGATGGCCGCGTCTCGGTCCATCACGCCTCCTCCAGGGCGAAGGGGACGCTCGACAGGACCACCCGTGGTTCGTACAGGAGCAGGCGCTTGACGAACAACGCCGCCTGATTGTGCAGAAGCCAATGTCGCCACTTTCGGACCACGAACTCGGGGAGGACCACGATCACCACGGTGTCGGGGCGCGACGTGAACCGGCGGACCTCCTCCAGGATGGGCCCCGTCAGGTCCCGGAACGGGGCCTCCACGATGTCGAGCGGGATCCGGCAGCCCCGTTCCCCCCACTCTTCTTGCATCCGTTGGGCAGCCTCCGGGTCAAGGTCGAAGTACACCGCCCGGGTCTCCGACGCCTCAAGCGACGCCGCGTAGTTCAGGGCACGGATGGTGCCGTCGTGCACCCCAGCGACAAAGGCGAGCGCCACCGTCCGGCTGGGGATGAGCGGCCGGCCGTCCACGCTAGCGGGCCGTCCGTCCTCCACGAATACCGGTACATCGGTGACCACGATGTTGGGCTCCCGAAGCAGACCCGCCTTCAGCCGAACCAAGGCCCGTCGCCGGATCAGGTAGGTCGGCAGTCCCTCCCGGACGACCTCGGGGACGAACACGTTCACGAAGTCGTTGGGGCCCCGGTCGATCCTTCGTACATATCGTCGGACGGCTCCGAGGAGGTCTTCATCGGGGACCGGCAGCGGTTCGAGGTCGGGCGCACCCATGGAGAAGTCGCGCCACCGGTCCCTGAGCTCGGCCGGGATCCCCTGGTTCGATGGATAGACGACGCGCCACTCGGTCGGTCGGATCGATCGGATGGCCCCCACCGCTTCCGCCGTGGCGACGTCGAGGTTCAGGACCAGCAGCACGATATGGTTCACCCCCACCTCGCCTGCTCGAACCGTGCCACGCCGGAGCTCACGAGACACGGCCTCGTAGTGCCGGTGGATGGACAGGAACATCATCACGATGAACGGCATCGCCGCGACGACGATCCACGCCCCGTGCCTGAACTTGGTGTAGGTCACGACGCCGAGGACGAGGGCCGTGGTGGTCGCCCCGATCCCGTTGATGACGATGGAACGGCGCCAGCCGCGGGCCGCGTTCTGTCCCTTCCCCTTCTCCTTCAGCCAATGGCGCACCATTCCGGCCTGTGACAACGTGAAGGACGTGAACACGCCAACCACGTACAGCTGGATCAGGCGTGTGAGGTCGGCATCGAAGACCACGATCAGCAGGCAGGCCAGCGCGGTCAGGACCACGACGCCGTTGGAGAACACCAGCCGGTCGCCCCGGTTGGCGAACTGGCGGGGGAGGAACCGGTCCCGCGCCAGGATGGCCGACAGTCGAGGGAAGTCCTGGTAGGAGGTGTTCGCCGCCAGGACGAGGATGGCCGTCGTAAAGATCTGGACCGTGTAGAAGAGGAATCCGCCGCCGAACACCGCATGGGCGATCTGAGCCACCACCGACCGCTCGTCGCTCACCGTCACCTGCATCCGGCTCGCCAGGAAGGAGATGCCCAGGAACATGGTGATGGCGATGGTCCCCATGATGGCCAGAGTCTCGGCGGCGTTCCTGGCCTGTGGCCGTCGGAAGGCAGGCACGCCGTTCGAGATGGCCTCGACCCCGGTGAGGGCCGTGGAGCCCGAGGAGAAGGCACGCAGGATGACGAACAGCCCGATGGGTCCGGCCACGCGCGCCAGGTCGGCCGCCGGGACGATCGACTCGGCCGACGGGCATCCCCCGAGACACCGGAGCAGGCCCACGCCGATCATCGTGACGATCGAGGCGATGAAGGCGTACGTCGGAACGGCGAACAGCGTGCCCGATTCGCGCACGCCTCGCAGGTTGGCCAGGGTGATGAGCAGGACGAAGCCGATCGAGAGCTCGATCCGGAATGGCAGGAGCTCGGTCGCGGCCGAGGTGAGAGCGAACACGCCTGCGACCACCGAGACCGAGACGGTGAGGACGTAATCGGTGAGCAGCGCGCCCGCCGCCACCAGGCCGGGCAGTGTCCCCAGGTTCTCCTTGCTCACGATGTAGGCCCCGCCTCCGTTCGGGTACGCCCGTACGGTCTGCCGATAAGAGGCCACGACGATCAACATGAGCGTTCCGATGGCGATGGCGATCGGCATCACGTATCGATAGGCGAGCGCCGCAGCGGTCACCCCGAGTAGCACCCGGAGGATTTCCTCTGTCGCGTACGCCACCGAGGAAAGCGCGTCCGAGGAGAACACCGGAAGCGCCAGCACCTTCGGCAGCAGTGTGTGCTCGATCTGGTGGGAGGCCATGGGGCGCCCCACCAGGATCCGCTTCAGCAGACTGCCTGCGGTCGTCGTTCGGGGGATCGTGGATTGAGACATCGGCACCGAACCTATGCTGACACGGCGGGAGCGATGCCTCGCTCCACCGATCGCCGGAGGTGGACCGGAACGCTGGTCACGACCACGTCCGGCTCGAACAGGAGCAGCCGCTTGAAGTAGAAGGCGGTCTGATTGTGCAGCAGGTTCTCCCACCAATGCGCGGCGATCAGCTCCGGCAGGACCACGGTGACGACCGTGTCGATTCGGCCAGTGTGCTTCCTGATCTCGTCGAGGAGGGGTTCTCCCAGGTTCCGGAATGGAGCCTCGGCCAGGATGAGCGGTACGTCGATCCCGCGATCGTGCCAGGCATCGACGATCGGACCCGTCTCCTCCGGGTCGGTCATGAAGAACAGGCCTTCGATCGCCGCCGGGTTGAGCGACTTGGCGTACACCACGGCCCTGACCGTGGCGTCGTGGACGGCGGACAGCGGGATCACGACCACGTTCCGGTTAGGTTCGACCGGACGCTCGGCATGCGCCTCGGCGGCGAGCCGCTCTTCGGGAAGCAGCGGGACGTTGGTGACCACAACTCCCTCCTCGAACAGCAGGGAGGTCTTGACCAGGAGCGCCGACCGATGGCGGAGGAACTGGAGCCACGACCGCCCAGACAGGAGCTCGGGCAGGACCACCGTCACGAAGTCCCCTGGCTCGCGATCCATCCAATGCAGATATCGCCGCAGCTCGCGAACGAGGTGCTCATCGCCTTCCGGCAGGAGCTCCAGGCTTCCAAGACGAGGGCAGCGCAGCTTCCACTCGGAGGCCGCCGCGGGGAACGCGGCCCCCCGACCCACCCACAACGGCCGGATTCGCTCGGGCCGAACGGCCCGAAGGTAGCCCACTGCGTCGACGGTCGCCGGGCCGAGGTCGGGGACGACCACGATGAAGGTGTTTCGCGCCTCCCGCTTGGCCGACAGGCCGCCGGCCTGGAGAGCTTCCCCAACCCGAACATAGTGGCGGTGGACGGCGAGGAAGAACGCCACGATCACGGGGATGGCCGAGATCACGATCCATGCCCCGCCCCGGAACTTGGTGATGGTCACGATGACCAGGACGATGCCAGTCGCCGTGGCCCCGACGCCGTTGATGATCGCGCTGCGCTGCCAGTTCGGTCCCTTGACCCTTATCCACCGGACCACCATCCCGGCCTGGGACAACGTGAAGGCCGTGAACACGCCGACCACGTACAGCTGGATCAACCGGGTCAGGTTGGCGTCGAACACCCAGACGAGCAGGGAAGCCAGCCCGGCCAGGACGAGCACACCATTCGAAAACACGAGCCGGTCACCGCGGTTACGGAACTGCGACGGCATGAACCGGTCCCTGGCGAGGATGGAAGACAGTCGGGGAAAGTCCTGGAAGGACGTGTTCGCGGCGAGCACGAGGATCCCCGCGGTGAACGCCTGCAGCAGGTAGAACAGCGGATCGCCGGCCCCGAACACTGTCTGCCCGATCTGCGCGAGGACGGACTTCGACGTCGCGATCTCGTGCGTTACGCGGACGTCGAGCAGCCGGGCAAGAACGGTGATCCCGAGGAACATCGTGATGCTGATGGCGGCCATGATGCTGAGCGTGGCTGCGGCGTTCCTCGATTGCGGACGGCGGAAGGCCTGCACGCCGTCCGCGATAGCCTCCACGCCGGTCAGAGCCGTGGCCCCAGACGAGAAGGCCTTCAGCACCAGGAACAGCGTGAGCCCGGTCTCCTGTTCCAGCAGCAGCGTGGACGTCAAGGCGGTGGGGCACCCACCCAGACACCGCACGAGGCCCACAGCCAACGTGAACAGCACCATGGCCACGAACCCATAGGTCGGGAGGGCGAAGAACGACCCCGCCTCCCGAACGCCGCGAAGGTTGACGAGCGTGATGAACGCCACGAAGAGAAGGGCCAGTCCGACCTTGTGCTCGGCGAGCTCCGGAAGGGCCGACGTTATGGCGATGGTCCCAGCGGTGACGCTGACGGCGACGGTCAGGACGTAGTCAGTGAGGATGGCCGCGGCGGCAACCAGCCCGGGGATCGTCCCCAGGTTCTCCCGGGCCACGATGTACGAGCCGCCGCCACGGGGATACGCGCGAACGGTCTGGCGGTAGGACGTGACCACGATGATCATGAGCCCCGCGATGGCCAGAGCGATCGGGAGGTTCAGGGCAAGAGCGGTCGCGCCCGCAGCCACCAGCACGAGCATCAACTCCTCGGTTGCGTAGGCCACGGAGGACAGTGCATCGGAGGAGAACACCGGGAGAGCCAGGGACTTCGGCAGGAGCTGGTGCTCCTGCTTGTGTGTGGCCAGGGCTCGTCCAACCAGGAGGCGCTTCAGCAAGCCCCCGGAGACGGGACGACGTCCGACGTGGGTGGCCACGTCCGGCGATTCTAGTTGGACTACTCGGCGATCCAGCGGTAGCCGACGCCTGGCTCGGTGAGGATGAGGGCCGGGGCCGCCGCTTGGTCCCCGAGCTTCCGCCGCGGGGCCCGCACGTAGACCCGGAGGTAGTGGCTCTCCTCCCCATATCCCCGACCCCACACCCTTCGAAGGAGCCATTGGTGCGTAAGGAGTTTGCCCGGGTTGGTGACGAACGCCTCGAGCAACGCGTACTCCGTTCTGGTCAGGTGAACGGGCGCCCCGCTCAGTATCACCAGCTGCCGGGCCAGATCGACTTGGAGGTCACCGAAGCGGAGCACGGGGCCTGCCTCTTCTGGCAGAGCCCGGCGGAGCTGGGCCCGCAGCCGAGCCAGCAGCTCCTCCATGCCGAACGGCTTGGCAACGTAGTCGTCCGCGCCGGCGTCCAGGGCCGACACTTTGTCGGCCTGACGGTCGCGGACCGACAGGACGATGACCGGAATCTCGGAGAAGGAGCGGACCCGCCGGATCACCTCCATGCCATCCAGGTCGGGGAGCCCGAGGTCCAGGAACATCAGGTCCGGGGAGGCCTCAGCCACTCCCATCACCGCTTCCTCACCGGTCCCGGCCGTGAGCACCATATAGCTCCAAGCTGGTCCTGAGGGCCCGGCGGATTTGCGGCTCGTCGTCGACCACCAGAATGGTGGTCACGCAGAGGGCTCCTGTCTGACGCGTCGGGTGTCGCCCACAGGAAGCTCGAAGACCACGGCGGTGCCACCCGCGGGGGATCCCTCGATCCAGATCCGGCCTCCATGCGCCAGCACCACGGCCCGGGCGATGGCCAGACCCAAGCCGCTGCCGGTTCGCACGTCTCCAGCATCGTCTCGGAAGAATGGTTCGAAGACCCGTTCCCGCTCGGCCGCAGGGATCCCCGGTCCCTGGTCCACAACCCGGACCCGCACCGATCGCTGCCAGGGGGCCGCCGCGATCAGGATCTCGCCACCGGGAGGGGTGAATCGAGCCGCGTTCTCCAACAGGTTCGACAAGACCTGATCGATCTGGACCGGATCCATCGGCACCTCGGGCAGGTCCGGACGCACCAGAGTTCGAACGCGGACACGCGAGAGTGTTGGCGCCATCCGATGCAGAACCGACTCGATCACGTCGTCGATCGCGGTGGGCTGCTTCGCGGGGACCAGCGCGCCGGCCCGGACCCTGGCCAGGTCCAGGATGTTGCCGACCAGCCGGTTCAGTCGGTCGGTCTCCTGGAGGATGGTGCGAAGGAGCTCTTGCCGCTGCTCGTGTCGAAGAGTCACCTCCTCGTCGAGCAGGCTGGTGACTCCGGCCTTGATGGAGGCCAGCGGGGTCCGAAGGTCGTGCGTCACGGACGAGAACATCGCCGCGCGAAGCTGGTTGGTCTCGGCGTCCAGGCGAGCCCCCTCCACCTGCTTGTCCAGGCGGGTGCGCTCCACCGCTACCGCCACCTGCTTGGCGCAGGCCTCCAGCAGCGCGCGGTCGTCGCCGGCCGGGGGGTCGAGTCCCGCACGGCGGACGGCGATGAGAGTTCCGAGCTCGACCTTCCCCACGACCAGCGGCACGGCGACCTGTACGCCTTCCGCGACGTCGGCTCGTTCGGCCTTGCCGTCCAGAGCGAGGTCGTCGGCTCGCACGTGGATCTCACACCGAGCGAGCGAGAAGGGTTCGAGGAGGGCGTTGGCGAAGTCGTTGAGCACCCTGCTGAGCGGATCCCCCGAGAGAAGCTTGGACGCGAAGTAGTTGAGGAGCCGGGTCTCCCGCTCCCGGCGTGAGGCTCGGTTGCGCTCCTCAAGGGCTCGGGCCAGGAGGGACCCGACGATCACGGCCACGATGAGAAACACGATCAACGCGACCAGGTCCTCCCCCTTGCTCACCCGGAACGTGTGCCGCGGCGGCGTGAAGAAGAAGTTCAGGCCGAGGAACGAAAGGACGGCCGAGGCCAGGCCGGTCCACAGTCCGCCCACGGCCGTGGCGGCCACCACCGCCAGGATGTAGATCGACACCGCGCTCGCGTCCCCGCCGTGGAACGACAGCGCCAGGAGGGTCGCGGCCGCCGGAGCGCCGGCCGCCGCGACCGCCCCCCGGACCCAGGGGCTCCGGAGCATCCGCAGGACCCGCCTCACGGGCCCAACGCTAGCTCTTTACGGGATCTCTATACCTGGGGGCCTCACCTTCACGGGTCTCTTACGCGGGCCGGACGAGCCTGTTGATGAGAGGAGGTTCGGACACATGGCCGGCCCGCAGACCGTCACCGAGGCCCGGGCACCCGCCGCACCCGCCCGGCCCACCCCACTACCCCAGGGGCCCGGGTACGCGCTGAAGCGCGCCATCCTCGGTCCGGCCCTCCCCACCGCTCGCCTGAAGCACGAGCGCCTGGGCAAGCCGACCGCCCTCGCCGTGTTCGCGTCGGACAACCTCTCCTCTTCGGCCTACGCGACCGAGGAGATCCTGAAAGTCGCGGTTCCTGCGGTCGGGGCCGCGGCGTTCGCGCTCGTCATGCCCATCACGTTCGCGATCCTGGCCGTCCTGGCGATCCTGCTGTTCTCCTACCGCCAGACCATCAAGGCCTACCCGAGCGCCGGCGGCGCGTACATCGTGACCCGGGACAACTTCGGCCTGTTGCCTGCCCAGGTCGCCGGGGTGGCGCTCCTCACCGACTACGTCCTCACCGTGTCGGTCTCCGTCGCTGCCGGCATCGCCGCCATCACCTCGGCCGCGGGGAGCCTGTATCCGTACCGCGTCTGGATATGCGTGTTCTGCATCTGGTTCATCGCCTGGGGAAATCTGCGGGGGGTGCGGGAGTCGGGTCGGATGTTCGCCGTCCCGACCTACTTCTTCATCCTCATGATGTTCGTCCTCCTGGGGGTCGGCATGTACCGGGCATTGGGGGGTGACCTCCACCCTCTCCCCGTGCCGGACGACGCGCTCCGGACATCGGGCGCCGTGAGCATCTTCCTCATCCTGCACGCGTTCGCGTCGGGAGGAGCCGCCGTGACCGGCGTGGAGGCCGTCTCCAACGGGATCCCGGCATTCAAGCCGCCGGAGTGGCGGAACGCCCGGACCACGCTGATGTGGATGGGGACGCTCCTGGGGATCATGTTCCTCGGTCTCTCGTACCTGGCCGTGCAGCTCCAATTGGTCCCCACCGAGACCAAGACCCTCAATTCGCAGGTCGCTCGAGCGGTGTTCGGGAGCGGCCCGGTGGGTACCGGGCTGTTCCTGATGGTCCAGATCGCCACCACGCTGATCCTGATCCTCGCGGCCAACACGTCGTTCGCGGACTTCCCTCGCCTGGCCAACTTCCACGCCACCGACAACTTCATGCCCCGACAGCTCACGAGCCGAGGGCACCGGTTGGTCTTCTCCAACGGCATCGTCGGTCTCGCGCTGGCCTCGACCGTGCTCGTCGTGCTGTTCCAGGCGGACGTCCACCGGCTGATCCCGCTCTATGCCATCGGCGTCTTCACGTCGTTCACGCTGTCTCAGGCGGGGATGGCTCGGAGACACCTCCGGATCAAGGAGCCTGGCTGGCGTCACGGCCTGGCCATCAACGCGTTCGGGGCGTTCACGACGGCAGTGGTCACGGTGATCATCGCAGCGACGAAGTTCACGCACGGCGCCTGGGCGGTGATCGTGTTCGTGCCGGTCATGGTGTGGCTGCTCGTTCGACTGAACCGCCAGTACGAACAGGAGCACCGAGAGCTCGACGAGAACCTTCCCCCTTTCGACGCATCGCCGGTTCGCCGCCCCATCGCCGTCCTCATGGTCGACCACCTCGGTCGGGAGACCATCCATGCGCTTCAGTACCTCAAGACGATCCGTGGTGAGCAGACGCATGCGGTTCACTTCGCGCGTGACCCGGGGTCGACGAAGGCCATCCAGCGTGAGTGGGACGAGCTCGGCATCGACGTGCCCTTGAGGGTCGTGAGATTGGACGGGGACCTCGCGACCTCTCTGGCTGAATACGTGCAGGCGCTCCCCGGTGACTCCGACGTGAACCTGATCGTCCCCGGACCGGCTTCCCAGGGCCTCGTCGAGCGGCTGCGAATGTCCCGCATGGCGGCTCACCTGGCGAAGTGCCTGCTTCCTCTGGGACGTGCCCGCCTCACCGTGGTGCGGGACCACTGGGGGCCGGGCCATCCGGTCACCGAGACGGTCGGAGGCCGCCGCCGGCTCCGGGTGCTTCCTCGCCCGACCCACCGGGCGGTCGTCCTCGTGGACAAGCTCGACCGAGCCACCCTCCGTGCGGTCCGGTACGCCCTCTGCTTGGGCGCCACCGAAGTCCGAGCGGTCCACGCCGCCGTTGACCTGGAGAACCAGGAGCAGCTCATCCGTCGATGGATGGAGCTCGCCGTTCCGGTCGAGCTCGAGGTGATCGAGTGCTGGGACCGAAACGTCGCCCGTTCCCTGGAGCGATACGTCATCGAGATGATGGGCAGGCGCAGCGAGGTGACCGTGGTCATGGCCCGCCGCGACGACGCGCGCCTGAGTCACCGACTCCTGCACGACCGGACCAGCCGCAAGATCGCTCGAGCCCTCGGCCGCTACGAGCACGTGGACCTGGCGGTCGTGCCGTACTACTTCGGCAAGCAACGCTCCTCGGCCGCCGATGGTCGGCTAACCTAACGTCTCGTGCGAGTGATCATCGTGGGGTGCGGGCGAGTGGGCTCGGAGCTCACGATCCAGCTGGGGAAGGCCGGCCACGACGTCACGATCGTGGACAAGCGCGCCGCGGCCTTCGACCGGCTGCCCCCCGGCTTCGAGGCCCGAACCATGGTCGGCTTGGGGTTCGATCGGGAGCTGCTGGTGGAGGCGGGGGTCAAGGAGGCGGACGCCTTCATCTCGGTGACGAACGGCGACAACTCCAACATCGTCTCTGCCCGGGTGGCCCGCGAGTACTTCCACGTACCCAAGGTCATCGCCAGGATCTACGACCCGCGGCGAGCCGAGATCTACGAACGGCTGAACATCCCCACCGTGGCCACCACCACGTGGGGGGTGAAGCAGATCCTGCTGATGCTGTTCCACGAACGTGAGGAGATCAAGGAGAGCCTGGCCGGCGGGGACCTGTTCCGGATGCGGCTTGAGGTCACGCCGCACCTGGTCGGCAAGCCCGTCCGCTCGCTGAACATGGAAGGGAAGATCCTGGTCGCCGGCGTCGACCGGGGTGGGCACGGGTTCATCCCCGTCGCATCGAGCTCCTTCCAGGAGGGCGACACCGTGCACCTCATCCTGCACAAGGACGCCGTGGACCTCCTCGACGAGCTGCTCGCCCCCGTGGCGGAGCACTAGCGATGCGCGTCGTGATCTCCGGAGCGGGGGCCGTGGGGCGCTACCTGGCCTCCGACCTGGCCGCCCGGGGCCACGAGGTACTGGTGATCGAGCAGGACCCCGCCACTCTCCAGGCGGCCAAGGGCTGGGCTCCGGACGTTGGATTCCTGCTCGGCGACGCCTGCGAGCCGTGGGTGCTGGAGAAGGCCGAGCTGAAGACGGCCGACGTGGTGGTCGCAGCGACCGGCGACGACGAGGACAACCTGGTCACCTCGTTGCTGGCGAAGCAGGAGTATGCGGTCCCGCGCGTGCTGGCCCGGGTGAACCACCCACGGAACGAGTGGATGTTCACCGAGCAGTGGGGTGTCGACGTCGCGGTCTCGGTCCCTCACCTGCTGACCGCCCTGGTCGAGGAGGCCGTGACGGTCGGCGACCTCGTTCGCCTCCTTCGACTGGAGGGCGGCCGCGTGGGGTTGCTGGAGCTTACCGTCCCGGACACGTCGCCGAACGCCGGGAGGCCGCTCTACGAGCTTCGGCTGCCCACCGACTCCGCCATCGTGGCGGTCCTCCGAGATGGCCACGTCGTCATCCCCCAACCCGAGACCGTGATCACGCCGGGCGACGAGATCCTTGCGCTTGCCTCGGACGAGGCGGAGATCACCCTCCGGTCCGCGATCATGGGCGAGGCCGAAACCGAGGGCTCGAGCTAGGCCGCGAATTCGAACCTCGGGTTGACCATCTTCAGGCCACCGCGCTTCTCGGCCACCACCCCTTCGACCACGATCCGCGTGCCGAGGGTGAGTCCGGGGATGGACCGCCGCCCCATCCACAGGACCGACATCTCACCCGTCCCGTCGGAGATGAGGGCCTCGAGCGACTCGAAGCCCTCCAGCGGCCGAACGGTGATCCGCTTCACCACGCCGGCCACCTTCACCCGGCTTCGGATGGGGGCACCCTGGATCCGGACCGTGCCCGAGACCGTTGCCGCCCACTCCTGGATCTCCTCGGCCAGCCGATCCTCGTCGGACTCGGCCATGCGGTGGAGGAACCGCCGGAAGGGGTCCAGGACGCTCATCCGCGATATCGAAGAGGCTGGAGCGGGCGGCTGCAAGTTTCCGCGCGGGTCCGGCTAGGAGACCGTGGCGCCCTGCCTGGCCGGCGCCCCATCTTCGGGCGCGAGGGCCTCGCCCTTCCGGGACTTCGAGTACCAGATCATCGCGCCGAGCACGATCGCGCAGCCCACCGCGATGGCGATCCCCCACCCTCGCTTCCCCGGAACCTCGAACTCGACGACGAGCGAGGCGATGAGGAGCGACACCAGGTTCATCACCTTGATCAGCGGGTTCAGGGCCGGGCCGGCCGTGTCCTTGAACGGATCGCCGACCGTGTCGCCGATCACGGTGGCCTTGTGCGGCTCGCTCCCCTTGCCGCCATACAGTCCGCCCTCCACGAGCTTCTTCGCGTTGTCCCACGCGCCGCCGGCGTTCGACAGCATGACCGCCAGGAGCTGCCCGGTGAGGATGGCGCCGGCCAGGAACGCCCCGAGTGCCTCGGCCTCCAGCGCGAACCCCACGGCGATCGGTGAGAGCACGGCGAGCAGTCCGGGGGTCAAGAGCTCCCGGAGGGACGTCTTCGTGCAGATGTCGACCACCCGGGCGTAGTCCGGTCGCTCCGTGTAGTCCATGATGCCCGGGTGTTCGCGGAACTGGTTGCGGACCTCCACCACGACCTGCGAGGCGGCGCGGCCCACCGCCCGGATCAGGAGCGATGCGAACAGGAACGGCACGGCCCCCCCGATGAGGAGGCCGACCAGCACGTTTGGATGGTCGACGCGGATCGGGAACTCCAGTGCCGCCGTGCCGGAGGCCCGTAACACCTCCTCGGCGAAGGAGCCGAACAACGACGTCGCGGCGATGACCGCGGTGGCGATGGCCATCCCCTTGGTGATGGCTTTCGTGGTGTTCCCCACGGCGTCGAGACCGGTCATGATCTCGTCGGCCCGCTCCCCCAGGCCGCCCGACATCTCGGCGATGCCGTGCGCGTTGTCGGACACCGGGCCGTACGTGTCCATCGACACGATGACCCCCACGGTCGTCAGCATCCCCATCCCGGTGAGCGAGATGAAGTACAGGCGTTCGGCCAGGTTGTCGCCCAGAGCGAAGGCAGAGATCACGGCGGCCCCGATGACCAGGATCGCCCACACCGTGGATTCCAGCCCTGCGGCGAACCCCTGCAGGATCGTGGTGGCCGGCCCGGTGACGGAGGACTCCGCGATCTCCTTCACCGGCCGTCGCTCGGTCGAGGTGAAGTACTCGGTGAGCACCTGGATTAGGCCGGCCAAGATCAGCCCGAACAGCACGGCGAGCGCCGGCCGGTACTCCTTCATGTACACACCCGACAGAACGAACACGGCGACCGCCGAAAGCAACGCGGAGACGAAGAACCCGCGGTTGATGGCCTTCATCCCCGACTCGGTCTCGCTCCGGGGAGAGACGACCAGGATGCCGACGATCGAGGTGATGACCCCGATGGCCCGGACGAACAGCGGGAACATCACGCCGACGATCGCGCCCTGCGGCGAGTCGGCGAACGCGGCAGCCCCCAGGATCAGCGAGGCCACCAGCGTGACCTCATAGGACTCGAACAGGTCGGCGGCCATCCCGGCGCAGTCCCCCACGTTGTCGCCCACGTTGTCGGCGATCGTCGCGGCGTTTCGGGGGTCGTCCTCGGGGATCCCCTGCTCGACCTTGCCCACCAGGTCGGCGCCAACGTCGGCGGCCTTGGTGAAGATCCCCCCGCCCACGCGCATAAACATGGCCAGAAGCGCCCCGCCGAACCCGAACCCGACCAGCACGCTCGTGGCATCGGACTGGTAGATCATCAGGATCACCGTGGCTCCGAGCAGGCCCAGGCCCACCGTGAACATCCCGGCCACGCCCCCGGTCCGAAACGCGATCCGAAGGGCTCGGCGCAGCCCGGACTCCCGCGCCGCGTTGGCCACTCGGACGTTGCCCCGAACGGCCAGCCACATCCCGGTGAACCCGGTGATGGCGGAGAACCCGGCGCCGAGGATGAAGGCGATCGAGCGCCCGAACCGGACGAACAGGGCGCCGTGCTCCGTGCCGCTCGGCACGGGGAGGATGAAGAACAGGCCCACCGTGAGCAGCGCGATGAAGACGCCGACGGTTCGGAACTGACGGTTCAGATAGGCCCGGCTGCCCTCCTGGATGGCCCGGGCGATCTCCTTCATCTTCTCGGTGCCCTCGCCGGCGGCCAGGACCTCGCGGACGAGGTAGTACGCGAAGGCCAGCGCGACGAGCGAGATCACCAGCACCACCCAGAGCGCCCGGTTCTCGAACGAACCGAAGACCGCGTTGATGGGCGCGCCCTCGGCGGCCAGGACGTGCATCCAAATCCCCCTCGACGCTGGTGAGAAGAAGGTCTCGCCGGCCTCGCCAGCGGAAACTGACCGATTATAGGAGGAACGGTGAACAGGTGGTCCCTCGGCGGAGGTGAACCGCCGCTACCGCGTCGTCGGCCGACGAAGGATGAGCAGTGCCAGGGCTCCCGACGCCACGCCGGCAGCCAGCACCCCGATCGTCGCGAGGTCGACCAGCGGGCCCGGAAGCGCGAGCTCCGAGATGAAGATCGAAACGGTGAACGGGATGCCCGCGGCTGCGGCAGCGCCCACGACGTGGCGGCCCGTCACGTTCGCGGGCAGTCGCGCGCCCAACAGGCGGACCGCGAGGAACGTGGCGAGGGAGATGCCAGCCGTCTTGCCCACGACCCTGGAGACCAGGATGCCGATCGAGACGGGGCTGCGCGCCGCCTCGGCCAGCGCGCTCGCAGACAGCAG
>JBKPDU010000130.1:0-17569 GCA_046728055.1 Actinomycetota bacterium | reverse complement strand
GTTCGTCGGCCTTCGGGCCCTGAAGGACTTCTATCCCCGGTTCCTGGCCGACAACCTGTCCCAGGCCAAGCTCCCGACCGGGGTGACCGTGGATGCTCGGGCCGTGCCCCTGGCCGATCCCGGCGCCGAAGCCGACGTGAGCCCGCTCGGCTACGCGCGGATGTTCGAGGATCTGGAGTTCCGGTCGGTGGTGGCCGCGGAACTCCTTCCCAAGCTGGAGCCGGGTGAGTCGGTGGGGTTCCCGTCGGTGCTCGGCCTCCGCGAGCACCGCACGACCTGGCTCGATCTTCAGGATCGGCTGGGACGGCCGGTGTTCGAGGTGCCCACGTTGCCGCCCTCGGTGGCAGGCATCCGGCTGTTCAACGCGCTGCGGGACGCGTTCGTCCACGCGAGAGGGCGGCTCCTGCTCGGGATGACGGTCGCCGCCGCGGAGACGAGCGACGACGTGGTGACCCACGTGGTCGTACAAGCCGCGGCGGCCCGCCCCACGCCCATCGAGGCCCGGTGGGTCGTGTTGGCGACCGGAGGGTTCGCCGAGGGCGCCCTGTCCCTGGACTCCCATGGGGAGGTCCACGAGTCGGTGTTCGGGTTGGCGGTGTCGGGGGTCCCCGCCGCGGGTGAGCCCCGGTTCGTCCCTCGGTACTTCGACGACCAGCCCATGGCCCGGGCAGGGATCGCGGTGGACGAACGCCTCCGGCCGCTCGACCTCGAAGGCAATGTGGCCTTCCGCAATCTCTTCGCTGCTGGTGCCGTGCTCGGGGGAGCCGAACCGTGGCGGGAGCTGTCAGGCAGTGGCCTGGCCCTGGCCTCGGGGTTTGTCGCGGCATCCATGGTCGTGGAGGGAGCCTCCTGATGGAAACGGTGGAGTTGGTCCGAGGGTCGCTGGACCACTGTGTGAAGTGCACGATCTGCGAGACGTTCTGCCCCGTGTCGAACGTCACGCCGCTGTTCCCCGGGCCGAAGTACGTCGGTCCACAGCTCGAGCGGTTCCGGACCGACGATGGTTCGCCCGATGCGTCCCTCGATTACTGCTCGGGGTGCGGGATCTGCACCACGGTCTGTCCCCAGGGCGTGAAGATCGCCGAGATCAACGCCCAGGCCCGGGCGAACATGAAGGCCCAGCGAGGGATCCCCATCCGGGACCGGATCATCGCCCGGCCAAGCGCCATGGGGAAGGTGGGGACGCCACTCGCTCCCATCGCCAACTTCCTCCTCGGCAACACCGCGTTCCGATGGCTGGTGGAGCGAACCCTCCGTGTCCACCGGAAGGCGCCCATGCCGATGTTCGCGGGCCGGACGTTCCAGTCGTGGGCTCGACGCCATCCCCCGCTCGAACGGGCCACCAAGGCAGTCGTGTACTTCCACGGGTGCGGCGCGAACCACTTCGAGCCTCGGGTAGCGCAGATGGCCGTGGCCGTCCTGGAACACAACGGCTACCGAGTGATCGTCCCTCGGCAGGATTGTTGCGGGCTGCCGCTGCAGTCGAACGGCCTGTTCGATGACGCGCGACGGTACGTCCACGCGCTCGTCCGGCGCCTGGAGCCGTACGCCCGACGAGGCTACGACATCGTGGCAACATCGACCAGCTGTGGGCTGATGCTGAAGCGAGAGGCCCGGGAGATCCTGGAACTGGAGGACGACGAGGATCTGCGAACCGTCTCTGCCCACATGTTCGACATCTGCGAGTTCCTGCTGAACCTGCACGAGCGCGGCGAGCTACGAACCGACTTCCGGCGGCTCGACATGCGTGTCCCGTATCACGCGCCGTGCCAGCAGCGGGGCCACGGTGTCGGCAAGCCGGCACTCGAGCTGTTCGGCCTCATACCCGGCCTCGAGGTGGTGGACAGCGAGGTCGAGTGCTGCGGCGTGGCCGGGACCTACGGACTGAAGACCGAGAAGTACGACATCGCGATGAAGGTTGGGGCGCCGCTGTTCCGTCAGGTCACGGACGTGGCCACGGAGGTCGCGGCGTGCGACAGCGAGACGTGCCGGTGGCAGATCACCCGGGCGACGGGGGTACCGTCCGTCCATCCGGTCGAGCTCCTGCACCGCGCCTACGGTTTGTCGTGAGGGCGTTCGAACCGCCTCCGGGCGCGAGGCTTCGTTCGAGGATCCCGGTGATCTCGTGATCGGCATCGTCCTGGTCTCGCACAGCCCGAAGCTCGCCGAAGGCGTGGCCGAGCTGGCACGCGAGATGGGTGGTGTGGACGTGCGCCTGGAACCGGTGGGTGGCCTGGACATGCCCGACCGGCCCATGGGGACCGACGCGGTGCTGGTCATGCAGGCCATCGAACGCGCCTGGTCGGAAGATGGCGTGCTCGTCCTGATGGACCTGGGGAGCGCCGTGCTCTCGGCGGAGATGGCCCTGGACATGCTGCCGGCCGATCGACGGGAGCGGATCTTGCTGTGTGAGGCGCCGTTCGTCGAGGGGGCAGTGGCCGCCGCGGTCGCGGCGAAGTTGGGCAGGACGCTCCAGGAGGTGGCCGAGGAGGCCCGAGGTGGGCTCGGGCCCAAGGCCACGCATCTCGGGACTCCCGTACCGCCCTCGTCCGCCGAGGTCTCCGCTCCGCCCGCCGGCGGATCCGCCGGAGCGCCCGCGAGCGTTCGGCTGCCGGTGGAGAACCCCCTCGGCCTGCACGCCAGGCCGGCCGCTCGATTCGTTCGGACGGCAGGGCGGTTCGACGCGGACGTGCGTGTGACCAACCGCACCACCGGAGCGGGGCCGGCCGATGCCAGGAGCATGAACGCGGTGGCCACACTGGGGGTTCGACAGGGCCACGAGATCGAGGTGGAGGCGCGAGGACCGGAGGCCCGGGCGGCCGTCGACGCCATCTCGGCTCTTGCGGCCGAGGGCTTCGGCGACGACGTCGAGGCCATCGCGCCGACTCGAACCGGCGCGGGACCTGCCGCTTGGGCGGTGGCGTCCGTTCCGGTCGACGGCGCGCTGGCCGGCCTGCCCGCATCGCCGGGGGTCGCCGTGGGGCCGGCCCGACACCTCAACCCTCCGGTCCTCGAGGTCCCGTCGGGACCGTCCGGCGAGCCGAAGGAGGAGTGGGCGGCGTTCGAGGCGGCGATCGATGCCACCCGAATGGAGATCTCCGCAACTCGCGCGACGGTTGCCGCTCGCGCCGGCGAACAGAGCGCCGCGATCTTCGACGCGCACCTGCTGTTCCTGGAGGACGAGGAGCTCATCGGGCCGGTTCGGTCGGCGATCCTCGACGGAGCTCGCGGGGCTGGGGAGGCGTGGAAGCGGGCCGTCGATCGGATGGCCGAGACGTGGCGATCCCTGGACGACCCGTACCTTCGCGAGCGCGCTGCCGACGTCGAGGCGGTCGGATCACAAGTGCTCGCGCACCTGGTGGGTGGCGCGAGCGCCCGGCCGTCGCTCGCCGGCCGAGGGGTCCTGATCGCCGCGGACCTCACCCCGGCCGACACGGCTGGCCTGGATCCAGCGATCGTGGCGGGGATCGCCACGGCGCTCGGCGGCCCGACGTCGCACTCGGCGATCCTTGCTCGGTCGCTCGGCATCCCCGCCGTGGTCGGACTGGGCCGTCCGGTCCTGGAGATCGCGGAGGGAGCGATCGTGATCGTCGACGGCGAGCAGGGAGCGGTTCGCTCCGACCCGCAGCCGGCGCAGATCGCCGAGGCGGAGCGCCGGGCCGAGTCGTTCCGGGCATCGGAAGCCGCCGCCCGGGCGGAGGCGGACCGCCCGGCCGTCACCCGCGACGGGACGTCGATCGAGGTGCTGGCCAACGTCGGTCAGCCCGGCGACGTCGAGATCGCGCTGGAGACAGGAGCCGAGGGGGTGGGTCTGCTCCGGACCGAGTTCCTGTTCATCGGACGCGACACGATGCCGAGCGAGCAGGAGCAGGAAGCGGCCTACCGCGGCATCGCCGTCGCGCTGGCGGGTCGTCCGCTGGTCGTTCGAACCCTGGATGTCGGGGGAGACAAGCCGCTCCCCTATCTCCCGATGCCCGCCGAGGCGAACCCGTTCCTCGGCCTGCGGGGCCTCCGGCTCGGACTGGCCCGGCCGGACGTCCTTCGGACACAGCTGCGGGCGATCCTTCGGGTCGCCGCGGATCATCCGGTGAAGGTGATGTTCCCCATGGTGACCTCGGTCGCAGAAGTTCGAGCGGCGAAGGGCCTCGTGGAGGAAGCTCGTCGCGAGGTCGAAGACGCGGGGGGTCGGGTCCCGTCCCACCTCGAGGTGGGGATCATGGTGGAGGTACCGGCGGTGGCACTGGCCGCCGAGCGATTCGCGCCGGTCGTGGACTTCTTCTCGATCGGGACGAACGACCTCACGCAGTACACCCTGGCGGCCGAGCGTGGCAACGAACGCGTCGCCGGGTTCGCCGACGCCCTCCACCCGGCGGTGCTTCGGCTCATCCGGATGACGGTCCGGGGCGCCGAGTCGCATGGGCGGATCGTTGGGGTGTGCGGGGAGGTCGCGGGCGACCCGGTTGCGGTGCCCATCCTGCTGGGATTGGGCGTCAGGGAACTGTCGGCGGCGCCACCCGCAGTGCCGAGAGTGAAGCGGGCCGTCCGCGAGACCGACCTCGCAGCGGCGGGCGCCCTGGCCGACCGCGCCCTCGCGCTCGATTCCGCCGAAGCCGTACGGGGCGCGACGGGCTGAGGCCGCTGCTAGGGTTGCCGGGGGTTCTTGGAGTGGATGAACGCGAAGCCCGGGCCGCATCGATCCTTCAATTGCTCACGTACCTTCGGGTGATCCTGGTCCCCATCGTGATGTGGCTCCTCCTGTCGGACCCGTTCGATCACGCGTATGGGGTGGCCGCCGCCCTGTTCGCCTTCGCCGCCATCACGGACTTTTTCGACGGCTTCCTGGCCCGACGGTGGGCCGCGACCACCACGCTCGGCGGCTTCCTGGACACGACGGCCGACAAGCTCTTGGTGTCGGGGGTCCTGATCGCCCTCGTCTCGGTGGGGCGGGCTTCCGCGTGGATCGCCGCCATCATCGTGGGGCGCGAACTGCTGATCCTGGGGCTGCGGGGCGTGGTCGCCATCGACGGCACGGTGATGCGGACCTCCATCTGGGGCAAGCTGAAGGCGAACGTCCAGTTCGTGGCGATCTTCCTGGCCATCGTGCGGACCGGATCGCCGATCGGGCCCCTGTACCTGGACCAGTGGGCCATGCTGGCGGCGGCGGCCATAACGGTCGTGTCGGCCGTGGAGTACCTGGCCCGATTCGCCGGGAACGTCTCGCCGTTCGGCCGCCGCTGACCGCGGTGCCGGCCACCGCGCTCGTGACGGGCGGGACCGGCTTCGTCGGCGGGGGCGTGGTCCGAGCGCTCGTCGAACGAGGCTGCCAGGTCGTGGTCCTCACCCGCTCCGAGGCGAGCGCTGCCGTGGTCGAACGCGCGGGGGCGCGCCCGGTGCGCGGCGATGTGGCCCGACCGGACTCCGTCCTCCGAGCGGCCGCCGGGTGCGAGGTGGTCTTCCACTCGGCCGGGCTGAACGCCTCGTGCCTCCGCGACCCCTCGCCGCTCTTTCGGATCAACGTGGAGGGGACGCGGAACGTCCTCGAGGCGGCGGCTCGGGCCGGCGTTCGTCGTTTCGTCCACACGTCCTCCGCGGCGGCCATCGGGGAGCCGGCCGAGACGGTCGGGCGGGAGGACACGGTACATCGTGGGTGGTTCCTCACGAGTTACGAGCGCTCCAAGTTCCAAGCGGAGCGGCTGGTCCTGGATCGGGGCCCACAGCTCGGCCTGGAGGTCGTGTGCGTCGAACCGGCGTCGGTGCAGGGCCCGGGCCGTGTCGATGGCACGGCCCGGCTCCTGCTCGCCGCGGCCAGGGGCCGGCTGCCCCTGGCCTTCGACGCGTGGCTCTCGTTCGTCGATGTCGACGATTGCGCGCTCGGGCACGTACGGGCGGCGGAGCGCGGCCATCCGGGCGAGCGCTACCTCCTGTCGGGGGCGTCCGTCAGGGTCCGGGAAGCGCTCGAGGTCCTCGGGAAGGTCACCGGACGGCCCTCCAGGACCTGGTTCGTCCCCCGCCGCTCGGTCGTGCCCGCCGCGGCCGTGGTGGAGGCCGCCGCACGACTCCTTGGGCGGACCCCGCCGGTGTGCAGGGAGGTCGTGAAGGCCGGGCTCCACGGTCATCGATACGACGGGTCCAGGGCCACGGCGGAGCTCGGGTTGGTCTACACGCCACTCGAGGAGACCCTGCGCCGAACCGTCGACTGGTTCGCGTCCCAGAGGCTCCTGCGGGACGGCATGCCCGGACACCGGGCCGGGAGGTCGGGCTACGATGGAACCTCGAGGCCGAACCGACGAGGCCCGACACACGCACCCGGAGGTGGCGTTGGCCATGACCAAGATGAGGCCTGACCGAAATCTGGCGATGGAGTTGGTTCGCGTGACCGAGGCGGCGGCGCTCGCCGCCGGGCGATGGGTCGGGCGGGGAGACAAGGAGGCGGCCGATCAGGCCGCCGTGGACGCCATGCGGGGCATGATCGACACCGTGTCGATGCATGGCACGGTCGTGATCGGGGAGGGCGAGAAGGACAGAGCGCCCATGCTGTACAACGGTGAGGTGGTGGGCGACGGGGGCGGCCCCGCGGTCGACGTCGCGGTCGATCCCATCGACGGGACCCGTCTCACCGCCACCGGCCAGCCCAATGCGCTGGCCGTCATCGCTCTGGCCGAACGAGGCAGCATGTTCTTCCCCGGCGCCGCCGTCTACATGGACAAGGTGGCCGCCGGGCCCCAGGCGGCCGACGTCATCGACGTGACCGCCCCTCCCGAGGAGAACGTTCGCCTGGTGGCCAAGGCCAAGGGGGTTCGCCCCGAGGAGATCGGCGTGGTCATCCTGGACCGGGACCGCCACGAGGAGATCATCGCCCGGGTCCGGGAGGCCGGCGCGCGGACGTACCTCATCACCGACGGCGACGTCGCCGGGGCCATCGCCACCGCCCGCCCATCGTCGGGCATCGACCTCCTGCTGGGCATCGGGGGTACCCCCGAGGGCGTCATCGCCGCCGCCGCGCTGAAGTGCTTGGGCGGGGCGATACAGAGCCGTCTGTTTCCACGGGATGACGAGGAACGCCGCAAGCTCGTGGACGGGGGCTTCGACATCGACAAGGTGCTCACCACCGACGACCTGGTGGCCGGCGAGGACGTGTTCTTCGCCGCCACGGGGATCACCGACGGCTCACTGCTTCGAGGGGTCGCGTACGACGAGGACGGCGCGATCACCCATTCCCTGGTGATGCGGGCGCGATCCGGCACGGTCCGGTACATCGACGCCGAGCATCGGTTCGAGAAGCTCGAGCGTTTCGCCGGCGTCGTCTATCGGCGCTGAGGCAAATCGTCAGCGCTCTGGCGGCTCGTCCACCGGACGCTGAGGCGGCCGGCTGGATCTGGCTCAGGGCAGGCGGTAGACCCCTCGATCTTCCTTGAGCACCACTCCGTCCCTGGCGGCGGCGGCGAGCGCCGCCAGCAGGTTCTTCCGGATGTCGCGCTGCGTGAACGGATCCAGATAGCCGCGCTTCAACGCGAGATCCTGGACCACCGTCCAGTGCAGCGGTTTCCCCTCCTCTCGAAGGACGGCCACGGCGGCGTCGATGAACTCCACGACTAGAGCGCTCGGGCCTTCGGCATCACGGCCTCGGCGAAGACCTCCGGGATGGACGGATCGGGCAGAGCGAAGGGCAGGGGCGCGGGCGCCACGATGATCTCCTCCACGCCGAGCTCGGCGAACCGGGCCACCCGCTCCAGCACCTCGTCGGGCGTCCCGGTCAGTGTGTCCGACATGAACGATCCGAGCGACTCTCGGCCGAGGGCTCCCCCCGGCATCCAGCTCTGGAGCGCCTGGAACCTGGCCACCAGGTCGCCGTGGTCCTCTCCCACCACCGTGTACAAGCCGAGGGAGAGTCGCAGCGACCGGGGGTCCCGGTCTCCCTCGTCGCAGGCCTCTCGGGCTCGCCGTACCCGATCGGCGTACGCCTCGGGCGTCCACCGCCACACGGTGTTCCACCCGTCGGCGTGCCGCGCGGCCAAGCGAAGGGAACGGTCGCCGCCCTTCGCCCCGAGCCAGATCGGCGGGCGAGGCGTCTGGGCCGGCCTCGGATGGTTGAACGCCTCGTTCAGCTGGAAGTGCTTGCCCCGGAACGTCGCCGGGCCACCGGGCAGCAGTCGGTCCAGCACCTCGAGGGTCTCCTCCAGGACGGAGAACCGCTCCCCAGCCGTCCCGAACTCATACCCGAAGGCCCGGAACTCCTCCTCGTACCACCCAGCGCCGATGCCGAGCTCGAGCCGGCCACCCGAGAACAGGTCCACGGCCGTCGCCGCCTTGGCGAGCACGGCGGGATGGCGGAACGGCGCGGCCAGCACCAGGGTCCCAAGGCGCAGGCGCTGGGTCGTGGCCGCCAGGCCGGCCAGCGTGGTCAGCGCCTCCAACGATCCCTGGAGATCTGGCGAGCCTCCGTACCGGGCGAGGGACAGGAAGAAGTGATCGGAGACCCAGGCCGAATCGAACTCCAACCGTTCGGCCATCTGCGCGAACCCAGCCATCTTGTCGAACGAGATCCGATCCCCGCCGGGCAGCGAGAAGTCGTAGTGAGGGAGCGCGAGGCCGAACCGCATCTACAGGTACCGCAGCACGTCGGCTGGGCCGGCCATCTCCGTCCCCGGCGGCACCCGGATCCCCGAGGGGAGCTTCAGCCGCGGATACACGGAGATGCCGCCGGCGAGGTGCACGCCCGGGTACACCGTCACCTCGTCGCCCAGGGCCACGTGGGCCTCGATGGAGGTGGGGTTGTACGGCTCCGAGCGGATCTCCGACATCGAGCCGACGACGGCGTCGGACAGCATCGCAGCCGGGCCGATGATGGCGCCGTCCCTGATCTGGGTTCGCTCGATCCGAGCGTCCCGATGCACCTCGATGTCGTCGTCGAGGTTCGACTCGGTGATGTTGACTCCCGGATGGATCTCGCAGAACCGTCCCATCCGCACGCCAGGGCCGATGGCCACCATCCCCTCTCCGATCTTCTCGGCCAGGGTCCTCCCGCTCGTCGAGTCGCGCATGGCCAGCGTCTCGGGAGCGATCCACACATGGCGTTCGGCGTCGAACGGTGGTCCCAGCAGCCGGTCCACCGACTCGAAGTTTCCCGTCAGGACATCGACCATCGTCTCGATGTAGTCCTCGACGTTGCCGAGGTCACCGATCCTTCGTGCGGGGTACGACTGCACGAGGTAGCCGTTGCCGACAAGCCAAGGAAGGAGGTCCTTCCCGAAGTCCAGCCGCCGCTGCCGCAACTTCACGATCGCCGGTTCCGAAGCGAGCTCCCGTAATGCAGTGGACTCGATGAGGTAGAACCCCGCGTTGGTGAGGAGCGGCAGCTTGCGGAACTCCTCCTCGTCGGGGACGTGGAAATGCTCGCGGAGCTCGGCGAGCGTGGGTTTCTCCACGAACTCTCGCACGCGTCCGTTCGTGTCGGTCAGCATCACGCCGTACTTCTCCGCCACCTCGTCGGGCTCACGGACCATGGCGGCGATCGTCGCCACCGCGCCGGTTCCTCGATGCACCCTGAGCATCGGCTCCAGATCGAAGTCGATGATGGAGTCGGTGGGGAACACCAGGGCGGTCTGCGTGATGTCCCAGTGATCGAGCATCCGAAGCGTGGAGTCGGCACTCCCCATGGACAGCGGGTCGTACTTCACCGGGGAGTACTTCACATCGACGCCGAAGCCCTCCCCGTACCCGATCATCACCTTGATCTGGTACCGGTTCTCCTTGCCGTGGGCGATCACGTAGTAGTCCTTGATCCCCTGGCTCGACAGGATCTCGATCACCCATCGGATCAGCCGGCGTCCAAGGAACGACATGGCGGCCTTGGACCGCAGATAGCCCGGCGCCTTGAGCGTCAGCGGACGGGCCCGGACGCCCTGGCCGCCCGCGAGGCCGATGCCGATGACCTCGGACACATCCGGCATGGGCCTGCATGATATCCAGGTTCGGCATCGAGGGATGGGACAGGACAGCGCGACCGGGGAGGAGGCAGACATGGGCACCGCGACCACGCCGTGGAGAACCGAGTTCGCCGGGCGGGTGGAAGAGGTCGAGATCCAGAGCGAGGCGCTGCGAGGCAATGCGCTCGGGGACCCGCCGGTCCGCCCGCTGTGGGTGTACCTCCCCCCGGGTTACGACGAGGAGCCGGATCGCCGCTACCCAACGGTCTTCGTCATCCAGGGCCTGACCGGCCAGCTCGACATGTGGCGGAACCGGGAGCCGTTCCGCCCGAACTATCTCGAGCTCGTCGATCGATTGTTCGCCTCGGGTGAGGTCCCGCCCCTTATCGTTGCGTTCGTGGATTGCTGGACCTCCCTGGGCGGCAGCCAGTTCCTGAACTCCCCCGCCACCGGGCGGTACCACGACTACCTGTGCGACGAGGCGGTGTCCTTCGTCGATGCCCGGTACCGGACCGATGCTCGCCGCGACAAGCGTGGGATCCAGGGCAAGTCGAGTGGCGGCTACGGCGCAATGGTCACCCCCATGCTGCGTCCCGACCTCTTCTCGGCCTTCGCCAGTCACGCCGGGGACGCCCTGTTCGAGGCGTGCTACCTGCCCGAGTTTCGGCAGAGCGTGCGGACTCTCCGCGACGAGTACGACGGTTCGTTCGAGGCGTTCTGGGCCGACGTCCGGTCGCGACCGTTCGGGACGAAGGAATCCGACGGGACCCTGATGAACGATTGGTGCATGGCGGCCTGCTACTCGGCCGATCCCGACGGGACGGTGCGGCTCCCGTTCGACCCTCGCACCGGGAAGCTCGTGGACGAGGTGTGGCGGCGTTGGCTGGAGAAGGATCCCGTGCGCATGGTCCCCGGCCACGTCGACGCCCTGGCCTCGATGCGGGCCATCTGGCTCGACGGGGGGAAGAAGGACGAGTACTACCTCGACGTGGGCGCGGTCGCCGTGTCCGAGGAGCTGAAGGCCATCGGGGTCCAGCACACGCTGGAACTGTTCGACGCCGGTCACATGTCGATCGGGTACCGCTATCCGAAGAGTCTCGCCTTCCTCGCCGATGCCCTGTCGTCGGATTGAGCCGACGGGTTGCAGGTCAGACCGAGCCGAGCCTCAGGTTCCGATCCGTTGATCCACGATCCCCTTCAGAACGAGGCGCCCGGACCCGTCGCGGACCAGCACGGTGGTGAACCCGGTGAGGTCCGTCCTTCCGAACTGGCGGAACGCGTGCCCGCCGCCATCGGCGTCGAGCTTCGCGATGGCTCCCGCCTTGAGCGTCCGGCCCTCGGCGTCCTTCAGCGTGATCCGGTACGGGGCGAGCGACGGATCCCTGGGCAGCCCGCTCACCAGCACCACGACGAAGTCCCGCCTGGTCGGCGAGACGAGTTCCAGGACCGCCCCCCCGCCCCGATCAAGGTGCCGCGTCGGAGCCAGCTGTCCGAGGTGAGTCTCGTCGGCCCGGGCCTGGAAGGGCAACGTGTTGAGGACCTGCTGGAATTGAGCCAGCGCCTGTGACCGGTCCTGTTCGGCCTGCTCCGCGCGCTCGGCGAACCGCTGGGCGCGGCCGGCCATCACCGCCCCCCACCCCAGACTGGCCACGGCGATCGCCGCCGCGACGACGGCGGCGAGCGTCGTCCGCGTACGGCGCCCGGTCCGCGGTCGAGCCGCTGCTCTCCTGACACCGGCCACGACCCGGTCCTCGAGGCCGGGTGGCAGCGGAGCGGGTGCCAGCGCGAAAGCGAAGGTCGCCGCGGCCTGGCCCAGCTCGGCGGCCTCCTTGCGGCATCCGGCGCACCACTGGAGGTGCTGCTCGAGGGCGGTCCGCTCCCGCCTGGGCACGACGCCCACCGCGAGCTCGGGCAGCCGATCCCGAACCGCCACGCAGTTCACAGCCGGTCCTTGTCCAGGTTGGCCCGGCGAACCTTGATCATGGCGGTTCGCAGTCGGGTCTTGACCGTTCCCAGGGGGATCCCATCGGCTATGGCGATCTCCCTGGCGGTCAGGCCCCCGAAATAGGCCCGCACCAGGAGCTTTCGCTCGCCGACGGACAGGCACTGCAGGGCTCGGACGGCCGCGTCGCGCTCCAGGAGTACGTCGTCGTCCCCTGCCGCTGCGACCTCCGGAACCTCGTCCACCAGCACGAGGGTGGGACGGGTGACGCCCGTCTCACGACGGAGCCTGTCGACGGCGAGGTTGTGCGCGATCGTCATCAGCCAGGTCGACAGCCTTCCCCGGGTGGCGTCGAACCGGGCAGCCTTTCGCCACGCCGTGAGGAACACGTCCTGCGTGAGCTCCTCCGCAGCCTCCGAGCTCCCCAGCAGCCGGAGCCCGAGCGTGAAGATCGGCCTGGCGAACCGGGCGTACAGAGCCCGCACGGCGTCCTCGTTCCCCGCGAGCAATCCCTCCACCAGCTGCTGTTCCTCCCGCGCGAGCAGCGGCCCCTCGGTGTGGCCGTCCACCCCGGCCTTCTCCTTCCGGTATACGGGCCTGCAGTGAGTCGAAGCTTGCGACTCCAGGTTGCTCCATTATGCCCACTCCGCCGCTCCACGCCTCGTGTCCGAGTGACATGATGGTGACGGCATGCGCAACTTCGCCCGCGCCGTGCTCCTGGGGGCGGCAACGCTGGCCGCGACCGCCTCCCTGGCCACGTCGGCCTCCGGACAGGGCGACCGTCCGGTGGTAGTGGAGGTCAAGCTCACAGGTGTCGTGGATCCCTTCATGGCCAACTACATCGCGGATGGCATCGACACTGCCCAGACGGAGGGCGCCGACGCCGTGCTCCTCACGATCGACACGCCCGGAGGGCTCGACTCCTCGATGCGGCAGATCATCAAGGCCATCCTGAACTCGGAGGTGCCGGTCGTGTGCTACGTCTACCCGGAAGGGGCTCGGGCCGCATCGGCCGGAACGTTCATCATGATGGGCTGCCCGGTGGCCGCCATGGCCCCTGGGACCAACATCGGGGCCGCCCACCCGGTCGGTGTGGCCGGCGCCATCCAGCAGAAGAAGGTGACCAACGACGCCGTCGCCTACATCCAGAGTCTGGCCGACCGCAACGGCCGCAACGCGGAGTGGGCCGAGCAGGCCGTCGTGGAGTCGGTCAGCATCCCGGCCGAGGAAGCCCTCGAGGAGAACGTTATCGACCTCATCGCACCGAGCATCCCCTCGCTGCTGTCCGACATCGACGGGCAGACGGTCGAGGTCGCCGGGGGCCAGGCCGTCACGTTGCGAACCGCCGGGGCGTCCATCCAGCCGCTGAGCATGGGTGTCGGTGCACGGATCCTGCACGCCCTCCTGTCGCCGGACTTCGCGTTCATCTTCTTCTACCTGGGGCTGGGGTTGATCGTCGTCGAGCTCCTCCACCCCGGGCTCTCGGTCCCGGGGATCATGGGCATCGTCTGCCTGGTCGCCGCCTTCGTCACCTTCGGACTCCTCCCGGTGCAGATCATCGGGGTGGTCCTGCTGCTCGCGTCGGCCCTCTTCTTCCTGCTCGAGCTGAAGCACCCTGGGCTGGGCGTGGCCACCGTGGGGGGCGTGGCATGCCTGGTCCTCGGGGGCCTCACCCTCTTCGACCCGTCCGTCCCCAACGCTCGCGTGTCGCTCTGGGTCATCGTTCCGGTCGCCGCGGCGCTCGTCCTGTTCTTCGGGACGGTGGTCAAGGCGGCGCTGGACGCTCGCCACCTGCCCGCCGCCGGTGGGATCGACGGCATCGTCGGGAGCGAGGGCGTGGTCGAGAGCGATCTCGATCCCGAGGGGGTCGTCCTCGTCTCGTCCGAACAATGGTCGGCCCGATCGGTGGCCGGCCGCCTGCCCAGGGGCACCCGCGTGCGCGTGGTCGGGGTGGACCGGCTTCGCCTGGACGTCGAACCGATCAAGGAACAGGCCACGGCGGTGCCGTTGGCGGAAGGAGGAACACCGTGATCCCGCTTCTCATCGGGCTGGGGATCCTGCTGTTGATCGTGATCCTCGTGCTGCCGCAGGCCATCCGGATCGTCCGGGAGTACCAGCGGCTGGTGGTGTTTCGCCTCGGTCGCAACATCGGGGTGAAAGGGCCGGGGTTCGTCCTGCTGATCCCCATCGTGGACCGGGTCGTGTGGGTGGACCTTCGTGAGCTGTACCTGGAGATCCCCCACCAGACCGCGATCACCGAGGACAACGCGTCGATCTCGATCGACTTCATCGTGTTCTACAAGGTGGTCGACGCGCAGCAGTCGGTCCTGGCCGTCGGCAACTTCGCCGGCGCGGCCCAGAACATCGCCGCCACCACGCTGCGGTCCGTCGTCGGGGACATGGCGCTCGACGACGTCCTGGCCAAGCGGGAACAGATGAACGAGATCCTTCGGGTGAAGCTCGACGAGGTCACCGAACGGTGGGGCGTGAAGGTAACGAACGTGGAGATCAGGGAGATCATCCCCCCGCCCACCGTCCAGGAGGCGATGACCAGGCAGATGTCGGCGGAACGGACTCGCCGGGCCGTCGTCACCGAGGCCGAGGGGGCCAAGCAGGCCGCGATCACCGTGGCCGAGGGGAACAAGCAGTCGGCCATCTTGAACGCCGAGGGCGACCGGCAGGCGGCGATCCTGCGAGCGGAGGGCTTCGCCCTGGCCCTGACGAGGATCTACGAAGCTGCGCAAGCGGTCGACGCCAAGACGATGAGCTTGCAGTATCTGGATGCGCTGAAGCAGATCGGGGCCTCGCCTTCGACGAAGTTCATCATCCCCATGGAGTTCTCCAACATGCTCTCTGGCATCGTCGGGCTCACCGGCCGGGTGTTCCAGGACGGCGGCGAGGGGCGAGGGGCGAAGGGCTAGCCGAAGTCTCACGCCGTCGCGGGAGGGCCCGGTCTGGAACCGCCCGCACCGAACCGGTGTATCAGCGGTGACCGACCGGGTGGAGGGCCGTCCACTGGAGGATGTTGGGCTCATCGAGCTGGCCAAGGACGGCGACGTCCAGGCGTACGGGGAGCTGGTGACGCGGTACCGGGAGATCGCGTTTCGAACCGCGTTCCTCATCACCCGAAGCGCCGCGGATGCTGAGGACGCCGCCCAGGACGCGTTCGTGAAGGCGTATTACGCGCTGGGACGATTCCGCGCTCGGGATCCGTTCCGGCCGTGGATCCTGCGGATCGTGTCGAACGAGGCGAAGAACAGGTTGCGTTCGGCGAGGAGGCGTGAAGGCCTCGCGCTCCGCGCGGCCGAGGAGCGCCGCTCCGGGGACGCGGCCCCGTCCCCGGAAGCGGCCGCCCTTGCGGTGGAGGCGAAGGAGGCGTTGCTCCGAGCGCTTGGCGGGTTGAAGGAGAACGACCGATTGATCATCGCGTGCCGGTACTTCCTGGAGCTGTCGGAGGCCGAGACGGCGGAGGCCTTGGGCATCCGCCCGGGAACCGTGAAGTCCCGGCTCTCCCGGGCCCTGGACCGGCTCCGGGACCGGCTCCCGGCGGAAGGGAACGTCCGGGAGCAGCTGGAGGCCACCGATGGGTGAGCGCATGAGCCGAGCCGACCTGGAGCGGTCGCTGATCGCGTTGGGGTCCACCCTCGAGTACCCGCCGGTCCCACCGATGGAGCCGGCGGTCACCGCGCGGCAGCTCGCCGAGCGAGCAGCCGCGCGGCGCCCGGCCTTCCCGGGCCTGGCGCTGTGGCCTCGGCGGCGGCTGGTCCTGCTCGCCGTGACGGGGCTGATGCTCCTGCTCGCGGGCACGGCGGTCGCCGCGCGCCTGGCCATCGGGGCGATCCAGATCCGGGTGGTGCAGTCACTGCCCCCCTCGACGCCCACCACCATCGGTTCAGGCGCCTCGCTGGGCGAACGGGTGACGCTCCAGGAGGCCCGGGCGGGTGTGAACTACCCCGTCGTCCTGCCCGCGGGTCTCGGGCCACCGGCCGAGATCCATCTGGCCGAGAGTGGTTTCTCGTCGCGGGTCGTGGTGCTCGTCTGGCATGCCGACGCCTCGCATCCACGGATCGAGGGCACCTCGTGGGGCACGATGCTCATGGAGCTTCCCGGAAGCCAGGCGCCACTGGCGACCAAGGACGTCCTGGCTGACACGACGGTGGAGCCCGTCCGGGTGGGGAGCCACGACGCGTTCTGGATCTCCGGGCCCCACCAGCTCACCCTGCTCACCCCCGAGGGCGAGCAACGGCTCACCGTGACCGGCAACGTGCTGATCTGGGAGCAGGACGGCACAACGCTCCGCCTGGAGACCGCCCTGCCCAAGACGGTGGCCGTGGCCCTGGCGGAGAGCATCGAGTAAGTGAGAGAACGATGGAACGGGTCGCAGCCCGGAGGTGTAGTTCGTTCGGCATCGGAGAAAGGGGAACGCCATGATCCGCCGCCTGTCCGTCTCAGCTGCGCTCGGGCTCCTGCTGGTCCTCACGCTTCCGCCGTTCTCCGCCGCGGGCGGGGGCGGGTGCCACATGGGCACGACGCAGCGCAAGGGGACCGACGTCGAGATCGCGAAAGCCTGCTTCACCCCCACCATCCTGCGCATCGATCCGGGCCAGTCCGTCACCTGGACGAACACGGATCCCGTCGTCCACAACGTCACGGCGAACAGCTGGGGGCACTTCGACGACCTGCTCCAGGGCGACACCTTCACGGCCACGTTCGACGAGGCCGGCGTGTATCCCTACGCATGCACGTATCACCCAGGGATGAGCGGAGCCGTGGTCGTGGGCCACGGCCTGGGTGTGGGATCGGGAGAGATGGTCACCGTTCAGTCCCCAGCCGCTTCCGCCGAGCTCGCGGTGGCGTCTGCCGGGACAGGCGGCGGTTCGGTCGGCGCCTGGATCGGCGGGGCCGCCCTGGGGATCGTCGTGGCCCTGGCCCTGGTGCTGGTCCTTCGGAGGCGAGGGCCGCAGGCGCCGACCTCATAGGCTCGGGAACCGCGTGCCTGACTCGGTCAGGCCGTCGCGGGTACCGCCAGTCCAGCCTGCTGCAACATCAACTGGAAGTCATGGGGCGCTGACGACGACTCGAGTGCGGCCTCCGCCTCGACCCGCCCCGCCGAGACCAACTCGACCAGCGACTGGTCGAACGTGACCATGCCGTAGAACCGCCCCTCCCCGATCAACTCGTGGATCTCCGAGGTCTTGTCGGGGTCGGCGATCCGTTCGGCAATCCGTCCCGTGTTGACCAGGATCTCCACGCCGGGGGTCCGTCCCTCATCGACCGTGGGGACCAGCCGTTGGCAGACGATCCCCTTCAACGCGCCCGCGAGGGTGAACCGGATCTGCTGTTGCTGGTGGGGCGGGAAGAAGTCCAGGACCCGGTTCACAGTCTCGGTGGCGTCGACCGTGTGGAGCGTCGACAGCACCAGGTGGCCGGTCTCGGCGGCTTGGAGCGCGGCGCGCACGGTGTCGGTGTCGCGCATCTCCCCGATCAGGATGACGTCGGGGTCCTGGCGAAGCGCCGCCCGCAGGGCAGACTGGAAGCTCTCCGTGTCGTTGCCGACCTCGCGCTGATTGATGGAGCACTGGTCGTCCCTGAACAGCACCTCGATCGGATCCTCGATCGTCACGATGTGCCCTTGTTTGGTCCGGTTGATGTGCTCGATCATCGCCGCGAGGGTCGTGGTCTTCCCCGACCCGGTCGGTCC
>JBKPDU010000129.1:0-18389 GCA_046728055.1 Actinomycetota bacterium | reverse complement strand
CGCTCCCCCTCGCCGGGCTGATCCAGCGCACGCCGTGGTCGAGGGCCGCCGACGTGCTCGCGTCGGACGCCTCGCAGACGGCGCTCCGCCTGTCGGTCGTCGTGGCTTCGGCGGCGGCCGTGCTGTCGCTCGTCGTGGGGTTCCCCCTGGCATGGGCGTTGGCTCGGTCGTCCTTCCCCGGCCGGAGGGTGGTCCGGGGGCTGGTCATCCTGCCTCTCGTGATGCCACCGGTGGTGGGGGGCGTGGGCCTGCTCGCAGCGTTCGGCCGTCGTGGGTTCCTCGGCGCTCCGCTGTACGACGTCTTCGGCGTGCAGCTCACGTTCACGACGATGGCCGCGGTGCTCGCGGCGACGTTCGTCTCATTCCCCCTGGCCGTGCTGGCGATCGAGGCCGGGCTTCGCACGCTCGACACGCGCCTCGAAGACGCCGCCGCAACGCTCGGCGGCTCTCGCTGGTACGTGCTCCGACGGGTGACGCTGCCGATCCTCGCGCCGCAGATCGCCGCGGGGGCGGTGCTCTGCTGGGCACGGGCGCTCGGCGAGTTCGGCGCGACCATCACGTTCGCCGGCAACTCCCAGGGCCGGACCCAGACGCTGCCGCTGGCGGTGTTCGAACGGCTCCAGACGGATCCAGAAGGGGCGATCGCACTCTCGTTGCTGCTGGTCGCGGTGTCGCTCGCGGTGATCGTCGGTCTCCGAGCGAGGTTCCTGGCAACCCGATGAGCCTGTCGGTCGACGTCGAGGCTCGGCGGGGCGACTTCACGATCGCTGCGGCCTTCGACGCCGGGGCCGATGAGACCGTGGCCCTGCTCGGCCCGAACGGCGCGGGGAAGTCCACGTTGGTCGCAACGTTGGCGGGCATCGAACCGCCCGTAGCCGGACGAATCGATCTCGACGGCCGAACGCTCGACGATGCGGCCGCCGGCCGACACGTCCATCCCGAACGACGACCGGTGGGGGTGGTGTTCCAGGACCGGCTGCTGTTCCCGCACATGTCGGCCGTCGAGAACGTGGCGTTCCCCCTTCGGGCTCTCGGCGCCGCACGACGCGAGGCCCGAAGCAGGGCCGCACATCTCCTGGCGCGGCTGGGTCTGGCCGAGCGGGCCCATGCCCGCCCCGCCGATCTCTCCGGCGGAGAGGCGCAGCGGGTCGCCCTGGCCAGGGCCCTGATCCGCGAACCTCGACTCCTCCTGCTCGACGAGCCGCTCGCAGCGCTCGACGTGCGGGCCACCGCTCACGTCCGGGCCATCCTGCGCCGCGAGCTGATGGGGTTCCCCGGCATCAGCCTCCTGGTGACGCACGATCCGGTCGAGGCCATGAGCCTGGCCGATCGCATGGTGCTCGTGGAGGATGGGCGGGTCACGCAGATCGGGACGCCGGGTGAGGTTCGCACGGCGCCGCGCACCCCTTATGCGGCGGAGCTCGTGGGGGTGAACCTGTTCGCCGGGCGACTCGAACGACTCGAGACCGGAGCTGGACGACTCATCACACCGGACGGTGACGTGGTCGTGGCGTGGCCCTCGGAGATCGGCGACCCGCTCGAATCGGCGATCGGTCTGCTTCGTCCGGCCGACGTCTCGCTCCACGTTCGGCCGCCCGAAGGAGGCTCGGCCCGCAACGTGCTTGCCGGCACTGTGAACTCCATCAGCGTGGAGGGCGAGCGTGCGCGCGTCCGCATCGACGCGTCCCCGCCGTTGGTGGCCGAGGTGACGCTCGGATCGGTCGAGCGGCTTGGCATCCGGGAGGGGGCGCGGCTGTGGGCCTCGTTCAAGGCGGTTGAAGTTCGGGTCCAAGCTCCCTGAGACATTGGCCTTCGCGGGTACCCTTACGGAGCCCATGGCCCCAGTCCGCCCGCAGGATCCCGAGTCGAACGACGACGACCAACATTCGTTCCTCCGCGAGATCCCCATTCTGGTCCTGCTTGCCCTGGCCGTCGCCCTGGTCATCAAGACGTTCCTCGTCCAGGCGTTCTTCATCCCGTCCTCGTCGATGGAACCAACGCTGATGCCCGGGGACCGGGTCCTGGTCAACAAGCTGGCCTACCGGTTCGGCGATCCGCATCGCGGTGACGTGGTGGTGTTCGAGAACCCCAACGAGGCCGCGCTCCCCGATCGAAACGCCGTCGAGGCCCTGGTCCACTGGCTGGGCGAGGGACTCGGCTTCCAGCAGCCCGAGAACGAGGACCTCATCAAGCGCGTGATCGGGCTCCCCGGCGACACGATCGCCATCCGCCATCACCGAGTCATGGTGAACGACGCTCCGATCACCGAGCCGTACCTGACGAAGAAGGCGCTGAGATCGATGAGCGACTACGGCCCGGTGACGGTTCCCCGCGGCGAGCTGTTCGTCATGGGCGACAACCGCGGCAACTCCTCAGACTCGCGCGTCATCGGGTTCGTCCCGGAAGGCAACGTCGTCGGCCGGGCCTTCGTGATCATCTGGCCGCCGGGCGACGCGGGAGGCCTGAGCTCGGCCTGAGGCGACGTCAACCCGCGCCGCGGCCGATCCCCGTCCTCGCCGCCCATTCGTCAAGGAGGGCAAAAGCCTCCTCCTTCTCCATGGGCCCACGGTCCAACCGGAGCTCCATCAGTTCCCTCAGGGCCTCACCCACGATCGGTCCCGGCCCGACGCCCAGGTGTGCCATGACCTCCTCACCGTCGAGGGGCGGGCGCATGGCCTCCAGGTTCTCCTGTTCGGCCAGCCGGGCGATCCGTTCCTCCAGGTCGTCCTGGAGGGCCTGGAACTGCTTGGCCCGGAACCTGTTCCCAGTGGTCACGTCGGCCCGGGTCAGCTGGTTCAACTTGTCGAGCAGAGGGCCGGCGTCACGAACGTACCGACGGACGGCGCTGTCGGTCCATCCCTCGCCGTACCCATGGAACCGCAGGTGCAGCTCGACGAGCGCGCGAACGTGCTCCACCACCGTGTTCGGGAACCGAAGCGCGCGCAGGCGTTCCTCGGCCATCCGGGCGCCGACGGTCTCGTGATGGTGGAACTGGACGCCCTCCGGCGTCACCTGACGCGTCCGGGGCTTGCCGATGTCGTGCAGCAGCGCGGCGAGGCGAAGCTCCAGGTCCGGCTCGGTCCGCTCGACCACCGCGAGCGTGTGGTGGAACACGTCCTTGTGGCGGTGCACGGGATCCTGCTCCAACCGCAGCGCGGGAAGCTCGGGAAGAAAGTCGTCGGCCAAGCCGGTGTTCACCAGGAGCTCCAAGCCCTTCGACGGCTTCGGCGTGATGAGCAGCTTCGACAGCTCGTCGCGGATCCGTTCGGCGGACACGATGCGTAGCCGGTCCCCCATCCGCTCGATCGCATGCACCACCCTGGGCGTGGGGGTGAGGTCGAACTGGGAGACGAACCGGGCGGCCCGTAGCATCCGCAAGGGGTCGTCGGAGAACGCGATCTCGGGATCGAGCGGCGTGTCCAGCCGTCGGGCGGCCAACGCCTTCACCCCGCCGAACGGATCGAGGAACTCCCCTTCCGGCAGGCGAACGGCCATGGCGTTGATGGTGAAGTCCCGACGTGACAGATCTGTCCGGATGTCTCGGGCGAACGTGACCGCGGGCTTGCGCGTGTCCTCCGGGTAGATCTCCTCGCGGAACGTGGTGATCTCGAGGACAGAGTCGCCCTTCCTCGCGCCCACCGTCCCGTACCTGACCCCAACCAGCTTGCGGCTGTCCGCCCACCCCTGGAGCAGCTTGATGGTCTCCCGGGGAGGAGCGTCGGTGGCCATGTCCAGCTCGGCGCCCTCCCCGGACCGGCCGAGCACGAGGTCCCGCACGACCCCTCCGACCAGGTACAGCTCGTGCCCGGCCATGCGGAAGCGTTCCCCGAGTTCCGTGGCGAGGGGAGGTACCTCCACGCGCGCGCCCTGCTCCGGGCGCGTGGGACGGGCCATGGCTCGGTCAGGATACCCCTGGCACCGGGACAACCTGCGATCGCTGCGCCACGTGGCTACCGCCCGGGTGTGTGGCCGCAGTTAGATGAGCTGGGGGGTCCCCCGGGTCATCACGCCGCGGAGCGCCAGGTTGAAGTCGTGCGGGGCGGTCGAGGCCCTGCGTCCGTCGTCTTCGGTGACGAGGCCGTCCTTAACCATCTTCACCAGGGCCTGATCGAAGGTCTGCATCCCGTAATAGGTGCCCTCGGCGATGACGTCGCGGATCTCGACCGTGGAGTCCGGGTCGACGACTCGGTCGTAGACGCGGCCCGTGGCGATCAGGACCTCGACGGCGGGAACCCGTCCCTTCCCGTCGGCCCGAGGGACGAGACGTTGCGACACGATGCCACGGAGCGCACCGGCGAACGAGGTGCGCACCTCCCGTTGCTGTTGTGGGGGGAACAGGTCTAGGAGCCGATTGATCGTCTCGGTGGCGTCGATCGTGTGCATCGTGGAGATGACCAGATGCCCGGTTTCCGCGGCCTGGATCGCGGACAGCGCCGAATCCGGATCGCGGATCTCGCCGATGAACACCACGTCCGGGTCCTGGCGGATGACGTGCCGAAGCGCGCTCGCGTACGACTGGGTGTCGAGCCCGATCTCGCGCTGTTGGATGATCGACAGGTCGTCCTCGTGGACCACCTCGATGGGGTCCTCGATGGTCACGATGTGCGCGCGGCGGGTCCGGTTGATGTAGCCGATGACCGCGGCGATCGTGGTGGTCTTGCCCGTCCCCGTCGGACCGGTCAGCAGGATGAGACCACGGCTCGACTCCGAAAGGTCCTTCATCACCGGCGGGAGGAGCAGCTCCTCGAACGTCGGCACCTCGGCACGGACCCGCCGGATGGCCAGGCCCACGTTGCCCCGCTGGCGGAACGAGTTCACCCGGAACCGGCCCACGCCGGGCATCGTGTAGCCGAAGTCCGCTTCGCTCGAGGCGGCGAACTCTCGCATCTTGTGGTCGGGCATCAGCTGCGCTGCGAACGTCTGGCTCTCGATGGGCGTCAGCGCCTCGAAGCTGGTCGGTCGGAGCGCGCCATCCACCCGGATGAACGGCACTTGGCCGGCCTTGAGGTGAAGGTCGCTCGCCCCCATCTCCACGGCGTAGCGAAGCAGCTCGGCGATGTCCATCCCCAATCAGTCGTCGGCGGGCCTCCCCTCCATCTTGAGGTCGGCGTCCGGGGCGGGCACCGTCGCCTGGTCGGACTCCCCGCGCTCGGCCGAATCGGGTTCGGACGCCCCGCGCACGGCCGAATCGAGTCCGGCCTGGCCGTCCTGCGCGCCGGTCTTGGCCCTGACTTCCCGGAGGCGCTCCCTCCGCCTTTTCCACAGGATGAAGAGGATCAGGAGCAGCAGGATGCCGAATCCGACCGGCGTCACGTAGCCCTGCCACCGCTCATATGTGGCGCCGATGAGGTACCCGAGGACTGCGTTCCCGATCCCCCACACCACCGCGCCGGCGGCGTCGTACAGCAGGAATCGCCGCCACCGCATGTGCGCCACCCCGGCCAGGAAGAACCCCAGGCTCCGCACGAACGGGGCGAATCGGCCGAGGAACACGGTCTTTCCTCCGTGGGTCCGGTAATACTCATCCGCTCGCTGCAAGCGCTCGGGCGTGATGAACAGCCTGTGCCCGTGGCGCACCAGGAACCCGCGCCCGAATCGCCGTCCGATCAGGTAGCCGACGTTGTCCCCGAGAACTGCACCGACGCACGCCGCGACGGCGACCCACGCAAGCGAGAGCTCGCCGAGCCGCGCATAGAATCCGCCGATGATGACGAGGGTCTCGCCGGGAACGATGACCCCCGCCCCCACCGAGTTCTCGAGGAACGTGGCCGCACCCACGATGAGGTATCCCCATGGTGCGGAGAGGTAGGGACGCAGGAATTCGATGATGCGATCGACCACGGGGGGCAAGTATAGGTTGGGTCCTCGGCGGGGCCGGCGGTGAGAACTCGAAGCGAGGTCTCCGCAGGCGGGGTGGTCTACCGTCGTTCGGACGAGAGCGTCGAGATCGTCCTTGCGGCCCGACGGACCCGACGAGGCGATCTGGCGTGGGGCCTGCCCAAGGGCCTGGTCGAACCGGTCGAGAGCCCGGCTGAGACTGCAGTCCGTGAGGTCCGGGAGGAGACGGGCGTCGAGGCCGAGGTCGAGGCCTCATTGGGAGACATCAACTACTTCTACGTCTGGGAGGGCGTTCGCATCCGCAAGGCCGTCCACTTCTTCCTGATGCGCGGGACGGGCGGTGACACCTCGCAGCACGACCACGAGATGGAGGACGTGCGATGGTTTCCGCTCTCGGTCGCCCTCCGTCGCGCGAAGTACAAGGGAGAGCGCGACGTGTTGCACCGTGCCGCCGAACGCCTCGCATGACACCGCTCCAGGTGATCGTCGGCGTCCTCGTGGGGTTCGTGGCCGGCGTGGGGTCGGGACTGTTCGGCGTGGGTGGGGGGACCGTGACCACACCGGCGGTCGACGTCCTGCTGGGTGGGACGGCCATCCAGGCCATCGCGACACCCCTTCCGGTGATCTTTCCCACGTCGGTGGTGGGGGTCATCACGTACGGAAGGGCCGGCGAGGTGAGCTTCCGGGCCTTCCGGTGGGCGGTCGGGCCGGGGGTCGTCGGGGCGATCGCGGGGGCGGCTCTGACCGACGTGGTGGATGCGCACCTGCTGCTGGTCATCACGTCGGTCCTCATCGGCTGGACGGGGGTGGGGGTGATCCGGGGACGCCGACCACGGGTCCCGTGGAAGTTGGGAAGGACGCCGGGGTGGAAGTACGCGGCCATCGGGCTGGCCGCGGGGTTCGTCTCCGGCCTGCTCGGCATCGGCGGCGGGGTCATCCTGGTCCCCGCGCTCACGGCGCTCATCGGCATGCCGCTCAAGCGAGCGCTCGGAACCTCGTTGGCGACGATCTCCGCCCTCGTCGTCCCCGGCACGATCGTGCACGCCGCCCTGGGGCACATCGACTGGTCGATCTTCCTGGTCCTCTCGGTGGGCGTCATCCCGGGGGCATGGGTCGGAGCGACGATCGCCCTGGGGGCGCGAGAACGGACGCTTCGGTTGGCGGTGGGCACGTTCCTGGTGGTCATCTCGGTCCTCTACGGGGTCCGGGAGTTCGCCTCCCTGGTGCGGGGCCCCCGATAGGATGGCCCCGCCGACCATGCGCCGCTTTGCCGGGCTCCTCCTCGTCGTCTTCGCGCTCTTGCTGTTCCCTTCCCCGCAAGCCGTCTCGCAGGAACCGGTCGCCCGGCTGACGTTGGTCTCACAGACCCCATGGAACTCGACGAAGGAGCGAACGCTAGAGGTCAAGGTCAGGGCGGAGAACCTGAGCGACACGCCCCTGTCCGACCTGTCCATCGGATGGACGCTGTGGGGTCCGGTGTCCACCCGCACCGGCTTCGAGGAGTCGCTGACCAATGACCCGGGGAGCCCGGTCATCGGAGGGGACACCATCGTTCAGGAAGGGTCGATCGAGCCCGGTGGATCCAGGGTGTTCACCATACGTCCGACGCTCGAGTCCGGGGGGATCAGCACGATCGATTCGCTGATCTACCCGCTCAAGGTCGATCTCCGGACCGGGTTCACTTCGCTGGCGGCCTTGCGGACCCCGGTCATCTTCCTGGTTCGGCGACCTCAGACGCCGCTCCGGCTGGTCTGGACCTTCGTCCTGCACGAGCAGGTGTCGTTCGACGCCAACGGCGTCTTCACGTCCACCTCGCTGGAGCGTGACCTCGCGCGGGGAGGACGACTGGCCGGAGCGATCCGGGCCCTGCTGGCCATGACGGAGGACCCGACCCAGACACCGGTCCACGTCGTGGTCTCGCCGGTGCTCCTCGCCGACCTGGCCCGGATGCGTGCCGGCTACACGGTGATCGACGAGGGCGAGCGGCGGCAGGTCAAAGAGGGCTCGGGAGGTGCTGCCGCCGCGGCCATGGCCATCGCCGACCTGCGGCAGGTCGTCGCCGCGCCCGAGGTCGAGCTGTCGGCTCTCCCGTTCGCCGTGCCCAACCTTCCGTCCCTCACTTCCGG
The DNA here is from genome assembly GCA_046728055.1 of Actinomycetota bacterium. Classification (GTDB taxonomy): domain Bacteria; phylum Actinomycetota; class UBA4738; order UBA4738; family HRBIN12; genus AC-69. The sequence continues at coordinate 10,425 of JBKPDU010000129.1, read as the reverse complement.
CGGGCTGTCGTCGGACCTCGGCGAGCAGATCCAGCGCGGCAGGGACAGCGTGGAGACGATCCTGGGTCGGCGGCCCGATCCGGGCCTCCTGCGCCCACCGGGCTCGGCCCTCGACCCCGCGAGTTTGGACCACATCGCCGCGGACGGCGTTCGGGTGCTGATCGTCGATCCGACGAGCGTGCCGCCCGAGAGCCAGCCACTCGGATTCGCCCCCCCGCCGATGACGTCCCTTCGCACCTCCTCAGAACCGATGACCGCGATCGTCTCCGATCCGAACGTCGGAGCGATGCTGAGCTCCGAGCTGGTCACGGAGGATCCAGTCCGAGCGGCGCAGGCCGTCCTGGGCGAGCTCGCGGCCATCTGGCTCGAACAGCCTGGGGTCGATCGGGGCATCGCCGTCACGTTCTCCGAGGAATTCGATCCGCCGGGCGCGTTCTTCGGCCAGCTGGTGCGGGGAGTGTCGAGCGCGCCGTGGCTCCGGAAGTCCAAGGCCTCCGCGATGTCCGACGCCTTCCCGCCCAACTCCGAGGGCAAGCTCGCCGACACCCTCCCCCTGACCTTTTCCCCCACGTACGTCGACCTCATCAAGGAGACCCGCAGGCGGATCGACGCCTATCGCAGGATGCAGGTCAACGAGAGCGCTCGGCCGGACCGGCTCGACACCATGCTCCTGCTGGCCGAATCGGGACAGTTCCTGGATGACCAGTCCATCGGACTCTCATTCGTCCTCTCGGCGCGCGAGGAGATCGAATCGGTCTTCGACGCGGTTCGGCCTGATCCCGGCCAGCAGATCACGCTCACGTCGAGCTCCGGCACCGGGATCCCCATCCGGGTGACGAACGACAATCCAGAGCCGCTGCGTGTGTCCGTACGGCTGGTCTCGCCGCACCTCGACGGTTCGCCTCAGTCCTCCATGGTCCTCAAGGCCGACTCCACCCAGACGGTGAACTTCGACGTTCGGCTGAACACGAGCGGACGATACCCCGTTAACGTGGAGGTGACCTCGCCAACGGGACGGGTCATCAACAGCGACACCCTGATCGTCCGATCCACCGCCTACAACCGGATCGCGCTGTTCATCACGATCGGTGCGGCGCTGCTGGCGCTGGTGGTGTGGGCCAGGAGATTCGTCCCACGTCGGACCTCGTGACGCCGGATACGCCGGAAGGCCCCGACCTCCCGCCCGAGGACTCACAGGCCGCGTTCGTCCGCAACACCGCGGTGATGTCGGTGGGAACCGCGCTCTCGCGACTGACGGGATTCCTCCGCCTGTCGGCGATGGCCTACGCCCTGGGGATCGCCGAGACCCGACTGGCCGACGCCTACAACATCGCCAACATCACGCCGAACATCATCTACGAGCTGGCGTTGGGAGGGATCCTGACCTCAGTCTTCGTCCCGGTCTTCGTGGAATGGCTGCAGGCCAGAGGGCGCGAGGCGGCGTGGGACGTCGCCCGCAAGGTGCTGAGCATCGCAGCCATCTCCTTGTCCATCATCTCCCTCCTCGGCATCGCGCTCGCGCCCTGGATCATCCGCCTGTACACCGTGGGCGTACCGGCCGACCAGCGGCACGTGGTCGAGGAACTGGCCTCCTTCTTCCTTCGGTGGTTCATGCCCCAGATCGTGTTCTACGGGATCGGCGCGGTGGCCACGGGCCTGCTGAACGCGCACCGGCGCTTCGCCGTCCCCATGTTCGCGCCGATCCTCAACAACATCATCGTCATCGCCACGTTCCTCACCTTTGCGGCGATGTCGGACGAGGAGCAGGCCGTCCTGGCCACGGGACCACAGAAGCTGGTGCTGGCCGTCGGCACCACGCTCGGTGTGGTGGGGATGACCGCCGCGCTGTGGCCCTCGCTCCGCCGTCTCGGGTTCCGGTTCCGGTGGCGGTCGGCGTGGATGGACGAGGCCGTGGTCCGGATCGCGCACCTTGCGAAGTGGGTAGTCGTCTACGTCGTGGCGAACCAGCTCGGATACCTGGTGGTCCTGATCCTCGCGGCTCGGGTGAAGGGCGGCTACACAGCGTACGCCGCGGCGTTCATGTTGTTCCAGCTGCCGCACGCCATCTTCGTCGTGTCGGTGTTCACCGCGCTCCTCCCGGCCATGTCGTCCCGATGGGTGGACGGGGACCGGCAGGCCTTCCGCGAGCTCCTGGCCCGGGGGATCCGGTGGACCGCCGTCATCGTCGTGCCCGCCGCCCTCGGCTACCTGGCGCTCGCCGTCCCCATCGTCCGGCTGCTGCTCGAACACGGGGTGGCCGGTCCGAAGAGCACCGACCTGGTGTCCGGCATCCTCGTGTTCTTCTCCCTGGGCCTGTTCTCGTTCTCCACGTTCCAGCTGCTGCTGCGGGCGTACTACTCGATGCAGGACACCAGGACGCCGGCGCTGGTGAACATCGCGGCCGTCGGGCTGAATGTGCTTATCGACCTGCTGTTCGTCCTGGCGCTGGGGTTGGGGGTGCCCGGCCTGGCGCTCGGGCACGCCATTGCGTACACGTTTGGGTCGATTGCGCTGCTCGCCCTGATCCGGCGCCGGCTCGGCGGGCTCGACGGGAGACGGATCCTGTCCGGACTCTCCCGGACGTTGCTGGCCGCGGGCATCACTGCCGGCGTGGCCTGGGTGGTGTCGAGTGCGATCGGGGGATGGATCGGCACGGGCTCGCTCGTCGGTCAGGCCGCCCAGGTGCTGGGAGCCGTGGCGGCCGGGATCCTCGCCTTCGTGGCGGCCGCACTCATGTTCCGGGTGGAGGAGGTCGATGTAGTGCGGAGGCAACTCATGGCGAGGTGGCACAGATGAAGACGCCAACGATCCGGGACGAACGCGGGGTCACGAGAACGCTCACGATCCTGTGGCTGGCGGTGCTGGCGGCGGTGCTCGTGGCAGGCTTCGACGCCGGATCGATCGGGCTCACCCAGTACAAGGTGACGAACGCCGCTTCGGATGCAGCGCTGAAGGCGGCCACGGTGTTCAAGGAGACGGGGAACCGGACCGAGGCGTACCGCGCCGCCGTGGACCTGGTGAAGGAGGAGGCGCCCGGGTCCAGGATCCCCGACGCGGACGGGTTCTCGATCGACCCCCAAACTGGCAAGGCGACCATCGTGGTGGTGAAGATGGCCTCCACCCTGATCGCCGGTCGAGTCGGCTTCCTGGAATCCGTGGTCAGGACCAGGGCCAAGGAGACCTCGGGGCCCGCCACCCTCTGACTGCCTCCACGCATCTCGGCCGTCCGGCGCAAGCAGGGACGTAGACTCACCGCGTGACGACCCCACCGCCCATCGTGCTCGCCCGCCGGTATGCCCTCGAGCAGGAACTCGGCACGAGCGGGACGGGCACATCCTGGATGGCCACCGACACCATCCTCGACCGCCGCGTGGTCGTGAAGCTGATCAACCCGGAGCTCGCCGGGAACCCCGAGTTCGCCGACACACTCGACCGGGAGCTCCGGATGGTGGCGCTGGCGTCCCATCGTGGCCTGGCCCGGCTCCTCGACACGGGGAAAGACGACGGAATCGCGTTCGTCGTCCGCGAGCACGTCGACGGCGACAGCGCCCGCTCCGTGATCGGCCGCGATGGGGACGTCCCCGTGGAGCAGGGGGCCGGCCTGGTGCACGGCGCGCTCCAGGCGATCGCCGCCGCCCACGAGGCCGGCGTCCTGCATCTGGACCTGAAACCGGAGAACGTCATCGAGTGCACGGACGGGACGATCCGCGTCTGCGATCTCGGATTCGGCGAGGCGGTCGTTCGTTCGATGCCACCGGGCGAGGCGATCCAGTTCCTCGAGCCCGCGCCGGTCGCCCCCGAAGCGGCCGCCGGTGAGCCCCTTGACGTACGAACCGATGTCTGGGGAGCAGGCGCGCTGCTGTTCGAGCTCCTCACGGGCCGACCGCCCGGGGACGGCGACCCATCCCCGAGGGATCACCGGCAAGACGTGACCCACGAGTTGGACGGGGTGGTGCGAAAAGCGCTCTCACCCGAACCCGGCGACCGGTTCGTCTCCGTCGGTGAGTTCGAAGCTGCGCTCCGCGAGGCGGCGGGGCTGGCTGGGGACGACGCGGCAGCGCCGGCGCGCCGGCCCGGGCTCGGAGACACGGCGGCCATCACGCCGGCACCGCCGCCCCTCCGGTTCTCGTCGTTCCGGACCTGGTTCGCGGTCCCGCTCCTGGTCGCGCTGATCGCGGCGGTCGCCCTGGGGGCAGGACTGTGGGTCGGCAAGCTGGAGCTGGGCGGGCCGGTCGGCATCCGGTTCGGGCCGGACGAGGAGAGCACTGCGCCAGCCACTCGAGTCCTTAGGTTCGTCACGGTCGCCCCGATGGATCCGTACGGTGACGACCAGGAGAACGACTCGGGGATGCCCCTGGCGACGGACGGCGATCCCCTGACCGCATGGAGGTCGGAGAACTACTACGACGGTGAGTTGAACAAGTCCGGGGTGGGGATGCTGTTCGATCTGGGGAGGGCGCGAACCGTCACCGGCTTCCGGCTCCAGACACCCTCCCCGGGGTATCGGTTCACCGTGGTGGTGGGGGACGACCCGACGGCCATGGCCGCCGGCGCGCGTCCCACGATCACGGCAACCTCGGACATGCGAGAGTCGATCGAGCCCGCGAGCGGACGGTACGTTCTCCTGTGGATCACCACGGTTGTCCCCACCGACGACGGCAATCGGGCGGAGGTGGGCGAGTTCCGGGTGGTCGGACCGGCCTGATGCAGAGTTGGGAGCGCGACGAGGATCTGGTTCGTCGCGCCGTGGACGGGGACCGAGCGGCGTTCGGGATCATCGTGGAACGCCACGAGCGTCGCGTGTACAACCTGGCCTTGCGGATGACGGGTCGCGAGGAGGACGCTCGTGATGCCACGCAGGACGCTTTCCTCACGGCACTGCGCAAGCTCGCGTCGTTCCGTGGCGAGGCCGCGTTCACCACGTGGTTGCACCGCGTGACCGTGAACGCCTGCTACGACCTGCTCCGCAAACGAAGCCGCACCCCAGTGCTCAGCACTGCCGACGATCGCCAGCCGGAGCCTCCAGCGGCGCCGGACCACGCCGACACGACCGACCTCTCCATCGACGTGCAGCGAGCCCTGCTCGCCGTCCCGGAGGACTACCGGGTGGTCATGATCCTCCACGACGTGCAGGACCTGCCGTACGAGGAGGTCGCCTCGATCGTCGGGGTCCCGGTGGGCACGGTGAAATCGCGCCTGCACCGGGGCCGGGTGGCGCTGGCTCGGGCCCTTCGAGGTGGTCTTGTGCGGGAACGTCCGGAGCCGGCGGGACCGTCAGACGAGGCGAGATCCAGATGACCCACCCCGAGGAGCACCTGGCCGGCTACGTCGACGGCACGCTCACCGCAGACGAGCGCGCCGAGGTCGACGCACACCTGGCCACGTGCGCAACCTGCCGCGAAGAGATCGAGTTGTCCACCAACGCAGTGACTCTCCTCCGCGACCTCCCTCAGGTGCCCGTCCCAGTCGGGACGACCAGACCGGTGATTGCGGAGGCAGAGAAGGAACTCACACCGCGTACCCGTCGTTCCAGGGGCGGCTGGACGCAGTGGGCGGCCGGACTGGCCGCGGCGGCGGTCCTGGTCGCCGTGGTCGCGGTGGCCCTGCCGCGGGTCGGCATGGAGGCTGAGAACGAGCCGGCCGCCGGCGGCGGCGCGCTCGCGTCACCGACTTCGGCGCCGGGCCTGGAGGCGGCGACCTCCGGTTCGGTCCCCTTGGAGATTCAGCCGAACGCCGACTACGACGCCATGAAGCTGGAGGATCTGGCGGTTTCCTTGGCCAAGCGTTCAGCCGCGGACGCCACGTTGGCCGCGCCCTCGGCAACGGAAGAGATGGCCGCTCAGGCCGGGGGCGCGGCTGCGTGCCTGGCCGGGCCCGCCGACCTGAGCGGTCAGGACCGGCTGGTGCGGCTGATCCAGGCCACGTACAAGGGCCGACCCGCCTACATCGGCGTTTACCTCCAGGCGCCAGCCGCCGGCCAGCCGCCCGATCGGGTGGTGATCTGGGTGGTGGCCAGGCGGGACTGCTCCTTCCTCTCCTACTCTTTCAAGCCCCTGTAGATCTCCTTCCCAGTGGCCGCCCGAACCTGGAAGGTTCGAGCGAACACTCGTAGAGTTGAAGGTCGTGAGGTACCGGGTCGAAGCGGTCGCCGCGGCCAGCGAAGTGTCGGTCGACACGGTCCGCTTCTACCAGTCGAAGGGATTGCTGCCCCCGCCCCGCAGGGAGGGCAGGGTCGCGTGGTACGGCCCCGAGCACGTGGAGCGGATCCGCGAGATCCGGGCCCTGCAGCGCAAGGGCCTGACGCTCGCGGTGATCAAGCGGGTCGTCGAGGGTGGCCTGGGACGGGCCGATGCCGACCTCGCCGCCGCCGTGGCCGCCGCGCGGGCGGAGGGAGCGGGACGGGAGGACGTGCTGTCCTTGGATCAGTTCGCCGCGGCGAGTGGGGTGCCGGCCTCGCTGATCCAGGCCGTGGAGCGCGAGGGCATCCGCCTGTCCCGACCGGTCGACGGTGAGGACCGCTACGCCACGGCCGACATCCAGACGGTCCGCGCGGCTCTGAAGCTCCTCGAGTTCGGCCTTCCGCTCGGAGAGCTGCTGTCGCTGGCCCGGCAGACGCATGAGGCCATGCTCGGGCTGGCTCAGCGAGCGGTGGAGCTGTTCGACGATCACGTGCGAAAGCCCATCCGCGACACGGCTGCTTCGGACGAGGAGGCGGCCGCCCGGCTGGTCGAGGCCTTCCGGACGTTGCTCCCCGCGGTGACGGACCTCGTGGCAAGCCATTTCCGCCGGGTCCTGCTCCGCGTGGCTGAAGATCACATCGAACGGGTCGGTGAGTCCGCCGAGCTCGAGGCGGCCCGGGCCGAGTCTCAGCGCATGGGCCGTGCCGCGCCATGAGGACCGAGCGCGTGCCGCAGAGGGTGGACGACCTGCCATGAGGGCTGAGCACCTGCCGGAAGGGGACGAGAAGGCCAGCCGCGTCCGCGACATGTTCGACGCCATCGCCGGCCGCTACGACCTGGTGAACCGGGTGATGACGTTCGGGATGGACGTCGGATGGCGACGACGGGCGGTTCGCGAGCTCCGGCTGCCGGGGGGAGCCCTGGTCGCCGACCTGGCATGCGGAACCGGTGACCTCTGTCGAGAGCTTTCGCGCGACGGGTACCGGGCCGTGGGGTTCGACTTCTCCCTCGGCATGCTGACGAAGGCCGCCACGGACGTGCCGCTCGTCCAGGCAGACGTCCTTCGCCTTCCATTGGCCGATCGATCCATCGACGGGGCCGTCTGCGGGTTCGCCCTTCGAAACGTCGTGGACCTCGGTGCGCTCTTCTCCGAGATCGCCAGGGTGGTCCGGCCCGGTGGGCGGATCTCGCTCCTCGAGGCCTCACAGCCCGACGGCCCGCTGATGCGAGCCGGCCATGCCGTGTACTTCCGGCGGGTCGTACCGGTGATCGGGGGCCTGCTCTCGGATCGCGATGCGTACGCGTACCTCCCGAGGTCGATGGCCTACCTGCCGCCGGTGGCGGAGATGGTCTCTGCGGTTCGGGACGCAGGGTTCCCCGATGCCGAGCGAGTGCCGCTTTCCGGAGGAATCGCGCAGGTGCTGGCGGGGACACGCGCGTGAGAAGCGTGGCCCACGCGCGCACGAGGCGACCGTGAAGGCGAGCCCAAGGCTCGTGGCCAAGGGCCGAAGGCTGGGCCCGGCGTTCGACCTGTTGGCGAACTATCGGGCCGGCGGGTTCTTCTTCGAGCGGTCAGGTCTCGGGGTCGCGGGGACGGGCGTGGCCGGCCGGATCCGGGCGAAAGCAGGTCCCGAGCGCATCCTCCGCCTTGCCCGGCTGACCGCCGACGCCCTCCGGTCGATCGGAAGGGAAGACGAGGGCCCCGCGCCGATCGCCGTGGCGGCGATCCCGTTCGACGACCGGTGGGCGGCCGACGCGGTAATCCCCTCTCGAGTCGTCGCCCGCCACGTGCCCGGAGAGACCTGGGAGCTCGACGTGTTCCCGGAGGGGTTCGCGTCCCCCGACTCACAGCGCGAGGAATGGACAGGCCGGGCCGTCCCCCACGACGCCTTCCACGACGTCCAGCTTCGCCCCGACCCCGAACCGGACGAGTACGCGGAAGCGGTGGCCAGGGCAGCCAAGCGAATCCGGGTGGGAAACCTCCGAAAGGTCGTCCTGGCACGAACGCTCCTCGTCGATGCGGAACGGGAGCTCGACGCGAAGCAACTCCTGTGGCGTCTTCGAGCGGTGGACCCCGATTGCTACGCGTTCGCCGCGCCCGAGCTTCCCCCGGACATCCCGCGGCCTGGCGGCATCCTGGTCGGCGCCAGCCCGGAGCTGCTCGTGCTCCGTCGCGGCCTCGAGGTCCAAGCCACGCCGCTCGCAGGGTCGTCGCTGCGATTCGGGGACTTCAACCGCGACCAGATCTCCGCACGCCTGCTCCTCTCCTCGGAGAAGGATCGCGAGGAGCACGCGGTGGTGGTCGAGGACGTGGCCCGCGTGCTCGGCGGCTACTGCGACGGCCTCACCCGACCGCTGGAGCCCGAGCTCCTGGGTACGGCGAACGTGTGGCACCTGGCCACGCCGTTCGCCGGCCGGCTCCACGACCCGTCGGTGACCGCTCTGGACCTTGTGGCCGCGTTGCATCCCACACCCGCCGTGTGCGGGACCCCACGAGAGGAGGCCCGGGAAGCGCTTTCGGACCTCGAACCGATCGACCGGGGAAACTACGCCGGGCCGGTTGGGTGGGTGGACGCCAACGGTGACGGCGAGTGGGCCATCGCACTTCGGTGCGCCGAGATCACCGGCACGACCGCGCGCTTGTTCGCCGGCGCCGGGATCGTCGCGGACTCGGTCCCCGAGGAAGAGCTCGACGAGACCGAAGCAAAGTTCCGGGCGCTGCTGGACTCGCTCCGCTGGGGCTAGCTGGAGGCGGTCGCCACCCGCCGATGACGGAGCAGGAAGCGCGTCGCCAGGGCACCGCCGGCGCCCGCGGCCATCCCCGCGAACACCGCCGGCGCGAGGCTGGGGTTGTAGATCCCGGTTCCCGAATAATCGATCCCCAGGATGTTGGTGCACGTCGTGTGGGATTCGGCGGCCGGCGAACCGGCCGTCACCGCCATCGCCGTCGTCGTGCATCCGAGCGGTGCGACCAGCACATAGCCCAGCACGAACGCCCACACGCCGACGAGCGTCGGCCAGAGGACCTCGCGGCGGGTGCGCCAGGGGGACACGACCATCATGGCGAGTCCCGTCAGCAGGAATGGCGCACCGAAGCTGAACAACGCCAGATACCCGAACGCCACGAAGAGGACGGCCACGCTCCAATAAGCCACCGTGCCCACTCGGGTGCGCCGAGGAACCGAGCCCGCTGTCATGGAGACATGGTACGGCGAGCCCTAACCCCGAGCCTCCATGGCCGAGGCCACGGCGGCATCCACCTCGAGGTGCCGGGCGACGTTCAGCTCGCGATGGGAGGGCACCTCCACGATCCACACTCCCCCGGACCGTGACGCCTCGATGAGTGTCGGGCCGAGGTCCGCGCCGCGTTCGACCAGCCCGTGTCGGGCCTCGGCCGCCGTGGCCACCTTCGACAGGTCCAGACCGTGTGGCGTCACGAACAACTCGGCGAGCTCCGGAAGCCGGCGTTGCTCGAGGAACGAGAAAATGGCCCCGCCGTCGTTGTTCGGCACCACGAAGACCGCGTCGTGGCCTCTCCCGCCGCTCCACAGAAGCCCGCTCGCGTCGTGGAGGAGGGTCAGGTCCCCCATCAGCGCGAAGGTCGGAACACCCGAGGCGGCGACGCCGAGCGCCGTCGAGACGAACCCGTCGATCCCGCTTACCCCGCGGTTCCCCAGCACCCGAATGCCCGAACGCGGCCGCATGTAGGCGTCCAGGTCTCGCGCCGGCATGCTCGAGCCGACCACCAGGGTGCCGCCGTCCGGTAGGCACGCCGCGAGGTCCCGGGCCACCCGCCCCTCGAACGGTTCCTCCCAGGAATCCACCAGATCGTCCACCGTTCGGCGGGCGATCCGGTCGGCCTCGTCCCACTCGCGCCACCACGCCGAGCCCTCACGCGGCTCGATTCGTCTGAGGAGTGCACGGGCGAGCGACGCGGGGTCCGCCTCCAGCCGGAGCGCGGCATGTCGAGTCGGATCGGCCACCAATCGGTCGGGGTCCACGATGCACAGGCGCTTCGAGTCTCCAACGAACCCGAGACCGGATCGGGACGTCGGGGCCGCGCCGATCTGGAGGACCAGTTCCGGCACATGTGCGGAGATGAACGACTCGCTCGCCAGGAGGAACGTGCCGGCGGAGAGGGCCCCGGGAATCCGAAGGCCCGACGTCGGCTCGGCTATCAAGGGCCATCCAAGGATCCGGGCCAGATCGACGACCGGGGAGGCGTCCCGACGGAGCGACCCGACGA